>JAPYOC010000175.1 GCA_028278955.1 Candidatus Poriferisocius aerobius
ACCGGCCCAAGGTGCGCTTGCTGGTGGGCATGACCGAGAATCCCGGTGACGAGATGCGCCGGCTGATGCGACGGCGCGCCGAGCGTCCCGTCACCAACGAGGTGGCGGAGCGGCATCGCAGCGAGACGGTGGAAGAGCTGCGGGCCCAGCTCCAAGTCGGCCTGCCCACCGCGCTAGACGAGACCGCGCTGCGGTGCCTGCGCCAGCAGATTGCCGACGGCGATGTGGAGGTGCGGCTGTTTTTGGCTCACCGCCTCCACGCCAAGCTCTACCTCTGCCACCGAGACGATACCGCAGCGCCCAGGGTGGGCTATGTGGGGTCGTCCAACCTCACCAAAGCAGGACTTCGGGAGCAGGGCGAGCTGAACGTGGATGTGCTCGACACCGATGCCACGGCCAAGCTCGCCGGTTGGTTCGACGACCGCTGGAACGACCAGTTCACCGTGCCCGCCAACCCCGAGCTGATCGAGCTGCTCGACGAGTCGTGGGCGTCGGAGACGCCGCTCGACCCGTACCTGGTGTACCTCAAGATGGCCTACCACCTGTCCTCCGAAGCTCGGGAAGGGCTTATTCAGTACGGCCTGCCGGCGTTGATGGCCGAGAGGCTGCTGGAGTTTCAGGCCGCAGCGGTGAAGATCGCGGCTCGGATCGTGAACCATCGGGGCGGGGCCATGGTGGGCGACGTGGTCGGGCTGGGCAAGACGATGGTGGGCACCGCCATCGCCCGGCTGCTTCAAGAGGAGAACGGCTTTGAGACCCTCATCGTGTGCCCGAAGAACCTGGTGGCCATGTGGGAGGGGTACCGCGAGGAGTACCGGCTCCACGCACGGGTGCTCTCGCTGTCGAGGGCCACCCGGGAGCTGCCCAACATGCGGCGGCACCGGCTGGTGCTGGTGGATGAGTCGCACAACCTCCGCAACCCCAAGCGCCAGGACTACCGGGCCCTTCACGACTACATCACCGAGAACGACTCCAAGGTGCTGCTGCTCACCGCCACTCCCTACAACAAGGGGTTCGCTGACGTGTCGGCGCAGATCGCGTTGTTCGTCGGACCCGACGACGACCTGGGCATCCGCCCCGAGCGGGCCATCGCCGAGCACGGCGAGGCTGAGTTCGCCGCGAGGTGCGAGGGGCGGACATCGACGCTGGCCGCGTTCGGGCACTCAGAGCACCTCGGCGACTGGCAGGCGCTCATATCGCAGTTCCTGGTTCGGCGCACCCGCCGCTTCATCCAAGACAACTACGCCCGTCAAGACGAAGCCGGTCGCCCCTACCTCGTCTTCGGCGACGGCCGGCGGTTCCATTTCCCCGAACGGGAAGCACATCCGGTGGAGCGGGAGGTGGCGCCCAGCGATCCCGCCGCGGCCATGATGAGCCCAAGCACCATCGACGTCATCGCCGACTTGCTGCTGCCCCGCTACAACCTGGCCCGGTACCTGGACCCGAGACAGGCGCCAACCGGCGACGAGCAAGCGGTGATCGACGACCTCCGCAACTCGGCCAACGGCAACCTCAGCGGGTTCAACCGGATCATGATGTTCAAGCGCCTCACCTCCTCGGGGCCGGCGTTTCTGGCCACGCTTCGCCGCCACGCGCTGCGCAACCTCGTCGCACTGCATGCCATCGACCATCGCCTGCCGCTGCCGGTGGGCTCGGTGGACAACGCCCTGTGGTCGGCTGAGTTGGATGCCCAGCAGGGCGACCTTTTTGAAGAGGGGCTGTTCAGCCTCAGCGAGGTGCCCGACCTCTCGGTTCCGATGAGGGCGTACCAAAAGCTGACCGAGGCCCGGGCGAGCCGGGTGCGCTGGCTGCGGCCCGAGCTCTTCACAGAGGAGTTCGGCGATGCGCTGCGCGCCGACACCCGAGCGATTCAGTCGTTGCTCAGCGAATTCGGCGCTTGGGATGCTGAAAACGACGGCAAGATCGCCTCTTTGGCGGAGTTGATCACCCAGAAGCACCCCGCAGAGAAGCTGCTGGTGTTCACCGAGGCGGCCGACACCGCGGACTACTTGGCCGAAGAGCTGGCCCGGCGGGGGGTGGAGGGGGTGGCTGCGGTGACCGGGGACTCCGAGAACCCCACTGCGCTGGCCTGCGGTTTCTCGCCCCGGGCCAACCAGGGCGTGGCCGCGGGCCGAGGCCAGCCCGAGCTGCGGGTGCTGATCTCCACCGACGTTTTGTCGGAGGGCCAGAACCTCCAAGACGCCCGCATCGTGGTGAACTACGACCTCCCGTGGGCCATCGTGCGGTTGGTGCAGCGGGCGGGCCGGGTGGACCGCATCGGCCAGCAAGCCGAAACCGTGCTGGTCTATTCGCTGATGCCGTCTGGGTCGGTGGATGGAGAGATCAATCTCCGGGGTCGCATTCGCGGGCGGCTGGAGGAGAACGCCGAACTGCTGGGCTCCGACGAGAAGTTCTTCGGCGACGACAAGGAGCGGGCGGTCATCACCGGCCTCTATGACGAGCGTTCCGAGGGCCGGTTCGCCGACGGCGGCGAGGACGTGGATCCGGTGTCGATGGCCTACGAGATCTGGCGGCAGGCCACCGACCGCCATCCCGACCTCGCCAAGCGGGTGGAATCACTGCCCAACGTGGTTTACGCCACTACGGCGGCCCACCCCGGCGGCCCGCAGGGAGAACTGCCCGCCGGGGTGGTGGTGCACTCCCAGGCGGTGAGCGGCTCGGATGCTTTCGCCTTCACCGGCATCGACGGCGAATCCCAGCGCATCACTCCCCAGGAGGCGCTGCACCTGGCCCGTTGCGAGCCCGAGACGAGGCCGGCGGTCCGCCTAGAGGATCACCACGACATGGTGGCGATCGCCCTCAACGGCCCGCTGCGAGCGCCCCCGAGCAAGGCCACCGGCGCGCTGCTGGGCGTGAGGGAGAAGTGCTGGCGCAAGCTGCGCGACCACCGCGCCACCATGGCGCCGAGCCTGTTCGTGGACCCCGACGAGCTAGACGCCGCCCTCGATGCCATCAGCGAGCGTCCCCTTCGCGAGGCGGTCAAGCAGAAGCTGTCCAACGCCATCGGAAACCGGACCCCCGAGGATTTGGCCGCACTGGTGACCGATCTCCACCGAGACGGACGGCTCTGTCTGCCGGCCCCGCGAGGCGACGGGCACTCCGACCCCAGCGTCATCTGCTCGATGGGCCTCAGGGGGTAGCTTGAGCTTCTTTTATGGCTTGGGTAAGGGTGTGCCACGACAAGGTGGCGCACTTGATGCGGACGGGGAATTTGACCACGCCCTTGAGGGCCTCGAGGTCGCCGAGCTTGACGTCGGCGCCGTTGCCGTTGGCGGGGGAGGGGTGGTTGGGGTCGGGCTCGATGGACATCATGGACTTGAAGGCCCGGTCGAGCCGGTACAGCTCCTCTGTGGTGCGGCCCTTCACGGCGGACGACATCATCGACGACGAGGCTTGGCTGATTGAACAGCCCTGCCCGCCGAACTTGATGTCTTCGACCACGCCGTCGGTCAAGCGCACATAGATGATCACCTCGTCGCCGCACAGGGGGTTGAACCCCTCGGCCCGCACCGCAGGCGGTGTGTCCAACTCTCCCCGGTTGCGGGGGTTGCGGTAGTGGTCGAGGATGATCTCGCGGTAGAGGTCTTCAAGGTCGGGCATGGCAGCAGCTCACCAGTTTACGGGCGAAGTCTCAGCAAAACGCAGCCATTCTCCGGTCGGCGATTTCATCCGATGAAGAAGGGATCGGCGTCGCCGAGCGCATCAGCGAGGGCGTCGACGTCGGATTCATCGTTGTACACATACATCGACGCCCGACTGGTGGCGGCGCAGCCCAGCACCCGCATCAGCGGCTTGGCGCAGTGGTGGCCGGCGCGTACACACACCCCGGACTGGTCCAGCACCTGGGCCACATCGTGGGGATGGATCCCCTTGTACTCGAACGACAGCACCCCGCCCCGCTCGGCCGGCTCGGTAGGCCCGTGGATGGTGATGTCGTCGCCGTAGCGCTGGTTCAGGGTGCGCAGGGCATAGCCGGTGAGGGCCACCTCGTGCTCGCGTACCTCTTCCATGCCCAGGCCGGTCAGATAGTCCACCGCTGCGCCCAGCCCGACCGCCTCGGCGATGGGCGGGGTTCCGGCCTCGAACTTCCAGGGGACTTCAGCGGTGCTGAACCCCTCTTTGGTCACGTTGAGGATCATCTCGCCCCCACCCAGGAACGGCGGCATGGCCTCCAGCAGCTCAGGCTTGGCCCACAACACCCCGATGCCCGTCGGACCGCACATTTTGTGGCCGGTGAAGACCACGAAGTCGGCCTCCATCTCCGTCACATCAGTGGGCAGATGGGGGGTGTACTGGCTGGCGTCCACCAGCATCAAAGCGCCGGCCTGGTGGGCGGCGTCGGCCAGGTGGCGGACGGGATTGATGGTGCCCAGCACATTGGACACCGCGGCCACGCTCAACAGCCGGGCGCCGTCCAGCAAGCGGTCGAGGTCGGTCAAGTCGAGGTGGCCATCTCCGGTTATGGGGATCCAGCGCAACTCGATGCCCCGCTCGGTGGTCAGCATGTGCCAGGGGACGATGTTGGCGTGGTGCTCCAACTCGGTGATGACCACCGGATCGCCCGGCCCCAGGTTGGCGCAACCCCAGGTTCGGGCCACCAGGTTGATCGCCTCGGTGGCGTTCTTGGCGAAGACGATCTCCGAGCCGTCGGAGGCCCCGATGAACTGGGCGACTTTGGCTCGGGCCCGCTCCAGCGCCTCGGTGGACTCCACGGCCAACTGGTAGGAGCCCCGGTGGACGTTGGAGTTGAACCGCTCGTAGTAGTCGGTGACGGCGTCGATCACCGGCCTGGGCTTGTGGGAGGTGGCGGCCGAGTCGAGGTACACCAGTCGGCGACCGTGCACCTGCCGGCACATGATGGGGAAGTCGGCCCGGATCAAAGCCGGGTCTAGCGCCATGCCTCGTACCCCTCGGCGTCGAGCTGGGCGGCCAGATCGAAGCCGCCGCTGGCCGCGATCTTGCCGTTCATCAGGATGTGGACGTGGTCGGGCTTGAGATGGTCGAGCAGCCGGCGGAAGTGGGTGATGGCCAGCACCCCCATCTCGGGGCGAGAGGTCCGCACTTCCTGCACTCCGCTGGCCACGATCTTGAGGGCGTCGATGTCCAGACCGGAGTCGGTCTCGTCCAAGACGGCCATCTCCGGCTCCAACACGGCCAGCTGGAGCACCTCGTTGCGCTTTTTCTCGCCCCCAGAGAACCCGTCGTTCAGATAGCGGTCGGCGAATGAGGGGTCCATGTCGAACCGTTCCATCCATTCCATCACCGCCAGCCGCAACTCCAGCACCGACAAGTCGATGCCCTTGCGGGCCGACAGGGCCTGGCGCAGGAAGTTCATGACCGACACGCCGGGGAACTCCTGAGGGTATTGGAAGGCCAAGAAGAGCCCGGCCTTGCCCCGCACATCGGCGGGCCAGTCGGTGATGTCGTCGCCCTTGAAGCGTATCCGCCCCCCGGTCACCTCATATTCCGGGCTGGCCAAGAACGCGCTGGCCAGGGTGGACTTGCCCGACCCGTTGGGCCCCATCAGAGCATGCACCTCGCCGGCCCGCACGGTGAGATCGATGCCCGACAGGAGGGGGATGCCGTCCTCAGCGGTGGCCACATGCAGGTTCTCGACCTCGAAGAGCGGGACCCCGGGTTGGCTCACCAGCCCAGTCTACGCCGGAGGATATGCCGTCCTTACCACTGGACAGGGGGAATGCGGGCCAAGCAGCCAGCCTACCAGCCCCGGTCGACCCACTCCTGGAGATGGGGCGTCTCGGCGCCCACGGTGGTCTGATCGCCGTGGCCGGGAAGAACCATGGTGTCGGCGGGCAGGGGGGAGAAAATCCTCTGCTCGATGGATTCGATGATGGTGTCGAAGTCGCCGCCCTCGAAGCCGGTGGCGCCGGGGCCGCCGGGGAAGAGGGTGTCGCCTGAGAACAAGATGGGCGAGCCGTCTAGGCGGAACGACATCGAACCCGGGGTGTGGCCCGGCGTGTGGATGCAGTGCAGGCGGAGCCGGCCCACTTCGATCACCGACTCGTCCTCGAGCAGGTAGTCGTAGGAGTCGAGCATTGCGGCGTCCTCGGCGGTGACCCCCACCTCGTACCCGGCGTCGCGCACCGCAGGGATGGCCTGGATGTGGTCCCAGTGCCCGTGGGTCTCCAAAACGGTGCGGACCCCGAGCGACGAGCACATCTCCAGCAGCCGCTCGTGCTCGTTGGCCGCGTCGATCAGCACCGCATCGCCGCTGTGGCGGCAGCGCACGACGAAAACGTTGTTGTCCATCGGGCCGACCACCACTTTGTGGATCTCGGCCTGGGTGTCCTGCCAGTGCATAGTCATGGCGACTCTCTTCGCTGATGCTCGCTTTGCCGATGCCTCATACCGCGACCATGATTGTGCCCGATGCGGTGGGCAGACAACAGGTCATCAGCGCAGAGGGCGGCGAGCCAATCGGCGCCCACGGTGTTCGAGCGTGGCTACCGGGGCTGCGATCTAGTAGAAACAAGTCCGTGAACTTTGCCTTCAGCGAGGAACAAGAGGAGCTGCGGCGCTTCGTCCGGCAGTTCTTGGAAGACAAATCCCCGGAATCGGCGGTCCGAGAGCAGATGGACACCGAGAAGGGTTATGACGATGCCGTCTGGGGCCAAATGGCCGAGCAGCTCGGATTGCAGGGGCTCATCATCCCCGAGGAATACGGGGGCAGCGGCTTCGGCTATGTCGAGCTGATCGTGGTGCTGGAGGAGATGGGACGGGCGCTGTTGTGCGCTCCGTTCTTCTCCAGCGTGGTGCTGGCGGCCAACACCCTCATGCACAGCGGCGACGAGGAGGCCAAGGCCGCGCTGCTGCCCGGCATCGCCTCTGGTGAGACGGTGGCTGCGCTGGCCTTCACCGAGGAGAACGGTCGCTGGGACGAGTCGGGCGTCACCGTGGAGGCGGCTGCCGGTGCTGACGGCTGGCGCATCAGCGGCGCCAAGATGTTCGTGATCGACGGCCACACCGCCGATGTCGTGATCGTGGCGGCCCGTACCGCCGGCGGGGTGAGCCTGTTCTGGTGCCCCGGCGGTGCCGAGGGCTTGACCCGCACCGCCTTGTCCACCATGGACCAGACCCGCAAGCAGGCCCGCTTGGACTTCGCCGCCACCCCGGCCACCCTGATCGGCGCCGAGGGCGGGGGCTGGGCTGTGCTGGAGCGAGTGCTCGATCTGGCCGCGGTGGCCCTGGCCGCTGAGCAGGTGGGCGGGGCCCAGATGTGCTTGGACATGTCGGTGCAGTACGCCAAAGACCGGGTGCAATTCGGTCGGCCCATCGGGTCGTTCCAGGCCATCAAGCACAAGTGCGCCGACATGCTGTTGGAAGTGGAGTCGGCCAAGTCGGCTGCCTACTACGCAGGCTGGTGCGCCTCGGAGTTGAACGACGAGCTCCCGTCGGTGGCCAGCCTGGCCAAGGCCTACTGCTCGGAGGCGTACTTCCACGCCTCGGCGGAGAACATCCAGATACACGGCGGGATCGGCTTCACCTGGGAGCATCCCGCCCACCTGTACTTCAAGCGGGCCAAGTCGTCCGAACTGCTGTTCGGCGACCCCGTCTACCACCGCGAGCTGCTGGCTCAGCGCATCGGCATCTGACGCTCATACTGATAGTCGCCGCGGTCTTGGTGGTTGGGCTGGCCGCCTACGCGGTGCTGCGGGTGTCTTCTCGCTTGTCCCACACCCGGGCCCGGGCGGTGTACGACCTGTTCGACGCAGTGGGCTTTGTGGCCGAGCGTCTGCCCGAAGACCTGTCGGCCAAGCTGAGCTACGAGGACGTGGAGGCGATCTTGCTCTGGCGGCTAGACCACCTGCGGCTGCGGGGGTCGGCCACCTACGGGCGAGCCGATGTGACCGCTGCGGAGGCAGAGCGCCGGCAAGACGACGTTGTGACCAGCGACGATGATTCGGTGGACTATGTGCTGGCCAGAGCCTCCAAATCGAGCCGGGACATCGACGCCCTCGATGTGGTGGTGGTGCTCGACCTCGAGGGCCAGTACCTCAAGGCCATTGGAGCGCTGGGCCCCCCGGCCGAAGAATCCGGCCGATAAGGCAGTACGGTTGGGAGATGGACAGGCCGCGGTCTTTGGAAGGCTTCCGGTATGTGGGGGACAAGCGGTCCCAGCTCGTGTATGACCTAGACGAGATCAAAGACGAGTCGGTCATCGAGGAACTGGTGGCGTCCGAACAGTTCTCGGTGTTCGGGCCCGACACCCTGGCCGAGGCTCGAAACCGCGGCTATCGGCTGCGGACGGTGTGACCCACTGGCAGACCACCGGCGGGCTGAAGCTTGCCGGACACTTGGCGCTGCCCGAGAGCCGGCGGGTGCGGGCGCTGCCCGGGGTGGTGCTGTGTCCTGGCTTCCCGGCGGCGGCCAACGGGGGCTCGAGGGCCGCCGAGCGGGTGTATCCCCTCGCTGATCGGATTGCCCGGAACATGGAGTGGGCTGCTCTGGTGCTCAACTACCGGGGGTGCGGCGATAGCGAGGGCGATTTCTCGCTCGGGGCATGGGCCGAAGACGTCCGAAGCGCGGTCGGTTACATGAACGGGTTGGAGCAGGTCGAAGGGGTGTGGTCGGCGGGATTCGGAATCGGCGGGGCGTTGGCGGCCCACGCCGCCCGAGACGACCTCCGGGTCAGGGGGGTGGCCACCATGGGGGCACCGGCGGACTTCGACCACTGGGAGCTAGACGCCTCTCGCGTCGTGGAGTACGCCCGCTCGCTCGGGATCATCTCTGCCTCCGGGTTCCCCGAGTCGGTGGATTCCTGGGCCCAATCTGCCCGGTCGATTCGAGCAGATCGCTGCGCCGCCGAGATCGCTCCCCGGCCGATGCTGGTATTGCACGGTTCCAACGACACGGAGGTATCCCCTCTTGATGCCAGGGCCATCGCCGACGCTCACGGCGATGCCGGCCTGCGCATCATCAGCGGCGCCGACCACCGCCTCCACTCCGACCCCCGCTGCATCGCCATCCTCTTGGGCTGGCTCGACTCTCAGATCACCCTCATCCCCTGATTGGGTTCAGGGGTTCAGCGCGTCTCCGAGCTGTTGGAGCCGGGCCTGGGTGACTCGGGGCGCAGCAGCCAAGACGTAACCCCTCTCAGCGGTGCCCTGGATTGCCCCGATCAGCGGGCTGGC
>JAPYOC010000176.1 GCA_028278955.1 Candidatus Poriferisocius aerobius
ACCGGCGTGAAACCGTCAATCCTCATCCTGCTCCGCCACGGCCAAAGCCAGTGGAACGCTTCCAACCAGTTCACCGGCTGGTACGACTGCGACTTGGCCCCAGAGGGCGAAGCCGAGGCCCGGGCCGCGGGCAGGGCACTGGCCGAGGCCGGGCTGCGGCCCGACGTGGTACACACGTCGGTGCAGACCAGGGCTGTCCGCACCGCGGAGCTGGCGATGGCCGAGATCGGCGGTAGCGACGTGGCGGTGAAGCGGCACTGGCGGCTGAACGAGCGCCACTACGGCGACCTCACCGGGCTGGACAAGGCCGAGACCCGGCAGCGCTATGGCCCCCAGCAGCTCAACGAGTGGCGCCGGGGCTATCGAACCCCGCCGCCGCCCATCTCCGATGCAAACCCCTGGAACCCCAATGGAGACTCCCGCTACGCCCACATCCCCCCCGAGCTGATGCCCCGAAGCGAGTGCCTCGCCGATGTGGTGGACCGGCTGATGCCCTACTGGCACGACGCAGTCGTCGCCGATCTCCGAGCCGGGCAGACAGTGCTGGTGGCGGCCCACGGCAACAGCCTGCGGGCGCTGGCCAAGCACCTCGACCAGATCGATGACGAGGCCATCGCCGCCCTCAACATCCCCACCGGCATGCCGCTGGTGTACGAGCTGGGCCACGACATGATGCCAGTCGAGCCCAAAGCGACGCTCGCCCGCTCACTCGACCCCGCCGCAGCGGCCGAAGCAGCCGCCGCGGTGGCCGAGCAAGCGGGCTGAGCGCCTACGGGCTCGTGGCTCGTGGGATCAGGAGATCACCCCACAGCTGCGGAGGCGTCCAAGAAGGCTCCCGAGGCCGGCCAACTGCTCAGTCGAAACTCAACTGCGTGAGCTGGCCGTGACATCAGGGGCATAGCCAGGCACTCCATGTTCGTGAAGGTCGAGACCGCCGATCTCTTCTTCACGAGACACCCGTAGACCCATGGTCTTCTTCATCACTGCGAACAGGGTGCCGGTGGTGGCCGTCACCCACACGAATACCAGCAACACCCCGATGAGCTGCACCACCAGCTGATCGATTCCCCCGCCGTAGAACAAGCCGGCGTTGTCCTGGCCGACGAACGCGTCGTCGTAGCGGGAGAACAGGCCCACGGCCAGCGTTCCCCACACGCCGCAGACACCGTGGACCGAGATGGCGCCCACCGGGTCGTCGACGCGGATCCGGTCGAAGAACAGCACCGAGTACACCACGATGGCACCGGCGATCGCGCCGGTCACCACGGCGCCCATCGGGTTCATGGTGCCGGTGCCGGCGGTTATTCCCACCAGGCCGGCCAGCACGCCGTTGCCGGTCATGGCCACGTCGAGGGCACCGGCCTTGCGCCAGATGACCGCCCCGGCGGTCACGCCTCCCGCAGCCGCGGCCAAAAGCGTGGTGACCGCCGCCCGCATGACGAAATCATCCGCGGCCAGCTCCGAGCCGGGGTTGAACCCGAACCAGCCGAACCACAAGATGAACACCCCCAGCACCACAAAGGCGATGTTGTGGCCGGGCATGGCCCGGGGTCTGCCGTTCTCGTCGTATTTGCCGATGCGGGGTCCGAGGAAGATGGCCCCCATCAGGGCAGCCCAGCCGCCGGTGCTGTGGACGATGGTGGACCCGGCGAAGTCGCCGAACCTGGCATCGCCGATCTTCAGGTCGGAAAGGAGCCCGTCGCCATGCCAGAAGGAGTGGACCACCACCGGGTAGATCAGGGCGGTCATGAAAAAGCTGAACACCAGATAAGCGGAGAACTTGGTCCGCTCGGCCATGGCCCCCGAGGCGATGGTCACCGCGGTGGCCGCGAACACCACTTGGAAGAAGAAGAACGTGGGCGTGCTCAGCCCGTCGCCGAACGTCGTGAAGGTGCCGCTCAAGAAGAAGCCGTCGGTTCCGAACAGCGACCCCGCGTCGGTGCCGAAGGCGATGCCGTAGCCGAAAGCGAAGAAGGCCAGTGCGCCGATGCACATGTCGGCGAGGTTCTTGGCCATGATGTTGCCGACGTTCTTGGCCCTGGTCATCCCGGCCTCGACCATGCCGAAGCCGGCCTGCATCAAGAACACCAAGACCCCGGCGATGAACACCCACAGGTTGTCCATCACCACCTGCACCGCTTCGGCGCCGCCGTCTTGGGCCATCGCCGGAACCGCCCCGATGAGCACCGTGCCGGCGGCGATCAGCGCTCCTATCCCGAATTTCCTCTTCATGGTCAACGGCCCTCCTTCGCCGTGCTGTGCGCCCGCGCCACTGCGGCGCCAGCGCAATCGGGAACACGGTAGGAAGGCCAGATTTCACGATTGTTTCCGCGCTGTGAACTTCAAGCAGGCCGCTGTGCGGTCGCACTGACCGCTTCAGTGCGAAGCCGACAGGAGCAGGCCGCTAGGTTGGGAGGTGCCATGGACCAAAAGCGCCTGCGCCCCCACCACCTCGTCCTCGGCCTCGGGTTGGGATTCGCCGCCTTCACCATCGCCTCGGGCATCGCCTCGGCGATCACCGAGTTCAAGAACCCCGCCGAGATCACCCGCCACCCCTGGGAGAACATCCCCAACGGGTGGAAGGCGGCCTTCTACACCATCATCCCCATCTTCTTGGTATGGGCCTCCTGGGAGTTCGCCAAGCGGGTGAAGAACTGGGAGCGGGGCGGCCCCGACAACCGCCGCACCACCACGGCCAACGCCAAGACCCGCCTCAAAGACCTCCGGCGGGGCCTGTACATGCGAACCCTGCTGCGGGAGCCCGGCGCCGGGGTCATGCACACCATGATCTACGTGGGGTTCATCATCTTGCTGGGGGTCACCACCACCCTGGAGATCGACGAGCAGCTCCCCGACGGGGCCAAGTTCCTCCACGGCCGGGTATACCAGGTGTATTCGGCGGTGGGCGACATCGCCGGGGCCGTCTTCATGGTCGGGGTGATGTGGGCCATCGTGCGCCGCTACGGCCCCCGACGGCTGCGGCCCTACCGCATCCGCATCAAGTCGAGGCCTGAGCACGCCGTGATCTTGGGCACGTTCTTCGCCATCGGCGTGACCGGGTTCGGCGCCGAGGTGTTCCGCATCGCCGAGCAGGGCGTGCCCGACTTCGAGAAGTGGTCGGTGCTGGGCTACCAGGTCGCCACCCAGGTTCGGGGGCTCGAGGGCCTCGACCACTGGCACCAGTTCTGGTGGGCCGGACACGTGATCTCCTTCGTGGCCTTCTTGGTGCTTTTGCCCCTCACCATGCTGCGCCACATGTTCACCTCCCCGCTGAACATGTACCTGCGCGACAAAGACCGACCCAAGGGTGCCATGAAACCCATGCCCAACCTCATGGAGACCGATCTGGAGTCGTTCGGGGCGGCCACCGTGGAGGACTTCACCTGGAAGCAGCTTCTGGACACCGACGCCTGCACCATGTGCGGGCGGTGTACATCGGTGTGCCCGGCCCATGCCACCGGCAAGCCGCTCGACCCCCGGGAGATCGTGCTCAAGACCGGCGAGGTCATGGCCGCCACCGGCGAGCCGGCCACCACCCCGCCGCTGGGCACGGTGCCGGAGATCAAGGTGGAGGCCAACTCGGTGTTCGAGCGGGTCACCGGCGAGGAGCTGTGGTCGTGTACCTCCTGCAAGGCATGCGACGAGATCTGCCCGGTGAACATCGAGATCCTCGACAAGATCCTCGACATGCGGCGCTACCTGTCGCTGATGGAGTCCGACTTCCCCTCCGAGCTGGGCCAGGCCTACCGTTCGATGGAGAACTCGGGAAACCCGTGGGGCATGTCACAGGGCGACCGGGGGGCGTGGGCCACCGAGTTCGAGGGCATCGCCGTGCTCGACGGAGGCGACCCGCTGGAGTCGGAATACCTCTACTGGGTGGGCTGTGCCGGCTCATTCGACGACAAGAACCGCAAGGTGACCCAGGCGGTGGCCAAGCTGCTCCAGCGGGCCGGGGTGAGCTTCTCGATACTGGGGCCGGCCGAGAACTGCACCGGCGACCCGGCCCGGCGCTCAGGCAACGAGTACATCTTCCAGATGCTGGCCATGCAGAACATCGAGACCCTGAACGAGATGGGGGTCAAGAAGATCGTCACCCAGTGCCCGCACTGCTTCAACACGCTGGCCAACGAGTACCCTCAGCTTGGCGGGCACTACGAGGTGGTTCACCACACCCAGTTCTTGGAGGCGCTGATCGATGACGAGCGCCTCGACATGACCGGCGCCCGCCTCGACGAGCGGGTGGTGTACCACGACTCCTGCTACCTGGGCCGCCACAACGACGTGTACCTGGCCCCTCGCCGGGTGGTGGGTTCGCTGGGCGGTGTCGAGGTGGTAGAAGCCCAGCGCAACGGCACCAAGGGAATGTGCTGCGGGGCGGGTGGGGCCCGCATGTGGATGGAGGAGGCCATCGGCAAGCAGGTGAACATCGAGCGGTCGCAGGAACTGGTGGCCACTGGGGCCGACCGGATCGCCACCGCGTGCCCGTTCTGCTACATCATGATCGACGACGGCATCAAGGCCGAGGGGGCCGATGACGACGTGGTGGTGGGCGACATCTCCATGCACCTGCTGGAGGCATTGGAGAACCGCGACGCCGCCGCGGCGCGAGCCCGCCAATCCGAGCTGCTCGCCATCCGCACCCCGGCGCCGGAGCCTGTGGCCGTCGCAGTGGCAGAGCCGCGAGCTGCGGTGCCAGCCCCGGCGAGGAAACCGGTCTCAGCCCCGACCCCGGCGCCGGACGACTTCACCCGGATCAAGGGCACCGACCCCGCCTTGGCCCGGGCCCTGCCCGAACACGGCGTCGTTACCTACGAGGACTTGGCCGGCCTCGACGACGCCGGTGTGCAGGCCCTTGAGGCGGCCCTGGAGATTCCCGGTCGGATCAGCAAGTGGAAGTGGCCCGCCCAGGCCGCCGCCCTGATCGCAGAACGCGACGAAACCGACTGAGCCCCCGGCCCCGGCTCACGAGGAGGTCTCCGGTCGGAATCGGGCCACAACGGTAGCGAGGTCGTAGTCGGTGGTGTCGACTGCGGAGAGGAGTTCGAACGCCTCGGACATCTCACCGGCCCGCCGCTGGGCATAGCGACCGATGTGGTAGTGGGTGGGGATCAAGAAACGGCCTTCGGCCATTGCGTCGAAGGCCCTCTGGGCCACGGTGGCCGCGCTCATGCCCTTCTGCTCCATGAGCATACCGGAGGCCGGATCGCTTTCGGCCGCGCCTCCGTAGTGGCTGGGGCGATGGCGGGTTGAGTCCCACAGCCGGCTGGCGGTGAGGCCGGGGAACACCACGCTGATACCCACATGGGCAGGCAGTTCGCCCCGCAGCACGTCGCACAGGGCGAGCACGGCGTGCTTCGAGGCGGTGTAGGCCCCGGCACCGACGTGGGGAACGCCCACGGAATGCTCAGAGCCGGTGGCCATGAGCCATGCGGCCTGTTCGCCGTCGGCCATCAGGCGCCCGAAGCTCCGGAGGGTGTGGAAGGTGCCCAAAACGTTGACCCTCATCGTCCACTCGGCGTCGGCACCGGAGCTTTCCAGCAGGGGTGCCAGAGGGGCCATGACGCCCGCGTTGGCACAGGCCAAGGCGGGCGTGCCGTGGTTGCGGGCCACCGCCGCGGCGGCCTCGTCCACCGAACCGGGGCTGGTCACGTCGCACGGGTAGGCCCGGGCCGTGCCCCCTTTGTCAGTGATGGCCCGGGCCACGGCCTCGGCGGCTTCGACATCCACATCGGCCACCGCCACGGCCGACGCGCCCCGGGCCGCGGCCTCCGCTGCCAACGCGGCGCCTATGCCGCTTCCCCCGCCGGTCACCACCACCGGCCTTCCCGTGATCTGCGCTCCCATGGCCTCCTCTCCTGCTCGTGGCGGTCAGTGCGCCCGGGCCTCGATCAGCTCGAGCACGGGCAGCAGATAGCCGATGAACGCCTCGGGGTTCTCCTGCATCGGGAAGTGCCCCACGCCTTCCATCACCGTGTGCGTCGATCCGGCGATGGCCTGGTGGGCCTCGAGGCCGGCCTCGACGGTGCCCGAGAAGTCGTGCTCGCCGTTCATGATGTGGACCCCGATCTGGTCGGTGTCGATCTCGCCGGCGCGATCACGGAGGTCGTAGTCGGCCAGGTAGTACTGCAGGTCGCCCCAAAACGAGGGGGGCCAGCCCGACGCGTACCCCTGCGACACCTCTTTCACGTAGGGCCGCGGCGAGGTGGGAGAGCAGAGCTCTTCCATCAAGGCGGCCTTGGCGTGGTTGCTCACCTGCGGATGCCAGAATCCCAAGAAGTCCTCCCGGCTGCCCGGAATGTGCAGCGCGCCCTCCAAGGAGACGACGGCCCGGAACTCGGCGGGGTGGCGCAGGGCCAGGTCGAGGGCTAACAGTCCTCCCACCGAGCAGCCCATGAAAGCAGGCCTCTCCAGATCCAGCGCTTGGGCCAGCGCGAGGGGCACCTGCCGTAAGAAACCCCCGTCGAGTTGGTACTCGCGTTCCCACCATTGCTGGTGCACCGGGGGCACCGACTTTCCGTGGTAGGGAAGGTCGTAGGCGATCAGGCGGAAGCGGCTGGTGACCTGGGGTGCCTCGAACAAATGTCGGTACTGGAGGCTGCTGGCCCCGGCGGTGTGCTGGAGCAGCATGGGAATGCCCGACCCTGCCTCCTCGTAGTACACGCGGTGGCCGCACCCGTCGAGCTCTAGGTGGACATACCTGCCAACCGGGCTGTCGTGGCGGGGCAACGGCCCGCTTTTGACCACCGCGGCCTCTTCGGCAACACGAGGGGCCCGCAGCAGCTCGACAGCCCGCCTCACGGCGGGGAGGTACTGCCACCACAACAGCGGATCGGTGGGCCCCCGCTGGAGGCCGGCCTCTCCGAGAGCGGTCAGTATCGAGATCTGCGCGAACCTCGGCGGCACCGCCTCTAAGAGCGGTGCCCACACCTCCGGCGGACCCGTGATGGTGATGACCCCTGCGCCCGGCTCGGGCACGCCTGCGGCGATCTCGCCGTCGGCGGCGGTGAAGCCCGTCTGGTGGTCGCCGATTCCCAGCCGCAGACCGCCGGTCCAGTACCGCACCGCCAGGCGCATCTCGCCATCGGCAGCGCAGGCCGCCGCGAACTCTCCCGTGGCGGGCAGGCCCTCAGCCATCTCGAGTCCGCCGACCGCGTTGAGGCCGTCGAGCGCTAGTTCGACGATGCCGGGCAGACATTGAGGGCCATGGCGTCGATGCCGTTGAACCAGACGCTGTTCATGGGTGTGGGCGGCCCGGCCAGCTCGATGTCGGGCAGCTTCCGGTACAACTCGCCGAGCACGCACTGCAGCTGGGTGCGGGCCAGCGAGGCGCCGAGGCAGAAGTGGGGGCCAGTTCCGAAGGCCAGGTGGAGGTCGGCGTTGGGGCGGCCGATATCGAACCGGTTGGGATCTTCGAACACCTCTTCGTCGCGGTTGGCCGAGACGTAGGACAGATACACCTTGTGGGCCTTGGGGATGGTGACGCCTCGCAGCTCGATGTCGCAAGTGGCGGTGCGGCAGAACTGCATCACCGGCGGGGAATGCCGAAGCACCTCCTCTATCGCGTTGGGCAGCTTGCCGTCGAGGTCTTCGAGCAGGTGCTCCTTCTGGTCGGGGTGCTCGTCCATAAGGCGCACGAAGTGGGCGGTGGTGTTCCGGGTGGTCTCGTGGCCGGCGATCGACAGCGTCAAGAAGAACTGGGTTATCTCGTCTCTGGTGAGGCGCCTCCCGTCCACCTCGCCGTGCAGATATTTGGACAGCATGGTGTCGTCTTGGGTGCCGGGGAGCGATTTAACCACCTCATCGAGGAACAGGTAGAGCTCGAGAATGTCGTTCTGGAAGTCCGGGTTGTACTCGAAGCTGGCCGCCTTGTTGCCCAGCCGCATGTACTCGTGGCGCTGATGCTGGGGGACGCCCATAAGCTGGCACAACAGGATCATCGGCAGCTCGGCGGCCACGTCGAAGACGAACTCCACCTGGTCTTTTCCGGCTAGCTCGGCTACCACCTCCTGGGCGTGCTCGCGGATGAAGGGCACCAGGTCGGCCACTTTGCGGGGGGTCAAACCCGGCTGGATGAGGCGGCGGAACTGAGTGTGCTGGGGCGGGTCCATGCCCAAGAGCCCCGCCCGCTGGGCGGCGAGCTCGGCGGGGTTCTCCCGCACGTCGGTCCACAGCACGGAGTTCTCCCACGCCGAGAATCGCTCGTGCTCTTTGGAGGCCAGGGCCACGTCCTCGTATTTCGACAGCACCCAGAAACCGGGGCAGGGCAGATACCCGGGGTTTTGGGGCTCGGGCGGCGGGTTCCAGAACACCGGCGCCTCCCGGCGCAGCACCTCGAAGTACTCGTAGGGCGCGGCGCCGAAACGGGCGATGTCGTCCTGCTTGGCTAAGTTGATGTCCCCGGGTTGGAGATTCAAGTGGGCACCCTTTCTTACTGCTGCTCAGACGATGTTGAGGGTGGAAAGGAAACCGGCCGCCAAGGCGATGTCGCCCTCGGTTTCGCAGGCGGCGCGCCACGGTGTGCGGGCCGTTCCCCATGACACGAAGTCGAAGGCGGTGGAGGTGACCATGGCGTCGCCTCCGCCTGCCTCCTCCACCACCAGCCCGCCGTCGGGGTCGGGGCGGCGTACCGTCCAAATGCTCTCGCCGGGGCCGGTCAGGCCGATGGTGATCGGCGCGATGAGCGATTCGTCGAGCTCGGGGCCCTGCATCTGCGGCAGCCCCCACATCATCCACTGCACCACCGGGTACAACTCCTCGTGGGTTGGCGCGGGCAGCTCTCGCTGGACGGGGCCGCCGGGCGCAGCGATGTCGTGGTAGAGGTGGCAGAAGCAGTCGAACGCCAAACCGTTGGCCGCCGCGTGCATGGGGTAGGTGCCCAGGCCGGGCAGCTCCAGCGGCGCCGAGGCCAGCGGCGCCTCCTGCAAAGCCGACAGCCGGGCCAGCCGCTGGCCGCCGTAGTGGGCGAGTTCTTCGACCACCTCGGCTATAGGCCAGCTTCGCCGGATGTCCACGTGCACATCGTGCTCTCGCTCGCGCACCGAGGGAAGGGGCAGCCGCTCATCGGGCACCGCAAGCGGGTCGATCAGGTTGCGGGCCCCGGCGCCGATGTGAGCCACCACGTCGCGCACTCGCCAGCCCGCACACGCCGACGGCGCGAGCCACTCGGCCTCGGCGAGGGTGCCGGCCACTTCCAAGATCCGGTTGTGAAGTGCCTCGTGCGCCGCAACGGCCTCCACAGTCACAGGACAATGCTTGACGGCCGACGCGCCTTTGTCAAGAAGAGGCGCGCCCGCAACAACACCGAGAAGACATCGGGCACAGCACCGCGCCCTGACGGCTCGCGGGCAGGGGGCCTGCTTGTGGGCGGGGGGCGTCGTTGTTAGCGTCGGAGGCTGATGGGCCAGCCTGATTTCGACAGCTTTGCGCTGATCCCCCACGGCAACCGGTTCGAGGACTTCCCGGAGGGCCGAACGTTCGACCACCACTGGGGGCGGACTGTCACCGACGGCGACAACGCGCTGTTCTCCACCGCAACGTGCAACTGGAATCCCATGCACCTCAACGCGGAGTTCGCCCGGGCCCACGGCCATCCCGACGTGGTGGTGAACCCCATGCTGGTGCTCTGCACTGCGGTGGGCCTGTCGGTGGAGGACTTGAGCGAGACAGGAGGGCCGTTTTTGGGTATGGAGGGCGTCAGGTTCCACCACCCGGTGCATCCGGGCGACACGCTCACGGCCCGCTCCCGGGTGCTTGAGGCCCGGGAGTCCACCAGCCGGCCCAGCACCGGGATCGTCACCTGGCACACCGAAGCCCGCAACCAGCGGGGCGAGGTGGTGGTCGAGTACCGGCGCACCAATCTGGTGGCCAAACGCCTGCGGGGCTGAGGATGTCGCGAGCCCCGTTGGACCCCCGCTCGCCGATCCCGGCGCCCTACCGCACCGGCGAGCGGGACGCGATCCAGGAGATGGCCCGCAGCTTCGCTATGAACAAGGTGCTGCCGGTCGCCAACCGGCTCGACCCCGAGCATGGCCTCATCCCCGATGAATTGCGCCAGGAGATGGGCGAACTGGGCTTTTTCGGCATCATGGCGCCGGAGCGCTACGGCGGTCTGGAGCTGGGCGTGTTCGAGTACGCGCTGGTGACCGAGGAGCTGTCGAGGGCGTGGATGAGCGTGGCCAGCATCATCGCCCGATCAGGAATGGCCTTGGTGCTCAACCCCGCCCAACGGGAGAAGTACCTGCCGCTCGCCGTTCGAGGCGAGTGGCTGGGTTGCTTTGCGATGTCGGAACCCGGCGCCGGGTCGGACATCGCCTCGGTGAGAACCCGGGCGGCCAAGGTTGACGGGGGCTGGCTGCTCAACGGCCAGAAGATGTGGTGCACTTTCGCGGATCAGGCCGACTGCATTCTGGTGGTGGCCCGGAACAAGCCCTACGACCCCGACAGGCGCCATTCGGGGATCCGCCAGTTCGCGGTCCACAAGGCGTCGGGGACGTTCCCCGAGGGCGTGTCGGGCAACCCCATCAAAAAGATCGGCTACCACGGCTGGCGCACGTTCGAGCTGTCATTCGACGACTGCTTCGTGCCCGACGACTGCCTGGTGGGATCGGAGCGGGCCGAGACGGCCGCCGACGCCGGGTTCAAGCGGGCCGCAGCCGCCATGACCACCCCCCGCATCCACACCGCGGCCCGCTCCATCGGCCTCGCCCGGGGGGCGCTGGAGGATTCCATCGCCTATGTCCAACAGCGAGAGCAGTTCGGGCGACCCATCGGCGACTTCCAGGTGACCCGGTTCAAGATCGCCAACATGGCCTCGGAGATCGAGGCCTGCCGCGCCCTCATGTACCAGGTGGCGGCCAAAGCCGACGCCGGCGAGAAGTGCGACATGAGCGGCGCGATGGTGAAGTACCTGGCGTCGGAGATGTCGGAGCGGGTGACCTCCGAGGCGCTCCAGATCCACGGCGGCGCGGGCTACACCACAGACTTCCCCATCGAGCGCTACTGGCGCGACGCCCGGCTCACCAAGATATTCGAGGGCACCAGCGAGATCATGCAGCGCATAATCTCCGACCACTTACTGCCCCCCACTCCATTGAGGTAGGTACACGATGGACGCACCCCTCTCAAGCCTCACCGGATCGGGCAACTACTTCGAGGATTTCGCAGCGGGACAGCGCATGCGCCATGCCCGGTCGGCCACCATCGACGAGGTGGAGAACAACTACCTCTCCAAGCAGGTGATGAACACCGCCCAGTCGCACTGGAACGAGGAGATCATGTCCGGCTCGCCCCTGGGCGACGGCCGGCTGGTTTTCGGGCTGATTACCGGGTCGATGACGGTGGGGCTGGCCAGCCAGGACACCGCCGAGAACGCGTTGTGCGAGCTGGGCCTCGACGCCGTGCGGTTCAAGAAGCCGGTACACCACGGCGACACCATCACCGCCTACACCGAGGTGCTCGACGTTGCCGACGACCCCGAACGCGGCGACGCCGGCGTCGTGCGCTTCAAGCACTGGGGCCGCAACCAGCACGGCGACGTGGTGTGCGAGCTGGAGCGGCTCGTGCAGATCAAGCGGCGCAGCCACTGGGGGACGAAGTGAGCACGGCCTACGACGAGTCGGGGGGCTACCTCACCGCCCACGAGCACGCCGCCGCCATGATCCCCGAACGCTCGGGCCCGCTGGCCGATGTCCGCGTCGTGGACCTGACCCAGGCCCTAGCCGGCCCCTTCTGCACCATGATCTTGGCCGACATGGGCGCCGACGTCATCAAGGTGGAACCGCCCAACGGGGACTCCGTCCGGTTGATCGGCCCCCACACCGAGGCCGACGACGAGCACTTCTTCGGCGGCTACTTCGCCAGCAACAACCGCAACAAGCGCAGCATCGTGCTCGACCTCAAAGAACCCGACGGCGCCGAGGCGTTCCTCCGGCTGGCGGAGACGGCCGACGTGGTGGTGGAGAACTACCGGGCCGGGGTCATGGACCAGCTCGGGCTGGGCTACGAAGTGCTGCGGGACCGCAAGCCCAGCCTGGTGTACGGTGCCATCCGGGGCTTCGGCGATCCCCGCACCGGCGAGGGGCCCTGCACCTCCTGGCCGGCCTACGACATCGTGGCCCAGTCGATGTCGGGGCTCATCAGCTACACCGGCACTGAAGACGGCACCCGGGTGGCCAGCGGCCCCAGCGTGGGCGACCTGTACCCCGCCGCCATGATGGTGTCGGGCATTCTGGCCGCCCTCCACCACGCCCGCCGCACCGGCCAGGGGCAGTTCGTGGATGTGGGCATGGTGGACTCGCTGATGGCACTGTGCGAGTCGATGACCTGGCGCTACTCCTACACCGGAGAGATCCAGGCCCCCCGCGGCAGCGAGCACCCCTCGCTGTGCCCCTTCGAGCTGTACGACACCGCCGACGGGCAGGTAGCCATCGCCGCTCCCGGCCCCCGGCACTGGGAGCGGCTGTGCCGGATAATCGGCCGGGGTGACATGATCGACCACGACCGCTATAAGAGCGCCCGGCGCCGGGTGCTGCACCGCGACGAGGTCCGCGAGGCGATCACCGCGTGGACTGGCGGCCTCACCAAAGCCGGGGTGGTGGACGCCCTGGCCGACCAGGTGCCCTGCGGACCGGTGAACAACGCCGCCGACCTGGCCCGCAACGAGCAGGTGAGGGCCCGCAAAATGCTGGTGGCGGTGGACCACCCCGGCTCGGCCCGCCCGGTGATCACCCCCAACACGCCAATCCGCTTCGCCGAATCGCCAACCGGGGTGTACCGCCCCGCCCCCCGGCTCGGGGAGCACACCGACGAGGTGATGGCCGAGCTCGACACCGAGGAGAACCAATGAGCAGCCGCGAGCGAGACAGGAAAAACCAACTGAGGCGGTCGGAGCTGTCCACCCCCGGCCACTCCGCCAAGATGATCGCCAAGGCGGCGCAGAGCGAAGCCGACATGGTGTTCCTCGACCTTGAGGACGCGGTGGCCCCGTCGGCCAAGGTGGGGGCTCGCCGCAACATCATCGCCGGACTCAACGAGCTGGACTGGGGCGACAAGATCCGCTCCTACCGCATCAACGGCGTCCACACCCAGTGGTGCCACGACGACATCGCCGAGGTGGTCACCGGCGCCGGGGCCAACATCGACGTGATCATGGTGCCGAAGATCAAAGGGCCCCGAGAGGTGTGGTTCGTGGACGACATGCTGACCCAGCTCGAGCTCAAGCTGGGCCTCGAGGTGGGACGGATCGGCATCGAATGCCTCGTCGAAGAGGTCGAGGCCCTGCAAACCGCCGACGAGATCGCCCGGTGCAGCCCCCGGCTGGAAGCCCTCACCCTGGGGGTGGGCGACCTGTCGGCCAGCCAGGGGATGCGCCTCGGCCACATCGGGGTCACCGACGGCGATGCCGCCCTGCGCTACCCCGGCGATGTGTGGCACTACGCCCGCACCCGCATGATCATCGCCTGCCGGGCCGCGGGCATCGATGCCATCGACGGGCCGTATGCCAACATCGCCAACCCCGGCGGGTACGAGAAGAGCGCGGCCACCTTCTCGATGCTGGGCGGGGTGGGGAAGTGGTGCATCCACCCCAGCCAGATCGAGGTCGCCAACCGGGTGTTCGCCCCCAGCCCCGAGGAGATCGCCGAGGCCCAGGGCGTGGTGGACGCAGTGCGGGCCGCGGAGGCCGAAGGTCAGGGCGCGGCCAGCTACCGGGGCATGATGATCGACGCCGCCACCACCCGGCTGTTCGAGGTGACCCTGGACCGGGCCCGCCAGTGCGGGCTCATCGACTGAGGGGCCCCCGACACCCCGGCACCACCCCGGCGGCCAGAGGTCTGCCGGACTGCGCTCTCGATGCTCGGACGCCGCCGCGGGGTCAGCTCTGGGACTGGCGCCAGTGGTGGTAAGCGGCCCAGGTCACAAGCATGGGAGGCAGCACCACGACCGCGGCGATCAGCGAATACGAGACGGTGATCGCAGTGAGCAGGCCGAACTGGCCCATAGGGGGGATCGGGCTGAATATCAAGACCGCAAAGCCCAGGGCGGTGGTCAGCGCGGAGCCGATCAGTGCCCCGCCGGTCGTGCTCATGGTCTTGTTGATGGCCTGGGCGATCGACTGGCCGCGATGCTCCCGCTCCTCAATGAACCGGTGGGTGATATGGATGGTGTAGTCCACTCCGATGCCAATGGACAGGGCGGTGATGAGGGCGGTCACCACGTTGTAGTCGAAGCCGAGCAGCGTCATGGTGCCCAGCACCCAGACCAGCACCAGCAAGATGGGAAGCACCGAGAGGATGGCCAGCATGGGGCGGAACTCCGTGAACCAGAAGAAGAGCACCAGCACCACCAGCGCCGCCATGATGGTCAGCGCGATAGACGTCGCCTGACTGTCGGTCAGGCTGTCGGAGACCTCCAAAGAGGTGATTTCGCCGGCAATCGGCGTGATGGCATCGTCGTCGCCGAACCACAAGCCATCCACCTGGGCGAACAGATCACGGGTGCGCTCAGCGTCGCCGGTCAGCGCATTGAACTGCAAGATGGTGCGGTCTTCGGTGCCGTCGGCCCCTAGGGCGACCAAGGAGTCGAACCCGGCCGGGTCGTGGGAGCGGACCAGTTCTAGAACGCGGTCGATGACTGCCTGATCCACTACCAGGGGGTTCTCGCGGTTCAAGGCAATCTCGCTCTCCGCTTGAGCCCGCAGCGACGCGGGCAGGCCCTCGAAGTAGGTGCCCAGCGAACTGGTGACGCCGCTGCTCACCGCCTCAGGACGCTGCAAGGGATTTTCAATGGCCGAGGCGAAGTCCAGCAGGTTGCGGATGGTGCGGTCATTGGATATCTCCGCTTCGACGAGCACCGTGACCGGCTCGGTGTTTCCGCCGAACTGGTCGGTGACGAACACCACGTCTTCCTTGCTCTCGGTGCCGTCGGGCAGAAAATCAGTTGAGTTGAACGAGGTGCCCAGCCGGGCGGCCATGACTCCGAAGAACACGGTCACCACACCGGCCAGCACCAAGATGGCCGCGGGCTTGCGTACCGTGGTTGAGCCGATTGCCCCCACCAGGCGCCCCGCTCCGGGAATGGCCTGGTCGATGGAGCGAACCACCGGCTGTTTGCCTCTGGCCTGGCTGCGGCGGTCGAGCAGCGCCCGCACCGCAGGAACCCCGGTGAGGAAGACGAACAGCCCGCAGGCCACACCCACCCCGGCGACCACGCCGAAATCGGCCAGCCCGGAGATCTCCCCGAACAGGTTGGTGAGGAAGCTGACAATGGTCGTCACCCCGGCAAGGCCCAGCGGCAGCATGATGGCGGTGACCGATCTCGATATGGCTTCTGACGCTTCGGCGCCCTCCGCCCGCACCTCGCGGTAGCGCGATGTGCCCTGGATTCCGTAGTCGACACAAAGCCCGATGAGCATCACCGGCACCATCTGGCCCAGCACGCTGGGCGCTCCGATGGCGCCCAGCCCGTCGGGGCCCAAGAGGCCCTGGAAGCCCAGGGCCCAGACGATGGTGAGTATCAGGCCGCCCAAGCTGAGCAGCACATCGCTGACCTGCCGGTAGAACAGCACCAAAAGCACGGCAATCACCGCGAAGGCCAGCGCCATCAGAAGGCCCAACGACGACCTCGACGAGTCGCTCGACTCCTTGTCGATCTTGCCCAAAGACAGGGTGCGGGCCGAATCCAGTTCGCCCAGCGCCAGCGCCTGCACTGCGTCGTCAGCGGCAATCTGGGCTTCGGCGAGGCCTTCGAGGTCGCCGCCGGCGTTCACGGTGACCACGCCGATTCCCCCCACCACCGCGCCGTTGTCGTCGAACGCCACCAGCTCGTTGAGCACCGACACGAGCCCGGCGTTGTCGTCATCGGCCATCGCGGCGTCGATATCGCTCTGCGACAGAGCGGCCAGGTCAACGCGGTCGGGGTCGCCGCCGGAACCGGCGACCATCGCCGAGAGCACATGGCCAGGCGAGGTCGGAGGGCGACTCGCGTACCGGTATCGGGACAGCTCCGGGTGCGAAGCCGCCGCTTCGGTGGCCTCCATAGAGTCGGCTGCGCCGCGAGGACTCAGCACATCGCCCCGGAGCACCACCTGCACCGCCTCAAGCTGGGCCGATTCGGGAAAGCTCTCCGCCAGCTTGTCCATCGCGGCCACCAGCTCGCTGCCATCGGGCAAAAATGCGTCTTGGTCGTCGGCCAAGTCCGCGGTCAGGGTGAAGCCGAACACGGCAACCGCGGTGATGGCCAAGACCAAAGCCAGCGCCGTTCGGGGGCGACCGCCCACGAAGTTTCCGTAAGCATGGAAGAAGCGGCTCATGTCTCTCCTTGGCGGCGGCTTGGTCGGGGGGCTGACATCACCTGAGGCTGTCGAAGAACTCGACGACGTCGGCTGTGTAGAACTCGGGGGCTTCGAGGGAGGCAAAGTGGCCGCCTCGGGGCATGTCGGTCCACCGGACGATGTTGTACCAGTACTCCGCCCAGTGGCGCAGGGGGCTGGTGCCGTCGCCGGGGAAGCGGTAGCCGGGCAGGGACGGGCACACCACGTGGAAGCGCTCCCGCAGCGGCTCGATCACCTTGGCGAACTCGGTAACGGAGCCGGGCCAGCCGTGGTGGATGACCAGCGCCATGGCGCCGGGGTTGCGGCTGCGAGTGTGGATGAAGTGCAGGCGCTGGTTGTCGATGACCGTGGTGTACTGGGGGAACTGATTGAGCTGGGCTTCCACCGCCCGCCAGTCGAAGTCATGGCGCCAGTAGCGGCACAGCTCCTTGAGGTAGTCCAGATCGGTGCCCTCGTCCCACCCGGCCCCGGCCAGCGGGTCGAACCACCGAGTGGCGTCGAGGCGGCGATGCAGGTCATCGAGCACCTCATCGGCCACCTCGATGGCGAACGGCTCGACCGCGGTCAACAGATGCTCTCCGCGGTCAGCCGGTGCGGTCGCGCAGGGGACCGGCGGGCAGACGGCCGTCGATGTCGGTGAAGCCGTAGGCGTCGGCCACGTCCCGGGCCGAGACGGCCTTGCCGGTATGTCGGGACCGGTCGCCGTCGATAGCCAGGGCAGCCACCGCCCGGCCGGTGAACCGGGGCGACTCGGCCGCAGCCACGTCCAGGCTGGCAGGCAGCTCCACCCCAGACTCGACGGCTGCATCGATGCGCTCGGTGCGCACGAAGCCGGGCCACACCGACACCATCGATACCCCGGTGCCTCCGAGCTCTCGGGCACAGTCGGCGGTCATGCGGTCGAGGGCGCACTTTCCCACCCCGTAGGCCACATGCCAGGCGTACTCGGCCGCCCCCGAGGAGCTGATGTTGGCGATCAGCCCGTCGCCTTGGCCGATCATCACCGGAGCGGCCAGCACCGAGGCCACGTAAGCCGAGCGGGTGCCCACGTCCATCATGTCGTCCCAATTGGAGATGGGCACCTCCCAGAAGGGCAGCATGGCGGTCAGCTCGTCGGGGATGGCGAAGGCGTTGTTCACCAGCACGTCGAGTCGGCCCTGTTCCCCGGCGATCTGGTCGAACACCGCCCGCACCGCGGCGTCGTCTCGGTGATCGCAGGCCACGGCCGTCGCAATGCCGCCCGCGGCGGCGATCTCGGAGGCTGTGGCCCCAACGGTCCCAGGCAACAGATGCTGTCCAGGGCCGGTGGTGCGCCCGGTGACGTAGACCGCGGCTCCGGCCGCGGCCAGCTCCAGCGCGCATCCCTTGCCGATGCCCCGGCTGGCCCCGGTCACCAGGGCCACCCTGCCGGCCAGCGGCGAGCCGCCGAACAGGCTCATGAAGCCTCCTCAGGCGAGTTGGCGAGGGTCACGGGAGGGATCGCCGGGGAGCTGGGGCGGGCCGTCCAGCCACGAGCGCCGCCTACGCGAAGCCGCGGCCTTGGATCGCGGCGTTGGCCAGCCAGACCTCGAAGTCTTGGATCGACTGCGACATGGCCTGGCCGATGAGGTCGAGCTTGCGCACCTGCTCGATACGGGCGCTGGCCTGCTCCAGCTCCCGCCGGGAGAGCATCTGACTGAAGATGCCGCAGGCGTGGGCCAGGCTGATGATCACCACGTCGCGGGGGCTGGGGATTTCATCGCTGAACAGCACCCCCATGATCCGCAGCTTGACCTCCCTCTCGGCCTCGCCGTCGATGGTCGGATAGCGGCGCGACCGGAATACCCACAAAAAGCGATCATCCTGGCGCTCCAGGATTCCCCGCTCCACCAACCGGTCCAGCGCCGCCTCCCGGATCTCCGGCGCCATCTGAGCGGCCTGGCCCACCCACTGGCGGGCATCGGCCCCCTGCCCCTCGGCGATCATGGCCAGCGTCGGATCCAGGAGACTGTCGCCAACCGGGGTGGCATCGACCAAGATCAGCTGCTCCAAGTCGGTGTCGATCCGGTTTTCCATGGCCAGCTCCATCAGCACGGCCCCGGCCACCGCCCTATCGATGGACGACTGCGTCACGTTGATGAACTTTCCGTTGTCGTCACGCAACAGCAACAGGAGTATCTCTTCAACGAATCTCAACACGGGAGTCCCCTTTCAAGTCCCACCCGGCAGCCGCAACAAACGCCGTGCCCAGGTCTCAGCATGGCTCTAACGATAGGCGATGATCTCTTCGCCGTATTGGTGCAGGGCATCGATAACCTGCGAGCGAGTCCCACCGGCAATGGGGGCCGCCATACCGGTCACCCCGATGGCGGCCTGCGCGGCGATATTCCCCAAGTGCCGGTCGGGATTCCAGCCCGGCGTTCCCACGGCCCCGGTTTCGAGGTCCATGTACTTGATGTCGATGGGGTCGCTTCTCCCCACCGAGGCGGCATGGTCGAGGAGGTAGGCAACCATCTCGGCCAGATCTTCAAGGGTCTCCAAATGAGCCGATCGGCGGCGGGAGGCCAGCGCGGCCGGATTGGGCATGGGCATCCACCCCTGGGCCTTCTCCGCCACACGGCGGCGGGACAGCTTGGAGTTGCCCCCAATCCACACCGGCACCGGCGACTGCACCGGGGTGGGGAGGCCGGTGCTGTTCGCAATGGTGAAGTTGAGCCCCTGATAGTTCACCGTTTCCCCGGCCCAGATCAGCCGCATGACTTCGAGGCTCTCGTCGAACAGGGCATTGCGCTGCTCGAAGTCCACTCCCACCGCTTCGTATTCCGACTGCAGGTAGCCAACCCCCGCGCCGAGTATGACCCGGCCGCCGCTGAGGCGATCCAGGGTGGCCACCGTCTTGGCCAAAATGGCCGGGTTGCGATAGGGCAGCGGGCTCAGGTTGGTGAGCAGCCGCAGCCGCGAGGTAGCGCCGGCTGCCACGGCCAGGCCCACGAAAGGGTCAAGAGCGTCGTGGCCCCCGCTGGCCAGCCAGCGGTCGCCGGGCAGCGGGTGCTCGGTCAGCCAGCAGCAGTCGAACCCCGCCGCCTCGGCCGCCTGGGCCAACTCGGCGATGGCCGCCGCGGTCAAGAACTCGGGGTTCTGCGGATGGGCCATCAGGGGAAAACCAAAGCTGTATTTCATGTGCTGCTCCCTTCGAGCCCGTCGATATGCGGCTGGCAACCGACGGGCTCTCCGCCGACCACACGACCGGCGGAGAGCACCGTTGGCGCAATAACCCCAGGCGCGTGCCTCTGGCTAGTTGCCGCCCTCGGTGACCTCGACGGAGCGGCGAGCGAAGTCGTTGCCGTACACGTCGATGCCCGCGGCCTGCAGGTTGGCCACCGCCTCTTCGGCGATGTCTAGGCGGAACGCGCCGGCATCGGGAGCAGCCTGGAGGATGCCCTGCGAGGTGGCCACGTCGATGGTCTGGTCGTACAGAGCTTGATCCATGACGCCTATGCCGCCCGGCGACGGCCAGATGAGGGCGTTGATCTCGTTCAGCATCCACGCCTGGTGCGACGGCCCGCCGAAAGGCGGCGAGGCGGCCACTACGATGTCGACGCACTCGTCGAAGTTGTCGCGGCAGTGGATCCAACCCCGCAACGACGCCTCCACGAAGCGAACCGCGAGGTCGCGGTACTCGGCGTCGGTCTCCAGCCTGTCGGCGTCGGCCCAGATCGCGTCTTGCAGCATGGCAGTGCCCACGTCGTTCCAGTCGATGATCGACAGCTCCTCGGGCTGGAAGAGATCGCCGGTGTCGGGGTTGATGGTCTCGAGCAACTGGGCGTACTCGTTGTAGATCATCGCCTGAGCGGAGTCGACGTCGCCGTTGATGAGCGCGGTCATGTTGAAGTCCTGCTGCACCAGGGTCACGTCGGACTGCGGGTCGAGGCCCACGCTGCTGAGGCCGGCGAACATCTCGAGCTCGTTGCCGAAGCCCCAGTTGCCCACCAGCGTGCCCTCGAGGTCGGACGGGTTGTCGATGCCGGCGTCGGCGAACGACACCTGCAAGGTGCCGCTGCGCTGGAACACCTGGGCGATGTTGGTGATGTTCAGGCCCTCCTCGCGGGGCACGAGTCCGCGCGGCACCCACGAGATGGCGAAGTCGGCGGCCCCGGAGTCCAGAACCGTGGCCGGCACGATGTCGAGCCCGCCATCGACGATGGTCACATTGAGGCCGACATCCTCATAGAACCCGAGGTCGCGGGCGGCGAAGTAGCCCGCGAACTGAGACTGCGGCACCCACTGGAGCTGAAGCGAGACGTCCTGCATCTCCATCGGCTCGGGCGCAGGGGCCTCCGTGGCCGGCGCGGGCGCGGGC
>JAPYOC010000177.1 GCA_028278955.1 Candidatus Poriferisocius aerobius
TACGTGGTGCTGGATTTGCAGCCGGGACGAACCGACTACCTGGCCCAGGCCAGGATCTACGAGGAGTTTCTGCGCCTGCCCCATGTCGGCCTCGCGCTGGATCCCGAATGGAGGCTCAAGCCCGACGAACTCCATATGCGCCAGATCGGCACGGTGGACGCAGCCGAGATCAATCAGGTAGTGGAGTGGCTGGCCGGCATTGTCCGCGAAGAGGCCCTTCCACAGAAGCTGCTGATCCTTCACCAGTTCCGTTTGCAGATGATCACGAACCGCCATCTGGTCGAGACCCCGGCCGAGTTGGCGGTTTTGATCCACATGGACGGCCAAGGCCCAGTTGGGGCCAAACTCAAAACTTGGAACCTGCTGACCAGCCAGCCTGATGCCGGTCAGTTCCATTGGGGGTGGAAGAACTTCTACGACGAGGACCTCACCATCGCAACCCCGGATCAAGTGCTGGCACTCAACCCCTCACCGGTGTTTGTCTCGTTCCAGTGAGGGCCAGTGAGGGGGACCGGAAGAAGGCTTAGAGCTGATCGATGTAGGTGTCGGTGCCGACCACGGTCTTGTAGAAGGGGCTGGCCCAGCAGACGCTGGCCAATCCCGAGCTGTTGATGGCGTCCACATATGATGCGAACGAGTCCCAGCAGCCGTCGGGCTTGTCGTCGCAGAAGAAGATCTGAAGGGTGCGGGCCTCGGTGCCGGTGCCTGAGCCCAAGTCCATGGGAGAGTTGGAGGTGATCTCGTCGCGCGGGCGGGGCTTCCAGGTGGCGCCGATGGCCACCGGCGACCCGGCCATCATCTCGGGCATGGCCTGATCCCGCAAAAAGGAGTGGAGTTCCTCCTCGATGGCCCCGTCGGCCCGGTCCATGGCCACCACCCCGATGCCGGGGTACCCGTGGTCGAGGGCCAGCTCTAGGGGCACCGGGTCGTCGTCGCGGTAGGCAGCCCAGCCCACGTCGGCCAAGATGGTGTGGCGGTGGGTGCGCTCGGCGAATCCCCGACCGTTGGTGTACAGCCAGTGCACTTGCTCGCCAGCCCACTGCCAGTGCTCCTCGTCGTGGCCGTCGAGCACCCAGTACACGGCAAGGAACGATCCGTCGACGGCCTGCGACACCTCGCCGCTGCCGTCGGTGATGCGCATGTCTTTGAGCGTCCGGGGGGCCACCCAGCGGGATCCGGCGAACAGCCAGGGGCCGATCAAGCACCCGGCGTAGAAGTGGTCTCGCTCGTACCAGCGGTTGTACTCCCTCTCGTGGCCCGGGTTGGGGTCCACCAGGGTGAAGAGCATGCTGCCAACGTGGATGGGATAGTCGTTCACCCCGATCAAAATAGCCTGTCGGCCCGGACAGGTCACCTTGCGCAGCGAAAGCCGGCTGACCCGGGTTCAGGCGGCGATTGGCGCGCTTACGGCTGTTTTGGGCATAGAGAGTTGTTCGCTGGTGGTTTGGGCGGGTATCCTGGTCTCGTTATTCCCCGCCTGCCCTGTTCCGCAGGGCATGGCGGGGCTATTTTGTTGGGCCGTGTGTGCTCATCGGGTCGTGGTGTTCATCGACTACCAGAACGTTTACCATTTGGCCCGGTCCGCGTTCGGCCAGGAGGGGAACCCGGATAAGAACGTCGGCCATGTTCGCCCTCTCAAGGTCGGCGGGCTGCTGTGCGACCTGGGGCGATCCAGCCTCGCGGACCGGGAGCTGTGCGGCGTGCGCGTGCATCAGGGCCTGCCCGACACCAGAAGCGGTGCCGATCTGGTGCGGTTCACATCCCGGCAGATGGCCGGGTGGCAGCGCTCGGCGGGTGTTGTGGTCAGAACCAGGCCGCTGGCCTACCAACAGTCCACCGCGGGGGGCCGAACAGTGTGGCGGGCGCAGGAAAAAGGGGTGGACGTGATGCTGGCGGTGGACGTGGTGGACATGGCCCGAACCGACGCCTACGACACCGCGGTGGTATTCTCAGCCGACACCGACCTGCTGCCCGCGCTGGAGGCCGCGGTGGAAATCGGCAAGCGCGTCGAGACCGCCACCTGGAGGGGCCCCGGTGACAACCGAGGGCCGTTGCGCATCAAACAGCGCAATCTGTGGAACCACTACCTCGACCACGCCCGCTTCGATCAGGTGCGCGACGACACCGACTACCTCGCTAGTGCTGCGACACACCACTAGCACCCAGGTGGCCTGGGCTGATGGCCGACTCTGGCATGGAAGCGATCACGAAGGTGGCTGCTCAGACTGGCCGAAACCGCATTTCCTAAAATTGTCACTCGCCGTCAATACCATGAAGTTGCACGACAGCGAATTGCCTGCCGCTATGTCACCAGCAACCAATAGAACGGTGGTCCTAATGTCACCACAACAAGCTTCGATCCCAGACCATGTGAAGGAGGCCCTCAGAGGCCATCCCAGTTTCCCGGACGATATTGAATGGCTGCGCGAGGTCTCAGGCGATCCTCATCAGGACACCGACGGTGACATCATCCAGGTATTCCTAGCCATGATCGAAAACGCTTGGAACGGGGCATCGCCGATGGTGGGGACGCAGGAATGGCATCGGATAGCCGGTTGCTTGAACGCTGTGAGGAATTCCTACCCGCTGGACCGTGAGTCCCTCCTAAACGAACTTAACAGTCATGCCGTGATTAAGCGTGGCGGCCCATTGCTTGTCGCCGCCGAGACGAATCCGGTTCCTGCTGCTAGCTCCCTTGTAGAGACGATGAGGAGGAGCCGCAGAGCAGTTGGGGACGCCAAGCGATCAGTCGAGAACGCTGCCCAACAGAGCCAGACCGCGATGGATGAAGCCCTGCGAGAGGTCGAGGGACAGCAGTCCGAAGCTATGGCTCAGGTGAGTTCACTATTGGAGGACTTGCAAGACCGCTACGGATTCACCGTAGGGGCCACGCTCGGTGGGTCGCACGAAACCGCTGCCGAAGCGGAAAAGGCCCTCATGCGCCAGCACACGAAATCAGCAAGATGGGCGCAACTAGGTGCAGTTGCGTGGGCTATGGCCGTGGTCATACTGAAGCTAGCTGGGGTGGGGCCGGGCGGATGGGATGGGCACTTGATCTCGGCTCCGCTGCTGGGAGGCCCTATCGCCATCCTCGTCTACCTGGCAAGCAGTGAGAGCAGAGCGGCCAAAGTACACCGCCACAACCACGCCAGATGGCTGGGGCTATCCTTGCAACTCAAGTCACTGCGCCCCTACGTCGACGATCTCGCCAACAAGGCCCAACCGAAGGAAGGCGAAAGGGAAGCCCCCTGGAAAGACCAATTGCTAGGAGAAGCGTCCTCCAAGATATTCGAGGGCGACATCGGCCCGTATGAGCCATCGCTTCGCAGCACCCGCCGAAGGGGGCTGAACGGTGGTTGACACCGTGAGCGCCAGAGACAAGAAACAAGCCCATCGAGGCTGAAGAGAGCTACGGGCAATGACAGCGGACAATAGGCAGTCTGGGCCATCCAGCCCTGTCGAAGGTGGCGCAGGGGGCATGGGCCTTCTGGACCGGATCGAGTCGGAGGCGATGGACTGCGATGTTGTTGTCCCAGCGGTTGCCTACCCGTCCGACGGGTTGGCGCATTTGGGGGTCTTCTCTGTGAAGCTGGGATCGGGGGTTTTTGTGAGGGTCTACCGTTGAGGTGGGGGCTTCGCTGGTTCTTGTGGTTGTCATTCAGTGCAAGGGTCGGGTGGTCTCTGGTGGTTGTGGTGTCCCGTGTCAAGGTTTCTGGGACAGGTCGTGGTTGGGTGCTGATTTGAGGGGGGGGACTGGATGGGCCGTCAGTCTCAGAAGTCTGTGGAGGACAAGGCGAGGATCGTGCTGGCAGTGCTTCGGGGCGAGGTGTCGGTCGCGGAGGCGGCGCGCCGGGAGGGCGCTTCTGCGGTGTCGGTGTCGAAGTGGCGCGACCAGTTCCTC
>JAPYOC010000178.1 GCA_028278955.1 Candidatus Poriferisocius aerobius
CCCCTCACCCAAGCCGCGTCCCAAGCCTTCGCCAGCCTCAAGGCGACCCAGATCGACCCCTAGCAACTCCGCTGCTCCGCAGGTGTACGACATCTCCTGCCACAACCCTTCTCCCCCCCTCCAGAAGCAACGCACCCCGCGGGTCCAAATCCTCGGCCAATCCCTCCAACCGCGTTCCGTCGCCGAGCTCCACCCACACCCGGCGGCCCAGAGTGGCCGAGTTGCGGCGCGCCGCCTCCAGCAGCTCGCCTTGGCCGCCGGCAGTCTCGACTATCGCCATCCAGTGGGCGAACCGGCCCAGAATCGCCTCCAGCAGCTCGCGGCGGTCGACCGCTGAGCCGCAGACATCCTCCAGGGCAATCGCCGACTCAGCGGCCTCGGGGGGGGCGGCCCCGGTGCTCACGTTGAGACCCATGCCCACCACCACGGCCTCGAGCCTCTCGCCGGCCACGAGTGACTCGGCCAGCACGCCGGCCAGCTTGCCCCCCGCTACCACCAGATCGTTGGGCCATTTCAACTCAGGCCGCACGCCGGCCAGCAAATCGCAGGCCTCCGCCGCCCCCAAAGCCAGCGCAGTGGTCACAAGATGAGCCGCCGCGACGGGAATCTGAGGCCTCGTCAACACCGAGAACAGCAGGCTCGACTCCGGTACGGCCTCCCAAGCTCTCCCCCGCCGGCCTCGCCCCGAGCGCTGGTAGTCGGCAACGAGAACCGTCGGCGACGCCCCGCCCCGGCGAGCCACCGCCAGCAAATCAGCATTGGTCGAGCCGGTCTCGGCAACCCACTCCACCCAGAACCCCGAAACTGCACTCACACCCACTGCCACGTCTATATATTTTATATTTCTGCCCGCCGCCGTTTGCTGGCCCTTCTGCCCACCCGCTGTTACTGGCGTGCTTGAGAACCGCCTGTTTGAGAACCGCCTGTTTGAGAACTCGCGTGCTTGAGAACCTGTCTGCCACCATATTGCCCATGCAGTCCAAGGTGCCCATGCTGTCCAAAGTGCTGGTCGCGAACCGAGGAGAGATCGCCGTGCGGGTGATCCGAGCCTGCCGGGAAATGGGCATTGCCACCGTGGCCGTGTACTCCGAGCTGGATCGCAACGCCCTGCACGTGCGCATGGCCGACGAGGCCCACGCCCTGGGCGGGCGGACCGCGGCCGAGAGCTACCTGAACACCGAGGCCATCCTTGAAGTGATGGCGCGCACCGGCGCCGATGGCGTCCACCCCGGCTACGGCTTCTTCTCCGAGAACGCCGACTTCGCCCGGGCCATCACCGCCCAGGGGGTGGCGTTCATCGGCCCCAACCCCGAGGCCATCGAGATCATGGGCGACAAGATCTCCGCCCGCCAGGCGGCCGAGAGGTCCGGGGTGAGCGGTGTTCCCGGCACCACCGAGCTCATTACCGATCCGGCGCAGGTGCGGGCCTTCGCCGCCGAGCACGGCTACCCCGTGGCCATCAAGGCAGCCTACGGCGGCGGCGGCCGGGGCATGAAGGTGGTCGCCCAGGAGAGCCTGGTGGAAGAGGCCATCGATTCGGCCCAGCGGGAGGCCCTCAGCTATTTCGGGCGCGACGAGATCTACATGGAGCGCTACCTGGAGAAGCCCCGCCATGTGGAGGTGCAGGTGCTGGCCGACATGCACGGCAACTGTGTCTATCTGGGCACCCGCGACTGCTCGGCCCAGCGCCGCCATCAGAAGCTCATCGAGGAGGCTCCCGCTGCGGGCATCGACCCCGACATCCTGGCTGCCATGGGCGACGCCGCGGTGAGGGTGGCCCGGGGCTGCGATTACGTGAACGCCGGCACGGTGGAGTTCCTCTACGAGGATGGCCATTTCTACTACCTGGAGATGAACACCCGACTCCAGGTGGAGCATCCGGCCACCGAGATGGTCACCGGGATCGACCTGGTGGAGCAGCAGATCCGAGTTGCCTCCGGCGAGCCCCTGCCGTTTGCCCAGCAAGACATCGAGATCTCCGGCCACGCCATCGAAGTGCGGATCAACGCCGAAGACCCCGCCGAAGGGGCCTTTCTGCCGTCGCCGGGGGCGATCACCGGGCTGCGGGCGCCCAGCGGCTACGGCACCCGCTGGGACGGCGGCTACGAAGCCGGAGACGAGATCAGCCAGTTCTACGACAATCTGGTGGGCAAGCTGATCTGCTGGGGCAAAGACCGGCCCACGGCCATCGCCCGCACGCTGCGAGCCCTCGACGAGCTCGAGGTGAGCGGGGTGGCCACCACCATCGGGGCCGATGCGGCCATCCTGGCCCACCCCGATTTCGCCGCGCTCGACCACTCCACCAAGTGGGTGGAGGAGACGCTGGACCTCACCGGCGTCACATGCTCGCCGGACCCCGGCCGCCCGGCCGCCGACACCGAGCCGCTGGCGCCCAAGAACATCGACGTCGAGGTCAACGGCCAGCGCTATGTGGTGCGGATGTGGGTGCCCGAGACCGCCCCCGCGGTCGCCGCTCCCGGACCGGGCGGCGCCAAGCGCCCCAAGCGGGCCGCCGCCAAAAAGAGCGGGGGCTCAGCAGGCAGCGGCGACGTGGTCGTGCCCATGCAGGGAACCATCGTGAAAGTGATGGTGGCCGTGGGCGACTCGGTGGAGGTCGGCGATCCCATCGTCGTGCTTGAGGCCATGAAGATGGAGAACAACGTGTGCGCCGAGAAGTCCGGCACGGTGGCCGACGTCAGGGTTGGCGAGGGCGAATCGGTGGGCGGCGGCGACGTGGTTGCGGTGATCGAGTAACCCCCATGGCCGCCCCCGCACCGCGGCTGTCCGCCCGGATCGGACCCCGGTAGCATCGAGCGAGTTTGATGCTCGCCCACCCGCCGGCCGGCACCTCGATCATCATTCCCAGCGCCGGCCACGCCCTCCCCGGCGCTGAGACCTCGATGCTGGAACGCTGCCTAACCACCCTCGCCGAACTCAAACCGCCGCCCCAGGAAGTGTTGGTGGTGGTGGGCGACGAATTCAAAGGAGAATCCTTCAAAGGAGAATCCAAAGGAGAATCCAAGGGGGCGCCGCCTCGGCCGGTGAACGACCTGCCGGTGCGGGTGATCCACCGGGGCCCGGGGGCGTTCAACTTCTCCAGAGCCATCAACTGCGGCCTGTTGGCCTGCGGCGGGGAACTCGTCCTGATGCTCAACGATGACATCGAGGCCGAGGGCGCCGACTGGCTGGGTCGCATGGCCGCCCACCTCGACGATCCCGCCATCGGCGCAGTGGGCGCCGCACTTCTGTATCCCGACCGGTCGATACAGCACCTCGGCATCGAGACTGGCGACGCCCATCCCATCCACTCATTCCGGGGACGCCAGATGTCGGAAGCCGCCGCGGCTGGAAACGGCGCCGCCCGCGAGGTGTTCAGCGTGACCGGCGCCTGCCTGCTCGCCCGGCGCCGAGACCTGCTGGCAGTTGGCGGGATGTCGCTGGAGTTCCCGGCCTCCTACGGCGACATCGATCTGTGCCTGCGGCTCACCCGGTCGGGCTTGCGGGCGATGGTGGAGCCCGCTGCCATGCTCATACACCACGAGAGCGCCAGCCGGGCCCCGGTCATCGAGCCGTGGGAGTGGGAGAGGTTCACCGCCCGCTGGGGCGAGGAA
>JAPYOC010000179.1 GCA_028278955.1 Candidatus Poriferisocius aerobius
GCCCCTACTCCCGAGGGTCGTCGATGGTGACGGTGCTGACCCCGTTGAGGCGGGCGGTGACCATCTCGAGGGCGATCTGCTCGAGGAACTCTTTGGGCATGACGCACTCTCTGCACTCTGCGCCTTCGAGGACCAGCCGCAGTGCCACGGTATCGCCGGTTGCCGATACAAGCTCCACGTCACCGCCGTCGAGGGCGACCAGTGCCCGCAATTCGCCGACGGCTTCCTCGAGCAGGGATTGGCCCATCGACACGCCGCTAGACCGCGTTTTGGCCCAGGTTTGGCGGCCGGGTGCGAGATAAGAACGCCCCGGCGTCGGCCAGGATGAGTTGGCCAGTGGTGCAGCGGGCCAGATCGGAGGCGAGGTAGACAGCAAGCCGGCCCAGTTCTTCGGGCAGGGTCTCCCGGCGCAGCGGGGTGGCGGCCACAATGGCGTCATAGTGGCCAGGGGGGAAGACCTCTTTCACCCGCTCGGTGAGGGTGGTACCGGGGGCGATGGCATTGACTCGGATGTTGTGGGGGCCGAGCTCCACTGCCATCGACCAGGTCAGGTGGTTGATGGCGGCCTTGGCCGCAGCGTAGCTCGACATCATGGGCGACGGGCGGGTGGTCTCCCCCGAGCTGACGTTGATGATCACCCCGCCCCCCTGCTCCATCATGGCCAAGGCCTCCGCCCGTCCGCACAACGCGGTCAGCACCAGGTTCTGGTCGACGAGATCCCTCCAATAGGCCCCGTCCATGTCCACGAATCGAGCCGGGGGCCGCCCCGCCATCATCCCGACGTTGTTCACCGCGATGTCCAGCCCTCCACCCCAGGCCACCACATCGGCCACCAGCTGGTCGATGGCGGCATCGTCTCGCAGGTCGGCTGCAAAGGCTCGGGCTGTGCCCTCTTCCTCGGCTATGAGAGCCGCGGTTTCTGCAGTTTTTTCAGCACGGATATCGTGTACAGCCACCGAAGCGCCAGCTCGGGCCATCCATCGGGCGATCTCTCGGCCGATACCGGCCCCCGAACCGGTGACCAGCACCACTCTGGCCGAGTGGTCGATCTCGACGCTCATCGCCCCGGTCCCGCGACCACCACCCCCCAGCAGGTGCCGCTCATGATCGGCGGTTCGCTGCTACTCAGCCGACCCCGCTTTTCTCCAGAATGTGGACACCGCAGCTTGACCCGAGGCCGATCACGTGGGCCAGTCCCACGTTGGCCCCCTCGATTTGGCGGTCGCCGGCCTCGCCCCGCAGGTGGGTTGCCACCTCGTAGACGTTGGCCACCCCGGTGGCGCCGATGGGATGACCCTTGGAAATGAGACCGCCGGATACGTTGACCGGAGTCTCGCCGTCTCGCCACGGACCGCCCCGGTCGATGAAATCGCCTGCTCCACCCGGCTCGCACAGGCCCAGGTTGTCGTAGTGGATCAGCTCGGCCGTGGCGAAGCAGTCGTGCAGCTCCACCAGGCTTATATCTTCAGGACCGACTCCGGCCTGCTCGTAAGCGACCTGGGCCGCGTTGCGGGTCAGGGTGTTCACGTCGGGCTGCATATGGCCTGATTCCACATAGGGGTCGGTGGTCAGCACCGATGCAGATATCTTCACCGCCCGGGACTGCTGCTCCCGGCTGAGGGCGGCGAACCGCTCCTCGCCCACCAGAACACAGGCCGCCGCCCCGTCGCCGGTGGGGCAGCACATCAGCAACGTGTTGGGATACGACTGCATGGGCGAGCCCATGATCTCCTCCAAGCTGAACTCGCCCTGGTACTGGGCCAGGGGGTTCAGCGTGGAGTGGGCGTGGTTCTTCTGGGCCACCTTGGCGAACTGCTCAAATCCCACTCCGTCGTTGTCGTTGGCGTATTCCATGCCGGCCTGGGCGAACACGCCGGGCATGGTGTCGGTGCCGAGGATGCCGTCGATGGGCATCACCGCGCCGTAGCGGCCCGACGGCTCGTACACGTTCTTCTCCTTGCGGGTGCTGCCGGCCAACAGCCCCATCTTGCCCATCTGCTCCACACCGATGGCCAGGCCCATTTCGGCCTCTCCCGCCCGGATGGCCATGATCACCGTGCGCAGGGCGGTGGCCCCGGTGGCACACGCGTTCGACACGTTGTACACCGGGATGCCGGTCTGGCCTATCTGCTTCTGGACCTGCTGGCCCATGCCAGCGGCAGCCTGGAACAGGGTCCCGCACGCCAACAGGTCCATGTCGGTGATGGACACCCCGCCGTCGTCCAGCGCGCCCAGAGCCGCCGTCGCGGCCAAGTCCACCGCATCTTTTTTGGGATAGCGGCCGAACGCCGTCATGTGCGTTCCCAGAACCCATATGTCTTGTGCCATTTCCGGCCTCCTGTTGCTTGGTTTGGTTAAGGTCACGCCGGGGCGTAGCCGAAAGCGACAGCCTCCTGGCCGTCGTCATCGGTACCCACCACGTAGGTATCGAGCTTGACCCTCATGCCGAGCGAGATCTTGGACGGGTCAGGATCGATGTTGATGAGGTTGGAGCGTACCGAGGTGCCGTCATCAGTAACCACGATGGCGGAGACGTAAGGGGTGGGAACGGTGGGGGCGGCTCGGTAGACGATGCTGAACGTTCGCAGCGTGCCGGTATCGCTCACCCGGACCGGGTTGAAGCTCCGGCCCCCGCAACGGGCGCAGGCGTTGCGGCGACCAAAGAAGCGAGCACCGCAATCAGCGCACTCGTTGGCTTGCAGGTGGGGGTCGTCGCCCAACACCAGATAGTCCACAAGTGGTATTTGCACGGAGGACAGACTACCTCAACAACCGATGCGGCAACCTAACTCCGCCGGGTGGAAGGGCTATGAGGGCACATCGAAACCCTCGGGGAAGCCGCCGTCGTGGTAGCCCGCCTGCTCTACCTTCTTGACGATGCGGAACCCGTCGGGGGTCCGGGCCACGGTGTCGTGATACCAGCCGCCCACAGAGAACATGAACAGCTTGGACCCGCTGGGATCCCAGGTCTTGCCATCGTCGGCCACCGGCATCCCCATGGGATTGTGGAACAGCGTGGTGCACTGGGCGGTGTCGCCGTCCCAGCTGCGTATGTAGGTCTTGCCCACCATGTGCTGGGTCATGGGGAAGATGGAGAGCGCGGTCTGGAGCCAGCGCTTGACCGTGGGATAGTCGGCGTTGGCATCGTCCACGCCGGGGGCCGATGAGGAGTAGTCCAGATGGGCGTCGGGAGCAAAGACCGTGTCGAGCAGGTCCCAGTCCTTGTCGTCAATGGCAATGGTGTAGCGGACGATGACGTCCTCGATGGCCAGGCGGTCGCCGGGATCGGGCATGTTCATGGCCGGCTACCGTAGTGGATTATCTCGTCTAGGGGTCTACGGGGA
>JAPYOC010000018.1 GCA_028278955.1 Candidatus Poriferisocius aerobius
CCCGCATCCCCATCCGCCCCCCCGACATCGCCCTCAGCTGAGGCTGAGCCCGCAATCTGAGGGCTGTGCCAATCGACAGGCACATTTGCCCTTGCCTTGAATCCATAGGTGCGGTAGTATGAAATAAACGGATAAGCACTGAAAGGAGCGTTTACCTATGTCGACACAAGTAGAGTCTAGAGTCGCTGCCCTTGAGGAGCGGGTAACACGGCTCGAGGAGCACTCGGAGGAGAAGGTGATCGTCCTGCGAGAGGTCACAGCGGAAGAGGCAAAAGCCGAGATCGTCGAACTGTTCGCCACCGGGGAGACCCTGTACTACTCCGACATATCTGAGCGGCTTCGGATCGACTTTGACATGGTTGTAGATATCTGCCGTGAGCTACAGCAAGAGGGATCTATAGGGGTAGATGACCACGCTGCTTGACATCGGTGACGCGTTGAGGGGCCAACGAATTGCCATCACTGCCCGCAGATTGGGAAAGCCTGCCCTTGTCAACCAGTCCGGCCGACACAAGGCCAGCCGCCTCATCGCCCGCGACAACGTCCACTGCGTCATCGAAAGACCACTTTCCGCCCGACCCGCAGCCCGGTAGTTCCTAGCCGGTGTTCATCATCCCGGCGGCGATGCCGTTGACAGTGAGCAGAAGTGCCCGCTGGACGCTCCTGGCATCTTCAGAGGAATCGACCTCGGCGCGAGATCGGGCGAGCAGCTCAACCTGCAAAACGCTGATGGGATCGAGGTAGGCATTGCGCACCGCCAGGGTTCTCTTGATAACCGGAAGATCGCTGATCAGGTCGCCGCCGGTCAGCTTGGTTATCTGAGCCACCGCGAGATCGTGCTCGTCGGCGATGGCGGCGAAGAAGTGGTGGAGTTCGGGCGCAACCAGGCGGTCGACGTAGTGGCGGGCAATGGCCAGATCGGTCTTCGCCAGAGTCAGTTCCACGTTGGAGATGAACGTTCGGAAGAAATTCCAGCCCCCGTACATGTCCTGAAGCCGTTCCCCGTACCCGGTCTGTTGAGCCGCCTCGAGCGCGGTACCCACCCCGAACCAACCGGGAATGATCTGGCGCGACTGGGTCCAGCCGAACACCCAGGGTATGGCCCTGAGGTGCTCGATGCCCTGAGCCGGGCCCGAGCGGCGGGGCGGGCGGGAGCCAATGTTCATGGCCGCCAGCTCTTCCACCGGGGTGGAGGCCCGGAAGTAGTCGGCGAACCCGGGGGTGTCGATAAGGCGGCGATAGACCTCATACGCCCGGGCCGACATGAGTTCCATGACGTCGTTCCAAACATCGACGACGCCACGGTCGTGACGAGGGCTCCGATGGGCCAGCGTGGCCTCCAAAACGGCAGAAAGGGCCAAGTCGAGGTTGCGCTGGGCCAGATGGGGCAGGCCGTACTTGTTGGCGATCACCTCGCCCTGCTCGGTGATCTTGACCGCCCCATCCACGACTCCGGCCGGCTGCGACAAGATGGCGGCGTTCGTCGGGCCGCCGCCTCGCCCGACCGTGCCGCCCCGACCGTGGAACACCACGATATGGACGCCGGTCTCAGCCGAGACCTTGGCGGTCTCGCGCAACGCCTTGTGTATCTCCCACTGCGAGGTGGTAATGCCGCCGTCTTTGTTGGAGTCAGAATATCCAACCATCACCTCTTGGCGGTCGCCCCTGAGGCGCACCAACCGCCGGTATGCCGGTAAAGCCAACAGCTCCCGGAGCATGGGCCCGATTCCTCGGAGATCGTCGATCGTTTCGAATAGCGGCACGAAGCCAATTCGGGCGATCTCTCCGGGTATGTCCACCAGGCCCACTTCACGGGCCAACACAACGGGTGCGAGCACATCGTCCACGCTCTGGGTCATGGAGACGATGTAACTCTCGATGACGCCGTCGCCGTGGCGATCGAGGGCTGATCGCAGGGCTGCGAACAGGGCCAGCGAGCCGTGGGCATCGGCCCCCGCGGGAGGCGCGAGGGGACGGCGGCTTTCAAGTTCGGCCGCCAAGAGCGCAGTGCGGTCGGGCCGGGACAGGGATCGGTAGTCGGTTCCAAGCTCGGCGAACAGTTCGCCGAGGGCCTCATGGTGGGCAACGGCGTTCTCGCGTATGTCGAGGATGGCGAGGTGGAACCCGATCATGGCCAAAATTCGCCGGACGCGCGCCAATCGTCCTCGGGCCATCAGCGATCCGCCGCTTGCTTCGAGCGATCGGGCCATCACCGCCAGATCGGCCTCCATCTCGCTGGGGGAGCGATAAGCCCTCGGTCCGGGCTGCTCCCCCGCCGTCTCCAAGAGACGCTGATGGATCATCAGGCAGCGCTGCCGGTAGGGCTCGCCGGCGGTCATCTTGTTGAACACGTCGGGGAAGTCGCCGCGATCGGCTTCGATTTGGGCCTGCAATTCAGGGGTGATAGCGGCAACGGCGGTGCTGACCGATAGTTCCGACGACAACTCTTCGACCTCGGCCACCAGCAGGCGCAGCGCCCATGCTCGCTGAAACTTCAGCACCTCCAGCGTTTTCTGGGGGGTGACATTGGGGTTGCCATCGCGATCGCCGCCCACCCACGACCCGAAGCGGACCGGCACCTGGGATCCGTCCAGTGACCCACCGACGTTTCGCAGCACGGCATCGACGTCGTCGAATAGCTCGGGCACGCCACAAGCAACGATCTCGGTGAGGAAGTAGAGGATAGAGCGGGCCTCGTCAATGGGATCGGGCCGCTCTCGGCGAAGCTCGTCGGTCTGCCAGATGGCGTCAATCAGCTCGTCGATCCGGCGGTCGATTCGGTTCAGGTCGGCTGGCCCGTTGCTGGTGTCGCTGCGACGCTCAATGAGCACGGCGACCTCGTTGATCTTGTCGAGAATAGCTCGGCGGGACGCCTCGGTGGGATGAGCGGTGAACACCGGACGCAGATCGGCCCGTTGGGTGGTGGCGACGATCTGCTCCCGGTCGATGCCGAGGCCCAGCAGCTTGTCCACTGTTTCGGCGAAGCGGTGGCTGCTGGCGAGACCGCGAGCGTTGAGACTCTCAATGCGGTGGACCTGCTGAGCGGTGTTGGCCAGGTGGAAATAGACCGTGAACGCCCTTACCAGGCGGATGGCCTCCGCAACATCCACACCGTCGAACAATTCAGCGAGGGCTGCGCTCGACTCCTGATCGCGCCGCAGACCTCGGGCCATTGTCCGCACCTGCTCCACCCGCTCAAGCAGCTCAGGACCGTGCTGGCGCACCAGAGCATGTCCTAGCTGATTGCCCAGCCGCCTGATCTCCTTGCGTAGCGCAGAATCGACTTCATCAAAACGGTCAACCGACGTCACGAGCATCAAGATAACAAAAACCAACCCCCTGGTGCATCGGCGGGTTGTTCATCTCATTTGGAGCATGGTCAGCACGCAAAAGCATCGAAGACGCGAAAAAACCGGCCCGTGTTAACGGACCGGTTTTTTGCTACAAGCTCGCTAGAGCCTCAATTCCTTTTTTTGCTGCGACCAGCATTTTGGTAAGCGGTAGCCGATCCACCGTTGTTCCAACTGTGGGCGAAGGATTGGTGAGCCGCGTTTGCATGAAATGCGCCGTCATTACCGCCTCGCACACTGTCTAGCTCTTCATCGGTCAACTGCCGATCAACCACTTCGGTTGCAGCAGACTCCTTACTGGTTTTTGGCTCATCCCAAGGGATGCAATAAGCGTACTGGTTCGACGCTTGCCGTGTCAAACTACCACCCTGGCCAGCGTGCTGCAACCTCGTCATCTCGACAGTGAAACGGAGGTCGATGGCTTAGAGGAGCTGGCGGCTCACCAGATCGCGAAACTGCCCTGGGGTGTCCAGCAGCTCCTCATAGCCGCCTGCTTGGGCTACCCGCCCGGCATCGAGCACATAGATCCGATCGGCTCTTCGAATGGTGGAGAGCCGGTGAGCGATCACGATTCTGGTGGCGCCCAAACCCTCGATGCTGCTCATCACCTCG
>JAPYOC010000180.1 GCA_028278955.1 Candidatus Poriferisocius aerobius
CGAGCTGCTCTGCGGAGCCCGAGAGGAGAATCGAACTCCTGACCTATTCATTACGAATGAATTGCTCTGCCGACTGAGCTACTCGGGCGCAGAGGGCAGGCTACCAGCCTCATCGGCGGGCGAGGGACAGGAAAAGGGCTTGGAGGAGGAGGGGTTCGTTGGGGTTGCGGACCAGGCAGGCGTGGGCGTCGCGGATGCGGTTGATGGCAGCCACCGCGTCTTGGGGGTGGCGGCCGTCAGCAATTTGGCGGCGGTAGACATCGGCCAGGGTGGCGAGGCCGAATCGCAGTTCGTCGGTCCGCAACAGGCGCTGTTCCCGGCGGTGGCGGGCGTCCATTTCCCGACGCAGGCGGGCCTGGGCGCCCATCTCGGCTTCAACCCGGGCCAAGTCATCGGACTCGGCCTGTTGGCGTGCTGCCAGAGGGGCCTGGGCCTCGTCAATGAGCCCCCTGATGTCATCGACCACTGCCGCCACGGTGTGTCCGGTGCCGTCCAAGCGGCTGGGAATCGCAGTCCACGCCTGCCTCCGGCGGCCAAGACCGGCGTCAGTGGCCAGCAGCCGTGCTCGGCTCACATCGCCGGCCGCGGCGGCGACAATATCGTCAAGCCCCTCGGGATCGACCCCTTCCCGCTCCAGTATGCGGCGTACATCGTCGTCGGCGAGCGGGTCGAACTCCACCATGACGCACCGGGAGGCCACGGTGGCGTGATCGGGGGGAATCTCCTCGCTCAGCAGAACAAGCACCGCAGTGGGGGGCGGCTCTTCGATGGTCTTGAGCAGGCTGGCCACCGCCTCGGGCTCGGCCGTGTGGAATCGGTCGCAGATAATCACCTTGCGGGGGGCTTCCAACGGGCTTCGAGACGCCTCGAAGATGATCCCGTCGGCTTCCACCACCCGCAGGGTTCGGCCCTCGGGCTCGTGAATGGACACGTCGGGATGCCGCCCGGCCAGGGCGAGGCGGCGGGTCCGGGAATCGGCCCCGATCAGCGCGGCGGCGAAAGCCAACGCCGCGGCGCGCTTGCCGGTGCCCCGCGGGCCGCAGAACAGGTAGGCGTGCACCGGCTGGGCGGCCGCCGCGGCGAGAAGCCCGGCGGCTCGGGGCTGGCCCTCCAACGTGGCCCAGACATCGGTAGCGGCGCTGTCGAGGCCGGGCTGCGAATCGCCCCGCGAATCGAGCGGCCGATCACCTTGGCCCAGCAGATCAGACACCGAGTCGGTCCCGGATCGCGGCGTTCACGGCTTCAGCCACTTCGTCAACCGATCGGTCTCCATCGATCACCACCCACCGATCGCGATGATGGCCGGCGAGGGCCCGGAACCCGTCGAGCACTCGCTGATGGAACTCGGCGTCCTCAGCTTCAATCCGGTCGCCCGGCGAGGGCCGACGGGCCCGGGCCGCGTCCTGCGACACTTCCAACAGCAGGTTCAAGTCGCTTTGCAGTCCGCCGGTGGCAAAGCGCGACAGGGCCAGGACATCTTCGACGCCCAAGCGGCGGCCGACACCCTGATAGGCCAGGGACGAACCGATGAACCGGTCGGCGACCACGTGAACCCCTGATCGAAGGGCGGGACGAATCACCTCGGCGACGTGCTGGGCCCGGTCGGCGGCCATCAGCAGCGCCTCGGCGCGCGGCGACAGCGCCAGATCTGGCGAATCCAGCACCAGCGAGCGAATGCGAGCCCCTGCATCGGTGGCACCGGGCTCGAAGGTCAGCACTGCCCCCAACCGCTCGGCAAGCAGCTTGGCCTGCGTGCTCTTGCCGGCGGCCTCTCCGCCCTCGAACGCAATCAGGCGGCCGGTCATGGGCGGCCGGGTCGGGCGGCACCTTGCCGCGACGCCAGGGTCAAGAACCCGGCGGCCACCACGATGAGGGCGGCCAGCCACAGGGTGAGACGCACACCGGGGATGATCACGTCAAAGCCGAGAATGCTCACATCTTTGTCGAAGAATTTGTCTGACAGCCCGTTGAGGAAGAGGGCCGACGCGGGTCCGAGCAGAAGGGCGAGCATCACCGACGACCGCACCAGGGTGAAGAGTCCGGCGAACACGCGGGCGCGCAGCTCTTCGGTGGCGCTCTCCTGGAGCAACGTGATGCCCAACACGTAGACCGTGCCCGCACACACGCCCAGCCCGCCGACGAGCAGTGCCGAGCCCACCAGCGTCGACATCGACGTGGCCACGAACAGGCAGGCACCAGCCCCGAAGACCGCGGCCAGAAAAACCTGCTCTTTGTTCAGGCGGTCCTGCCGGAGGGTCAGCCCGGCAACGCCGATCGCCACGCCGATCCCCAGAGCGACCATAAAGGCGCGGAATCCGTCGCCGCCGTCGACGTTGAGAACATCCTCGGCAAACACCGGTCCCAGCGGCACGATCATCCCCCCGCCGATCAGCCCGACGGCCAGGGCAACGTTCACCGTCCGCACCGTGGGGTTCAAGAAGATATAGCTCCACCCCTCGCGAAAATCCTGGAATACCTGCTCCGGCGCCCAGACCCGGGTGGAGGCGGCGGCCCGCCCGCTGGCCGTTTGCGGCCCTCGGGGCAGGGCAAGCCGGGAGATAATGGCCGCTGAGGCAATAAAGGTTGCCGCATCTAGGTAGAACGCCATCGACTCGGCGTCGATGCGCAGAAAGTCGACGGCGCCGACGCGCTGGATCACCGTGGCCAAGCTGGCCAAACCGATGGACGCGCCCGCGGCCAGCGGGAACGTGCCGTAGGCGGCTACCAATGAAAGCGAGTTGACCCCGGTCAGCTTCTCCCGGGGGACCAGGTTGGGCACCGAGGACTCCTTGGCCGGGGCCCACAGCAGGGCGAAGCCCTCGAGGATGAGCGAGGCCAGCACCAGCTGCCAGACGAAGTCCACGAACGGCAGCCACAGCAAGGTGACGGCCCGCCCCACATCGCATACCACCATGGTCCGCTTGCGATCCCAGCGGTCGACCAGCACCCCGGCGGCGGTTCCGAAGACGAGCCCGGGCAGAAATCGGGCGATCATCACGTAGGCCACCGACGCCTCCGGCGTGCCGCCGCCGATGCGCTCGGCGGTGATGAGTATGGCGAACAGGGCCAGCCAATCACCCCCCGATGACAAAATCTGGGCGATCCAGAGCCTGAAATACTGGGAGCTGCCGAATACCCGGTTGATTCGAGTCGCTACCGCCTCGGAGGGCTCGTCATTCGCCACGCCGAGCCGCCTTCACCCCGATCAGGCTAACGCTGGAGGCCGAGGGGGCGGTTTTTTCTTCGCCGCGGCGGATTTCGGGCCGGTTTTCTTCTTGGCCGCCGCCTTGGTGTTGGCGGGGGCCTTGCGCCGGGTGGGGGGCTTGCCGCCACCGGCCGCGATCTTGTCCCGGCGGATCTGGAGCAGCTCCGATGCCCGTTCCACGGTGAGCGCCTCCACCGAGTCGCCCTTGCCCAACGAGGCGTTGACCTCGCCGTCGGTCACATAGGGGCCATAGCGGCCGTCCTTGACGGTCATTGCCCTTTCGGTGGCCGGGTCGGGGCCGAGTTCGCGCAAGGGCGGCTTGGCCGTCTGACCTCGGCGCCGCCGGGGCTGCGACAACAGCGCCAAGCACTGCTCCAAGGTGATGGCGAAAAGCTGGTCTTCGGAATCGAGGCTCCGGTTCTCTTTGCCCTTGCTGACATACGGCCCGTAGCGCCCGTTCTGCACCACCACCTCGATGCCATCAGCCGGATCGGTGCCCACCACCCGGGGCAGCGACAAGACTTTGAGCGCGTCGGCAAGGGTGACCGACTCCGGCTGCATGCCGGCCAACAGAGACGCCCGCTTGGGCTTGTCCCCGCCATTGTCAGATTCCCCGCCGACTTGGACGTAGGGGCCGAACCGACCGGTGCGCACGACCACCGGCAAGCCGGTCTCGGGGTCGTCGCCCAGAGTTCTGCCCTCGGTGGGAGCGGCAATGAGGGCGAGGGCTCGATACGGGGTCAGCTCGTCGGGGGGCAGGTCTTCGGGGAGGCTGGCCCGGTCTTCGCCGCGCTGCACATAGGGCCCGTAGCGGCCAACTCTGACCACCACCACCTCCCCCTGCTCATCGGCGCCGATGGTAATGGAGTTCACCGCCCGGGCGTCGATCTCCCCCAAGCGCTCCGACACCGCGATGCGAAGCCCATGCTTGGCCACCCCATGAGCCGCCCCATCGCCGGGGGTCCCTTCGGCGGGGCCGAAATAGAACCTGCTCAACCAGGGGGTGGCCTCCCGATCCCCGGAGGCAATGGCGTCAAGGTCGTCTTCCATGCGAGCGGTGAAGGCGTAGTCCACCAGGTTGGGAAAGTGCTGCTCCAGCAGGCTGACCACCGAAAACGCCGTGAACGACGGAACCAGCGCCGGGCCCTTCTTCCACACGTAGCCCCGGTTCACGATGGTGTTCATGATCGTGGCGTAGGTGGAGGGACGACCGACGCCCAGCTCCTCCAGCCTCCGCACCAGCGACGCCTCGGTGTAGCGGGCGGGGGGTTGGGTGGCGTGGCCTGAGGGCGCCAGCTCCTCGATGCCCAGCGGATCGCCAGCCGCCAACGCCGGCATCCGGCGCTCGGCGGTGTCTTGGTCGGCATCGTCGTCGGCGCCCTCGGTATACACCCGGCGGAAGCCCTCGTGGGTGATCACCGTTCCGGCTGCCGAGAAAGCGGCGTCGCGGCCGTCGGCAGCCGTACCGCCGAGGTCGAGATGGACGGTCTCGCCCACCGTGTCGGTCATCTGCGACGCCACCGTGCGCTGCCAGATCAGCTCGTAGACTTGGGACTCCAGCTTGGGGACCTCGGCGCCCACTTCTTGGGGGGAGCGGAAACGGTCGCCCGAAGGGCGGATGGCCTCGTGGGCCTCTTGGGCGTTCTTGACCTTCTGGGCATAGCGGCGGGGGGCCTCGGGCAGAACCGAAGCGTCGAAGCGGCCGACAACCGCGGCTCGAGCCGCCCCCAGGGCGGTGTCCGACAAGGTGGTGCTGTCGGTCCGCATGTAGGTGATATAGCCCTTCTCGTACAGCGACTGAGCCGTCCTCATGGCCATGGCCGCCGACAAGCGCAGCTTGCGGCCGGCTTCCTGCTGGAAGGTAGAGGTCATGAACGGGGCGGCAGGGCGGCGGCGGTAGGGCTTGACCTCGACAGACCGAACCGCGAAATCGGCCCCGTCTAAGCCCTGGGCCAAAGCGCGGGCTGCCTGCTCGTCGAGATGCACGGCGCTGGAGCTGCGCAGCTGCCCTTCGCGGTTGAAGTCCTTGCCGGTGGCCACTTTGGCGCCGTCTACTGCGGTGAGCGAGGCGGTAAAGGTCGAAGGGCCGCCGGGGTCGAGTTGCCCGAGAACCCTGAATTGCGCGCTCAGGCTCCAATAGTCGGCAGCGACGAAGGCCATGCGCTCCCGCTCGCGCTCGACCACGATGCGAGTGGCCACGCTCTGCACCCGGCCCGCTGAGAGACGAGGCAGCACCTTCTTCCACAGCACCGGGGAAACCTCGTAGCCGTACAGCCGGTCAAGCAGCCGACGGGCTTCCTGGGCATCCACCAAACGCCGGTCCAGATCTCGGGGCGAGTCGATGGCCGCCCGAATGGCCGACGGGGTGATCTCGTGGAACACCATGCGCTTGACGTCGATTCCGGCCTTCGGAGAAAGCACTTCCAGCAGGTGCCAGGCGATGGCCTCTCCCTCTCGGTCCTCGTCAGTGGCCAGGTACAGTTCGTCGGCGTCTTCGAGCAGCTGCTTCAGCTTGCCAATCTGGGCCTGCTTGTCGGAGGGCACCACATACAGCGGCTTGAAGTCGTTTTCCACGTCGATTCCCAAACGGGACCACGACTCGTGTCGATAAGCCTCGGGCACCTCGCTGGCGTTGCTGGGCAGATCGCGGATGTGCCCGATAGAGGACTCCACCGTGTAGCCGCTGCCCAGATAGCCCGCGATGGTCTTGGCCTTGGCGGGGGACTCGACGATCACAAGGGCGTTGGGCACGGGGAAAAGGTAGGGGCAGGAAGGGAGTGGATGTCAAGCAAATCCCAAAACAGAGCCCCGGCGAACGGGAGATCAGTCTTTGTCTGCGCGCTCCAGCGGGGGCTCGGTGCGGGAGAGAATCCCCATGCCGACGACGGCGGCGAACAGCGATCCCACCAGAATGCCGATCCTGGACTCATCGGCGATGGGTGAATCGCCGAACGCCAGGCGGGAGATGAAGAGCGACACGGTGAAGCCGATGCCGGCCACCATGGCCAACCCCACCATGTGGAAACCGGCCAGCGATTTGGGAATGGTGACCCAACCCAGCCGGTGGGCGATCCACGAGAACAAAGAGATGCCCGCGGTCTTTCCGGCCACCAACCCGATTGCCACCCCCAGCGTCACCGGCGAGGTGACCGCATTGGACAGCACATCACCAGAGAGCTCAACGCCGGCGGCGGACAGAGCGAAGAGGGGGATGATGATGTAGCCGGCAATGGGATGCAGCGTCTCCTGAATGCGCAGGCTGACGGGCTGCGACTCTCGAATGTGGAATCCGACGCGGCGCACGTCGTCGAGATGCACCACGTCTTGCATAGGCAGCCAGTTGGCCCAGCGGCGGGCCTCGTCTTGCGACTGGAGAGGCTTGGCCGGGGTGAGGAGGCCGAGGATCACCCCGGCGATGGTGGCGTGGACGCCGGATTCCAGCACCGCCAGCCAGAAGGCCACCCCGATGACTAGGTAGAAGGGCAGGTACCAGATATTGAGCCGCCGGGACACGAGGATGCCCGCCAGCAAAAGGGCCGCGGTGAGCAGCCAATTGCCCGACAGGTCGCTGGTGTAGAAAATGGCGATCACCAGAATGGCGCCGATGTCGTCGACGATGGCGAGGGTCAGAAGGAACACCTTCATCTGAGAGGGGATGCGATCGCCGAACAGCGAAAGCACGCCCACCGCGAAGGCGATGTCGGTGGCCATGGGAATGCCCCAGCCGTCTTGGCCGCCGCCGCCGGCGTTGAAGGCGAAGTAGATGGCCGCAGGCACCACCATGCCGCCGAGAGCCGCTATCGCCGGCAGCGCGGCAAAACGAGGATCGCGGAGCTGGCCGTTCACCAACTCCCGCTTGATCTCCAAACCGACCACGAAGAAGAACACCGCCATGAGACCGTCTTGGACGATGTGAGCGAGATCGTGCTCGAAGTGGTAGTCGCCCACCCTGAACCCCACGTGGGTGTGCCAGAAGTCGTCGTAGGAGTCCTGCCAGGGGGAGTTGGCCCACACCAGGGCGGCAACGGTTGCGAAGAGCATGAGAACGCCGCCAGCGGCTTCAATGGCCGCGAAATGGTGAATCGGGCGGCCGATATATCGGGCCAGCCGACTGGGGCCGCCCAAGAACGTGAGATCGCTGAGAAGGTTCTTGTCAGCCACCGGCGCTGAACGTAGCCGCTGTCGGCGCGTTCTACTCAGTCGCGTGGTTCACTCAGTGGCAGGGGGCAGATTGATGGCCAAGCGCACCTCGGTGCCGTCGGGGCCGCTTCGGATGTCCACCCTGTCGGAGAGAACTCGCATCAGATAGATGCCCAAACCCCGTTCGAAGTTCAAACGGCTGGGGTCGTCGGGCTCGGGAAGCACTTGGAGTTGATCGGGGTAGAAGCCGAAACCCCGATCAACAACGTGGAACTCAAGGCAGTCGTCAGCGAGCGTGCAGCGAATCTGGATGGAATCGTCGCAACAGGCTCGGGCATGGGCCTCGATGGCGTTGGTCGTAGCCTCGGAGACGGCCACCTTGAAGTCCTCGATGCGCTCCTGGCTGAGGGTTGCGTCCATTTCGGCCGCCTCGACCACCAAAGACCGAACCAGCGAGAGGTATTCCGAGCGAGCGGGGATTTCAAAGTCGATGCATGCGAGATCGGTGGTCACGGGCTGGAATCCTCAGTGGCGGCCGAGACCGAGTCGAACACGTCTAGAACGCGGTCGAGTCGCGTGAGCTTGATCAGCTCGGTGAGGTGAGAGCCGGCCGCCACCAGCCGAATGTCGCCGCCGGCGCTTCGCACTCGCTTGGCCCCGCCCATGAGCACGCCCAGACCGGTGGAGTCGATGAACTCCACCCCAGAGATATCGATCACCACGCATTGGCAACCGGCGCCGATCACTCCAAGCAGCCGCTGGCGGAACCGGGGGGCAGTGGCCATGTCGATCTCACCGCGGACCGTCAAGACTTCCCACCGCCCGCACGAGGCGGCCGTGACGCCGAATTCCACGAGAGGAGAGGCTACTTGGCCGCCGTTTGCGTTTCCGAGCAGGCCAGTCATTCCACCCGCACGGTCAGCGTCTCGGTGATGGTGACTGCGGGAAACAGGCGGCCCACCAGGGGAACGGCGAGTTCGGGGCGGTAGCGCACCGTGACCTTGAGCAGCCCGCCGGTGGTGCGGGGCCCCGCGGTGTCCACCTGCAATTTGTCTTGGTCTAGTCCGGTGGCGGCAAAGGCCGCAGCAGAAGCCGCCTCGGTGGTGGGATCCACCGCGGCGGCCCGGGCGGCCTCGCGGGCCGAGTGGACCACCAGAATACGGTCCCGCACCAACAGACCGACCTGCACCAGTGCCAGCATCACCGCCACGATCAGCGGAAGAACCAGCGCAGTCTCCACCGCAGCCTGCCCCCGGTCGCGGGGGTTCGACACCCCGCTAACCGACGAGGCCGGTGATATGGCGAAAGACGGCGTCGAGAAGGTTGCCAATCCGGTTGGTCTTGGTAACCCAAGACACCAGGAGCATGGCCACCGCAGCGGCCCCCAAGAGGATGAGGGCATACTCGGCGGTGGCTTGGCCGCGGTCAGAACGCCGTTGCGCCAGCCAGGAATGAAGGGCGATCAGCAATCCAAGTATGAGCATTTGGCACACCTCAAGAAGATGGACGGAGCGGGGGAAGAAGACATCGCGTTCATTGGCGCAGGACGGTCAGCGTCTCGGCGAGAACCGGGGCCAAAGTGAGCAGGATGAAAGCGGGCAGAATGCAGGTCACCAACGGCAGCAGCAGCCGCACCGGCAGCAGACGGGCCTGCTCTTCGGCTCGGCGCCGGCGCAGCAAGCGGCTGTCGGCCGCTAACTGGGCCAAGGCAGGCTCCAGCTCAGTGCCGTAGCGGTCGGCGTCGATCAGCACTCTGATCAGCGGCCGCAACGGCTCGCCCACCGAATCGGGAAGCGGTTCCAGCGCATCGCCGAGGCGCGTTCCGGCCCGGGTCCGCCGGACGGCCTCCGACAGCCCGCTGCCCACCGGGCCCTCGAGCCGCTCACCCACTGCGGCGACTGCCAAATGCACGTTGAGCCCCGACGAAGCGGCCAGGCGGAGCAGGTCGATGGCTTCGGGCAGCTCCTCGACGACCTCCGCCTGTTTCCGCCGGTGCCGCTGGACCCGTCGGCGGTGAGGAGCGACCCACATCGCAAACCCCGCACCCACCCCGACGACCGGGTGAACGGCCACCGCTAGCACCGCGGCCAGGGCGAACCCGGCGGCTTTGGCGGCGAACGGCGAACGGGGCCGCGTCCGGGGCGGAGAGGGGGACCGGACTTGGCGCGGCCGCCAGCGCCACCCCCAGAGCACCACCACGGCCATCCACAGCAGCCCGAGGACGATCGGCAGGGCCATGTCAACGGCGGGAATTGACGATGCGGCGCATCCACAGCCCGCCGGCCAAGTCAAGGGCCAGTCCGCAGGCGAGGATCGCCAAGCCGAGGCGGGTGGTGAACAGAAAACCAGCCGAATGGTCGCCCACGCTGGCCGACATTGCCATGAACCCGAGGGGCAGCGCCGCGATCATCATGGCGGAGGCCCGGGCCTGCGTCGTGAGCGAGCGCACCTCGGCCTCAAGCGCAGCCCGATCCCGCAGCGTGGCCGCCACGCCATCGATGGCCCGCGCCCGGGCGCCGCCCGCGGTGGCGGCGAAGGCCATCGCGGCGGCGGCCAACCCGGCGCCGCTGACGGGGCAGCGACGGGCCCAACGGTCGAACACGTCGGCGCTGCGCAGCCCGCGACCGAGCTCTGCGGCCAGCGGTGCTACCTCGTGGTGCAGCGGGGGCGGCGTGCGGGAAGCGGCTTCTACCGTGGCCGGCCCGATGTGCGATCCGGTGCGCAGTCCGCGGGCAATGGCCTCTAGGAAACCGGGAAGCTGCGCCTCGATGACCCGACCGCGGCGATGGCGGTTGGCCCGCAACGCCATCAGCGCGACAGCGACGCCCACGACCGCGCCGACAAGCCCGCCGATCACGCCGGCCTGCATGTTGGCGAACCCCGCGCTCAGCAGCGCAACCGCCCCCAGCCCCCTCCAGATTTGGGAGCGGGTTATGCCCAGACCGGCCTCAGCAGCCATGGCCTCAAGCCGCTCGGCGGCCGCCGCTGCGGCCGCTCTGAGGGTGTTCATAGCTGCAGCCAGCGTGAATCGGGCTCGGCGGCGTCAGGCACCCGAGGCTCGACCGTCGGCAAGCGGCGCAATCGGAACTCGTCGGCGATCAGGCGGAGCCGCGGCCGGCTGCCATCGTCGCGGGCCGCCGTTCGGTCGATCACCGCCAAAGAGGTGATGCGGCGCCTTCCCTGCGGCCGGCGGGCAACATGGACCACCATGTCCATCGCCGCGGCGATCTGATCCCGCACCGCACCAAGGGGTATCGCCCCGCCATCGAGGAGCACCATGGTCTCCAAGCGGCTGATGGCGTCGGCCGGGGTGTTGGCATGGCAGGTGGAGAGCGATCCCTCGTGGCCGGTGTTCATCGCCTGGAGCATGTCCAAGGTCTCCGCTCCTCGGACTTCTCCGACGATGATCCGATCGGGCCTCATCCGCAGGGCGTTGCGCACCAGTTGGCGGATGGTGACCGGCGCCACCCCGTCGGCGTCCACCGGGCGGGCCTCGAGACGCACGACGTGATCGCTGGCCAAGGCCAGTTCGGCGGCGTCCTCCACCGTTACCACCCGCTCACCGGGCGAGATCGAAGCGGCCAACGCGTTCAGCAGCGTGGTCTTGCCCGCCCCGGCGCCGCCCGACACCAACAGATTGCAGCGGGCGGCCACCGCCCAGCGCAGAGCGGCCACCACGCCGGGAGGGGCGAACTCCTCCAAGGGAATCGGGCGGACAGAGAAGCGGCGGATGGTCACATAGGGCCCATCCACCGCCACCGGCGGCACCACCGCGTTGAGGCGCGAGCCGTCGGAGAGCCGGGCGTCCACCATCGGGGAGCTGCGGTCGATGCGGCGGCCCAGCGGGGCCACTGTCTGCTCGATGAGCAGCTCGATGGTCTCTCTGTCCAGGATGGTGCCAGTGGTTTCCAAGCGCCCGCGGCGCTCAACCCAGACCGGTCCCGGACCGTTCACCATGATCTCCGACACCGAGGGATCCCCCAGGAAGGGGGCGATGGCTTCCTTGCCGCCCCTGCCGCTACTCCACACCACCGCTCAAATCTCCTCGGTGAGTCGGGCGAGGGCTCGTCCGGCCCCTTTGGGCACCCGGGTCCTCAGCATCCCGGCGTCCACTGCTCGGGCGATGTCGGGGTCGACGGCCACGGTGGCGAGCACCGGCGCGCCGATGGCCCGCTCGCAGTCAGATCGAGTCAGGGCCCGGCCGGCCTCGGCGACCAAGACCACTCCGCTGGGCCGAACCGAGAGCGACACCGCGCGGCGCAAGGCCAGATAGCACGCCCGGGTGACCAGCACCGACCGGTCAGCTTCGGCGGCCAGACGCTGGCGAAACTCCTCGTTCGAACCGCAGGCGGACGGCTGGTTTTCGATGTTCAGCACCCCCGCGTCCACCACGACTACCTCGCCGGCGGCCAGCCACTCGACGAGTTCGCCGGTCCGGTCCGGACGCAGCGGGCCCCGGCCTCGGGGCAGCAGCGACAGGTTGGGGGTCAGCTCCAACAGCACCCGCTCCAGCGAGCAGGGGGCAAGGTCGCTGCGAAGCCACTCGTGCAGACCGCTCGACGGCTCGGTGCTGCCGAACACCGCGGGCAGGTCGCCGCAGAGGTCGACGAGGAGCACCGGCCGGTCGCGGTCTTGAGCGGCATAGAGGCCGGCGAGAGCGGCCATCACCGTTGTGCCCGAGCCCCCCTTGGTTGACCAGCAGGTCACCAGCATGGAAACCTCCACGAGTTGATCGCATCGGCGAACAGAGGGGAACTCAGAACAAACTATGTTGAAAATAATTAAAAGTCAACAAAAATTGTCTGAAAATTAGAAAATGAGCCGTTACGTGCGGCCATTTGCCGGTCTCGCCGTGCCCGCAGGCGCGGTCATTGCTGCGTTGGTGGTAGGGGCAATTCTGCTCGGAGCCTTCGGGGCCAACCCGCTCACCGGCTACCGGGCCTTGTTCACCGGGGCGTTCGGAGGGCCCGACGAGCTGGCCGCCACCGCCTTGAAGTCCATTCCCCTCATGCTGGTCGGTGTTGGCATTTGCATCGCCTTCCGGGCCGGCGTCATCAATATCGGCGGCGAGGGCCAGATCATCATGGGCGCCATTCTGGCCACACTGGTGGCGCTGGCGGTGCCCGACGTCCCCCGACCGATCCTCGTGCCGACGGTGATAATCGCCGGAGGGGTTGGCGGGGGCATCTGGGGGGCGATCCCCGGCGCCCTCAAGGCCTATAGCGGGGTCAACGAGATCCTCAGCACCATCATGATGAACATCATCGCCGGGTTCTTCATGAGCTTTTTGCTCGAAGACTGGCTCATCGAGCCCGGTGCCATCAGAATCCAGCAGACCAAGCGGTTGAGTCAAAACGCCGACCTGCCCATCTTGGCGGGGGGAACCCGCCTGCATCTGGGCATCCTGGTGGCCGTGATCGTGGCCGTGCTGGGATATCTGCTGCTGTTCCGCAGCAGCCTGGGCATGCGACTGCGGGCCGTGGGGCACAACCCCCACGCATCGCGCGCCGCGGGCATGCAGGTAGAGCTCAGCATCACCCAGGCGCTGGCCTTGAGCGGTGCCTGCGCGGGCATTGCCGGCGCGGTCTTGGTATTCGGGAGCGAGTCGCACCGGCTGATCGGCGAGGGCGGCCCGTTGGCGTTCACCCAGAGTGCGGGGTTCAACGGCATCGTGACCGCGCTGTTCGGAGGGCTGCACCCGCTGTTCACGGTGCTGTCGTCCTACCTGTTCGGCGGAATGCTGGCCGGCGGCATCTCCCTGCAACGGGCGGTGCAGGTGCCCCAAGCCCTGGTGCTCGCCCTCAACGGCGTGGTGGTGGTGTTCGTGGTGGGGAGCCTCAAACTGCGAACCCGAGTGCAGCGATGGGCTGAAGGGGATGTCCAGATGGAGGACCGGGCATGAGCGACTTCTTCACCGTCGCCATCATCACCGCCACCTTGGCATCGGGCATCCGGCTGGCGGTGCCCTTCCTGCTCGCCGCGCTCGGCGAGGCCGTCGGCCAGCGCGCCGGGGTGCTGAACCTCGGGGTCGAGGGCGTCATGTTGATCGGCGCGTTCGCCGCCTACTACACCGCTCTGGAGACGGGTAGCGCTGCCTTCGGGCTGCTGATGGGGCTGGTGGTGGGAATGGTCATGGGCCTCGTCTATGCCCTCATCACCGTGGTGATGCACGCCGAACAAGGCATCAGCGGCATCGGGATCTACCTCTTCGGCTTGGGGTTCACCGACCTGTTGTTCCAAAAGCAGGTGGGCACCCCAAGGCCCATCAGAGGGCTGCAGACCAGGCCCCTCGACTGGCTGGCCGAAGACACCGGTCGGGCCGGCGAACTGCTGTTCAGCCACACCGTGCTCACCTACATGGCCTTCTTGCTCGTGCCCGTGGTGTATTGGCTCATCACTCGGACCACCTTCGGCCTCAACGTGCGAGCTGTGGGAGAAAACCCCCATGCCGCCGACACCCTGGGCGTGAGCGTGAACGGCATCCGGACTGCGGCCATCGTCTTCGGCAACACCATGGCCGGGTTGGCCGGGGCGGCCCTGGCCCTGGAGATCGGGATTTTCCAGCAGAACCTCACCGCCGGGCGCGGGTTCATCGCCATCGCCCTGGTGTACTTCGGAGCGTGGCGGCCGGTTGGAGTGATGACCGGTGCCCTGCTGTTCGGGATCGTGTCGTCCACCGTGCTGCGACTGCAGGTTGAAGGCGTCATCTCCGGTTCGGTGGCGTCCATCGCCAACATGGCCCCCGCGGTCTTGACGGTGATCGTGCTGGTGGTGGTGAGCCGGCGCATCGGCCAGCCAGCAGCCCTCACCCGGCCGTTCACCCGTGACGGTTGACCCCAAAAAGGCGATTCTATGAAAGTTGGCGACATCACCGCTCCCGAGCACGCGGCCAACGGCAAGCCGCTCGACGGGATTCGCATCCTGGCCATCGAGCAGATGCAATCGCTCCCCTATGCCACCCAGCTCATGGCCCGCATGGGCGCCGAGGTGGTCAAGATCGAGCACCCGGTGAGAGGTGATTTGGGGAGGGGCTCGACCCCGGGCATTGACGATCCCCGCGGCCGACCGGTGGGGGGCACCTATCTGCGCAACAACCTCAACAAGCGCTCGGTGGGAATGGACTTGAAGAATCCCAAGGTCTCAGAGCTCATCGGCCGGATGATTCCCAACTTCGATGTGCTGGCCGAGAACCTGAAGCCCGGAACCCTGGAAAAGAGCGGCTTGGGGTACAACGACTTGTGCCCGCGGCATCCCGGCCTCATCTACCTGTCGGTGTCGGGATTCGGGAACCTAGGTGAGTCTCCCTATGGCCATTGGCCCGCCTACGCCCCCATCGCCGAGGCTATGGGAGGCCTCTACGCCATCAACCGGGCCGAAGGAGAGGACGTGAAGGTGTCGCCGGTGGGAGCGCTGGGCGACACCGGCTCGGGTCTTTATGCCGTGATTGGAGTGCTCATGGCCCTGCGCCAGCGGGATCGGCACGGGCGCGGCCAGCATGTGGACATCGCCATGTTCGACGCCATGGTGGCCTTCGGCGACGTAGTGCCCAACTACTGGTCGCTGGGGGCCGATCCCCGGATTCCCACCGCGATCATCAACGACGGCTTCCCCATCGACTCCGGCGAGCTGGTGATGCAGATTGGCCGCGAGCACCAGTTCGAGCGCCTGTGCCATCTCATCGGCCGGCCCGAGTGGCTGGCAGATGAGCGGTTCTCCACTCGCAACGGATGGCGGGAGCATCTGGAGGAGATCCGGGACGCGGTCCGCGCTTGGGCCGGGAACCGGACCACCGTCCAAGCCGCCGACGAGCTGGCCGCGGCCGGGCTGGCCGCGGCGCCGGTTTTTGAAGCGCCTGACGTGATAGGCGACCCCCATGTCGCCGCTCGCCACATGATGGTGGAGGTCCCCCGCACCGATGCCGCCGCCCCGGTGCTGACCCCCGGCAATCCAGTGAAGATGTCAGCGGTCAGCGAGGGCCCCGACACTCGTCCGCCGTGGTTGGGCGAGCACACCGACGAGGTGCTGGCCGCCGAACTCGGGTTAAGCGCGCAAGCGCTCGCCGAACTCCGAGCCGACGGCGCCATCGGCTGATGGGCGCACCGCCGATTCGCTTCGACGGGCGCACCGCGGTGGTCACCGGGGCGGGTCGGGGACTGGGCCGGGCCTACGCCCATCTGCTGGCCGATCGAGGAGCACAGGTGGTGGTCAACGACATCGCGGCCCAGGCCGCCGATGAGGTGGTTGGCGAGATCACCGCGGCGGGCGGCACGGCCATCGCCGACCACCACAGCGTGACGACGCCGCAAGGGGGCGCCTCACTGGCCGTAAAGGCCCAAGAGGCGTTCGGCGCAGTACACATCGTGATCAACAACGCCGGGTTCAATCGGGCTGCCCAATTCGCCGACGGGGCGCCGGAGACCGGTCAGGCGCTGTTCGATGAGATGATCGCTGTCCACCTGCTGGGGCCCTGCCATGTGCTGTGGCCGCTGTGGCCGACAATGCTGGAGCAGGGCTACGGCCGAGTCGTCAACGTCGGCTCCGGCGCCACCTGGGGCTTGCGGGGCCAAGCCGCCTACGCCGCCTGCAAAGCTGGGGTGATGGGGCTGACCCGGGCGTTGGGGCGCGAGGGCCGCCCTCGCGGGGTGCAGGTCAACTGCGTGCTTCCCTGGGCGGTCACCGAGTCGAGCCCCAACCGGTCCGGCGAGGAGTTCGGCGCCATCATCGACGCCCACATGCGCCCTGAGAGCGTTGCCTGCGCCGTGGTCTGGCTGGCCCATGACGACTGCGGTGCCAACGGCGAGTTCTTCACCGTCGACGGCCCCCGGATGGCCCGCCTCGCCTGGATCGCCAGCCGCGGCCACACCGATCTCACCCCAGCCCCCGAGTCCTACCGCGACCATTGGGACGAGATCATGGACCTCGCCGAGTTCACCGTCCCCCGATCGACAAGCGACCACATGCGCAACACGGTTATGCCCGCGTTCCCGCCGTATTCATAAACCGGCTTCTTCATAAACCGGCTTCACAAACCGGGGACTCCAGTCGACAACAAGCGTGTCGGTTGGTCGGGCAGGCGGGATTTGAACCCACGACCTCTTCGTCCCGAACGAAGCGCGCTACCAAGCTGCGCCACTGCCCGTGGCGTTCACCCTACCAACAAGGGCAACAACTCCGTGAACGCAACCGGGCCGCTCAGCTCAGGACGGAAACGAACGCCCGCTGCACGCTCACCGCGTCCAGCGGCTTCACCAACCAGCCGTCAGACTTCGCCTGCTTCGCCAAGTACACATCGGCCTCGCGGTCCAACAGCATCAGCACCCGAGTCTGCGGCAGCCGCCCCATCTCCGCTTCCATCCGCAAGTCGAGGCACGTTGCCATCCCCCCCATGTTGCCGATCTGAAGATCGCAGATCACCACGGCCGGCTCCTGTTCCCGCACCGCAGCCGACACGTCAACCCCGGCCCGCACTCTTTTGATCTCGATGTCGTCATCGCCCAATGCGGCGTCTACTGCGTTGTACACAGATTCGCTATCAGTGGCCAGGATCACGCGAGTCACACTCTGATGGTAGCCAACTTGTTGCCGCCGCGTCCGGCAGGGGAAATGGGCCGGGCCGATGGCTTGGGGGCCGGACCGCGTTAGCATCAGGGGCGGTCAAGGGGAGGCACTTTGCTCGAAATCGACGTCGAAAGCTCAGACACCCACACGGTGCTCCGCCCCCGGGGCGAGATCGACGCCTACACCGTGGCCCAATTTCGGGAGCGCATTGGCGATCTGGCCCTCGAACCCCGGCTGCTCATCGACCTTGGATCGGTTCCGTTCATGGACTCGGCCGGTTTGGGGGCGCTGATCGGGGGCATCCGACGGATCCGCGATTCCGACGGCGAGGTCGTCGTGGCCTGTGGCGAGGGGGCGCTGGCCCGACTGCTGCACACCACCGGCTTCGACCGAATCGTTCCGGTGGCAGAGACGCCCGAAGAAGCGCTGGCATCGCTGCTGGGCACCGACCCTGGCGAGGCGCAGTAAAAAGATGCGCGAAGAGGGGCACATGGGTCTCTCGAAACCCAGCAAAATGCCGAGCACGCGATGGCTCAGGTCGACTGGCCGCGCCGCCTCTGAGCCAAGAGCGCGGCCACCGCGGCGCAAGCTGATCGCCGCCGGCCTCCTCGGTGGGGCCGTCTTGGCCGCCGCCGGTGCCGGGGATGGGGCAGCGGGGCTCAGCGACTCCGATGGCGACGGCTTGGCGGTGGTGGTCGAGGTCACCGGTTTGCTGGATCCGGTCATGGCCGACCACATCGATGAATCGGTGGCCGGCGCCGCTAAGGCGGGAGCCACCCTTCTGGTGTTCAGAGTCGACAGCAATCGTTCGGTGGTCTCCGATGGCCGCCTCGCCGAGTTGGCTGGCGCCATTGCCACCTCGGCGGTGCCCATCGCGGTCTGGGTCGGCCCGAACGGCGCCTCCCTCGAAGGCAAGGTGGCCCAGCTCTTCGCCGTGGCCGACGATGTGGGCATCGCCCCGGGCACCAGCGTGGGCGATCTTGGACCGCCCCTCGCCGCGCTGGCCGAGTTCCCCGTCGCTTGGGCAAACCAAGAGCTGATCCGAACCCAGAAGCTGGGTTGGAGACAGCTCATCTCCAGAGGGGTCATCGCCTGCGACACCCTCGACATCAACGATTTGCGAGAACGCTACCGAGAGGCAGGCATTGCCTTCGATCCCCAAACCGTGCGAGTGCTTCCCGAAGAAGAACAGTGCGTGGCCCCGCTCATCGGCGATTACTTGGTCGACCTCAACCATCTCGGCTTCGCCTCCAGCGTGGTCGAGGTGGACGGACAGCCTCGCCTGGAGCCGGCCACCGGGGTGCAGTTCCGGGGCCTCTCGCTGGCCCATCAGCTGTTCCACACCGTGGCCAGCCCGCCTGTTGCCTACCTGTTGCTGTCCATCGGCATGGGCTTGCTGTTGTTCGAGTTCTTCACCGCGGGTATCGGGGTCGCCGGGGTGGTGGGCGCGCTGCTGTTCATACTGGCCGGCTACGGATTGTCGGTGCTGCCCCACAACACCTGGGCACTGGTGCTGCTGGCCGCTTCAATGGTGGCGTTCGGCATCGACATCCAAACATCGGTTCCCCGCTTTTGGACCGGGGCCGGCATGATCATGTTCGGTGCGGGCACATGGTGGCTCTACGACGGAGTGTCCATGTCGTGGATCCCCATGGTGGTGATGACCGGGGCGGTGGCGGTGGCCATGTTCTCGGGGATGCCTTCGATGGTGCGCACCCGCTTCTCTACACCCACCATCGGACGGGACTGGATGATCGGAGAGACGGGGGAGGTCGTAGAGAGCGTCTCTCCCGACGGGGTGGTGAGAATTCGGGGCGCCCTGTGGCGGGCGCGATCCAACCGGGCCACGCCAGTGGCCGCGGGCAATCCAGTCAAAGTGGTTGAGATAGACGGCCTGTGGCTGGAAGTGGAACCGATGGAGGGCGCCGCTCGCGACTACCGAGAGCCCCGGCGAAAAGACTCCCGACCGGCCTGAAACCCGACCGGCCATCTGCGGCTGCGCCCAGGCGCTCTCCCCCGTCTTGTGCGCAGCCAGCTTCGCCTATAAGGTCCACACAAAGGGGGTAGCGGAGAGTGAGCGCCGTCACCAGTGAGAGAGCCTGGCAAGTAAAGGCAGCCTGTCGCGGGCCGCAAGCGGCGGTGTTCTTCCCCCCCCCGTCATTTGAGCGCAAAGAGGAGAAGCTAGAGCGGGAGAGCCGGGCCAAGGCCATCTGCGGCGAGTGCCGTGTGATCGACGAGTGCCGAGATTATGCCCTCGAGATTCGCGAGCAGCACGGAATCTGGGGAGGCCTCAACGAGCTGGAGCGCCGGAAAATCCTCAGCCAACGGCACAATTAGCCTTCACAGGCGCGGTCCGGCGATTCGCACATCGCCCCTTCGCCGGGTCATCCCATGGCCATCTAGCCAAGCCAAGAGCGGCAACGCGTATTTGCGCGTGGTTTTCAAGCGCTCGCGCACCTCGGCCACGGTGACCCCGTCGGGCTGATCGGCCAGCATGTCGGCGAGCACCGAGCGGGCCGCCTCCAACGTCGTGGCCGCGAAGAACACGCCGTCTTGCTCCACAACCAACCCCCGCTTCACCAACTCCCGCACTTCACTCCGGGCCACGCCCGCCGCTTCAGGGTCGGGGGGGGTGAACGGGGCTGCCTCCAAGGCCGCGGTGTACCGGTGGCTCTCATAAGGATCCGATTGCCCGATGGGGCGCACTCGGCCTCCCTCAACCGCCACATCCTCGATGAGGCTCAATACCGCCCTGTCCCTGCTGTTGAGCCCGGCGGTGTCCAGCCCGAAGGGGCCGGCGGCGTCCACGGCGCTCCGCAGCCGGGTCCGGGCCTCCTCCAGCAGGGCCGGGCTCACCACCCACCGCCCGACATCGGGGGGCCGCCGCCGACCGGTCAAAAGCACCAGGCGGTCAGCTTCCACCCAGCCCCGTTCGGCCACCACCCTGTCGATTGACAAATCGGGCTTGGCCCGCGACGCGGGCAGCACCGGGTCGACGTCGAGCACGGTTCCGCCTCCGATGGTCTCGGCTCGGCCGCTCTCCCGCAGCACGAAGCGGTCGCCGGGCAGCAGCGGCAGCCGGCGGGGGAGATGGAGCCGGACCGATCCAGTTTCGCCCGGCGACAGGGCCTCGAGCCCGAGGATGCGCATGCGGGCCGGCAACTCGCACGCTCCGACATACACCGCGTGCGCCCCTCGGCGGGACACGTCGTGGTCCAAGGCGCTCAACACGGTCAAAGAAGCGTCGAAGCGGTCGGTGAGGTGCCATTGCCCGGCCCGGACGAGCACATCGCCTCGGACAACCTGCTGGTGGGCGACACCCGAAAGGTTGACCGCGACCCGATTGCCCGGCCCGACCTTGGGACGCGGGGTGTGGTGGGTCTGCAAGCCCCGGATGCGGACCGCGACCCCTCGGGGCCACAGCTCCAATTCGTCTTCGACTCGGATCTGCCCGCCGCTCAACGTGCCGGTTGCCACCGTTCCGGCCCCCCGGGCGGCGAACACCCGGTCAACCCACAGCCTTGGGCGGCGCTGGTCGACAGCCGCGGGGGCCCGGTCCAACAACTCCTCCAACGCCGCTCGCAGGCCGTCGAGGCCCAACCCGTCCACCACGTCGGTCTCCACCACCGGCGCCGCGGCCAAGAACGTGCCCTCAACCCGCTCCTCGACCTCCAAACGGGCCAGCTCGGCGATGTCAGCGTCGCATGCTCCCACCTTGGTCAAGGCGATCAACCCGTGCGACACTCCCAGCAGTTCCAGGATGCGGAGGTGCTCCTCCGACTGAGGCATCCACCCCTCATTGGCCGCCACCGCGAACAAGCAGGCATCCACCGCCCCCACCCCGGCGAGCATGTTGCGGATGAACCTCTCGTGGCCGGGCACATCGATGATGGAGACCGACCGGCCTGAGGGCAAAAGCACCGAGCCGAACCCCAGGTCGATGGTCAAGCCTCGGGCCTTTTCCTCGGCAAATCTGTCGGGGTCCACCCCGGTGAGCGCTTCCACCAGCGCGGACTTCCCGTGATCCACGTGGCCGGCAGTGGAGATGGTGATGCTCAACGCGCCACCCCGGCCCGCTCGACACACGCTCGGGACGTCTCCGGCGCCGTCGCGCTGGTCATGGAAGGCCCCTCAGGGCGGCGACCACATAACGGTCGTCGCCAGCCGCCACCGTCCTCAGGTCGAGCCACGTGCGGTTGTCGCCCACTCGGGCAATGACGGGGGGGGTGCCGGCCCGCAGGGCCGCGGTCCAGTCGCCAGCCACCACCACTCCGCACGAGCCGATCTCTGTGCCGGGAAGCGTGCCGCCGCCGGGCACCGAGGCCACCTCGGCCACCTCGCCGACCCCGGACTCGGCCACCACCGCGTGGGCCCGTCGCTCCAGCTCGTCCGCGGCCAGTGACGCCATCCGCCAGAATTCGATGGCCTGCCCGTCTCGCCGCAGATAGGCCAGCGCCACCTGCTGAAAAGCGCTCAGCACCAGGCTCCCCGGCCTCATCGCCCGGGCCAGGGGATGCCGGGCGCATCTTCCCACCAGATCGGCCCGGCCGGCGATAACCCCTGCTTGGGGGCCGCCGAACAGCTTGTCGCCGGAGAAGGTCACCAGCGCCGCCCCCGCGGCCAGGGTTTGGCGGGCCGCGGGCTCTCCGGCCAACCATGCCGGCGGGCCGTCTTCCAGCCACGGGCAGGCGCTGTCCACCAATCCCGATCCGATGTCGGCCACCACCGGGACGCTCAGCGATGCCATCTCGCCCACGGTGACATGCTCGGTGAAGCCCACGATCCGATAGTTGGACTGATGCACCTTGAGGGCCAGCACGATGTCGTTGGCCGGATCGTCGGCGACCGAGGTGAAATCGGCCAGACGAGTTCGGTTGGTGGTGCCCACTTCCACGAGCCGAGCCCCGGACTGCTCCATGACCTCCGGGACCCGGAATCCGCCGCCGATTTCCACCAGTTCCCCCCGCGACACTGCTACCCCGCGCCCGGCCGCCAGCGCGGCCAGCGCCAACAGCACGGCCGACGCCCCGTTGTTCACCACAATGGCGTCCTCGGCCTCGCACAGCCGGGCCACCAAAGCGGCAGCATGGCCGTGCCGGGAGCCGCGGCGGCCCGACGAGATATCCAGTTCCAGGTTGGTGTAGGCGGCATCGGCGGCGACCGCCAGCGGCGACCGCCCCAGGTTGGTGTGCAGCAGAACCCCAGTGGCGTTTATCACCGGCTGCAGCAGCGACCGGGCCGCGGCGCGGGCATGGCGCCGAGCCCGCTGGCCCACTTCTTCAGGACCGCCATCGGCGATGGCCGCCCGGGCCGCGTCCACCAGCAGCGGATGGGGCAGCCCGGTGTCGGCCAGCGATCGGGCGAGAGCATCCACCGAAGGCGGTCTCACGGATCTGTCCAAATGAGCGACAGAGCTCTCGTCATCTGCGGGCGATCAATCGCCGTTGACCAGATCGGTGTCGTGGATGGTTCCCGGCTCCGCCTGCCCAGGGCCAAAATAAGCCACGCGGTGGCGGAAACGGCGCATGGCCAGCGGTCGGATGGCCATGCGGGTGGGCGGGCACAACAACAGCAGGCCGACCGCGTCGGTGGCGAACCCGGGGGTGAGCATGAGCGCCCCGGCCAAAAGCACCAAGGCGCCGTCCACCAATTCCTGCCCCGGCATCCGCCCCTCGGCCAACTTGTTGCGAACCCGCCACAGCACGGCCAGCCCCTGGGCTTTCACCATCCACGCCCCGACGACGCTCACCAAGATCAACAGCCCGATGGTTTCCAGCGTGCCGATGCTTCTCGCTGTCTCCACGATCACATACAGCTCCACCAGCGGCACCGCGATAAACCCCAGAATCAGCCATACCAGCACGGTCGGATACTCCTATTGAGCAGCGATGTCGAGTTTGGCGAGGGCTTGCTCGGCGGCCTCGAAAATCCGGGCAGTGCAACTCGCCATCTCCACCGGGGGGACTTCTTCCAGCAGCCGATCGGCGATAGAGCGGAACGCCGCCGCCGCCGAACCGGGAGCTTCCCCGAGCACCACAGGATCCCCCTCGTCTCCGGCGGTGGCCACGGAACCGTCAATGGGCACCTGGCCCAGCAGGGACACGCCGAGCTCGTCGGCCAGTTCCTGCCCGCCCCCGCGGCCGAAAATCTCGTACGACGCACCGTCGGGGGTTGTGAACGCGCTCATGTTCTCGATCACCCCGGCGATCCGGAGATAGTTGGAACGCCCCATCGAGGCGACTCGAGCGGCCACTTTCTGAGCGCTGCGGGCCGGGGTGGTGACCACCACCATCTCCGCTTGGGGAAGCATCTTGGCGATGCCCATCTGCACGTCGCCGGTTCCCGGCGGCATGTCGATCAGCAGGTAGTCCATCGGCCCCCAACGGACATCCTCCAAAAAATGCTGGACCGCCCGGTTCAACATGAGGCCCCGCCACATCAGCGCAGCTTCCTCCCGGTCGACCAGGAATCCCATCGACACTACTTCCAGAACGCCGTCGCCCACCGGCTTGCGGTTGGGAACGATCTTCTTCTCGTCCTCCGCGCCGGCCAGGCGACCCTCCACACCCAGCATTCGGGGCACCGAGTAGCCCCAGATGTCGGCGTCCATGACCCCAACCCGCATTCCCCGACGAGCCAGCTCAGCGGCCAGGTTCACCGTTACCGACGACTTTCCCACCCCGCCCTTGCCCGATGCCACCATCACCACCTTGGTGGTGGGTGCAACTGCGGTGTCGGGGGCGTTCTGGGCCACGTTGAAGCGGGCCTTGGCCATCGCGGCGGCCTTTTGGTCTTGGGTCAACTCGCTCCAGTGGATCTTGACCTTCTCCACCCCCGGGAGGTCGCCGACCCGGCTGCGCACCTCACGCTGGATCTGGGCCCTCAGCGGGCATCCTGCGGTGGTGAGCGCCACGGTCACCTCGACAAGGCCGTCGGAGTTGACCACCGCGTCGCGGGCCATGCCCAGCTCAACGATGTCGGTGCCCAGCTCAGGGTCGATCACCCCGCGGAGCACGCCCATCACATCTTCAACCGTCGGCAGCGCTGCGGCTGCGCCATCGCTCACAGCCGTCCATGCTACCGGCTGTGGGCGCGTGTCTCGACGGGAGGGGGAGTGCTGCGCCTGGGTTTTGGTGTGCTGGATCATGGAGCCGGGCGATAACATGGCACCGTTCGCAGCATTCAACAGGGAGAGCTTCGTGATTACCCTCACAGATGCCGCCACAGGCAAAGTCGGCGACCTAGTGCGCCAAGAGCAGGCCGACGACGAAGAGCTGGCCCTACGGGTGGCAGTACGCCCCGGCGGTTGCTCTGGTTTCAGCTACGAGATGTATTTCGACGCTGACATCGGCACCGAAGACCAAGAGGTGCTCTTCGGGGACGTCAAGGTGGTGGTCGACTCCTCAAGCGCTGCCCTGCTCGAAGGCGCCGTTCTTGACTACAAAGACGGATTGACCGATGCGGGGTTCTCCATCACCAATCCCAACGCTCAGCGCACCTGCGGCTGCGGTCAGAGCTTCAGCTAAGCACTTCGCCGCTCGTGGCGGCCTGCGCCGGGCGGCCCCATTGGAATTCACCGTAGACGGTCGCCTCATCGAGATCGCCGACGACGGGGCCTCGCTGATGGAGGTGCTCCGCGACCGCCTCGGCATCCACACGGTCAAGGACGGGTGTAGCCCCCAAGGCCAATGCGGCTGCTGCACGGTGTGGGTGGACGGGAAGCCGAGAGTGTCCTGCGTGACCCCGGCCCGCCGAGCGGCCGGTCGCGAAATCACCACGCTGGCCGGACTGCCGCCTGAAATACGAGCGGGGTGGGGGGAGGCGTTCTGCGCCTCTGGCGCCAGCCAGTGCGGTTTCTGCACCCCCGGCATCATCATGCGCCTCGCCGGCCTCGAGGCGCGGGCGGGCCGCACGCACACCCGCTCCGAGGTCGCCTCGGCACTGGCCGCCCATCTGTGCCGCTGCACCGGCTGGCAGACCATTTTGGAGGCCTGGGACGGCTTCGGCACCCCGGCGCCCGGGCGCGACTGGGCTGCGGCCGCTCGGCGGGCCGCGCTTGAGGGGGGCGTTTCGCAGGCAGTGGGGCCGGATGTGGCATTGGGACAGGGGGGCTTCGCGGCTGACACCGCGCCCGCGGGGGCCCTCGTCGCCCTGTCCGATGGGCGCGGCGGATGGGCTTTGGGGGAAACCGCGGCCGAGGCCCGAGCCGCCGCCGGGAAGGTGCAGGGCCGACGCACCCCTGATGAGCGGCCCATGCCCTTGGAACTTCCTGACGGGGACTGGGCAGTACGGCTCCGCACCTGCTGGGTGGAGCCGGCCTATTTGGAGACGGATGCCTCGTGGTGCGTGCCCGGCGGTGAGCCGGCTGGACCGCTGGCCAACGGCGGGGCATTCGGGGCCAAGCTCACATCGCTGCTGCCCGGCATCGCCCGGCGGTTGGCCGACGAGCACGGCCGCCCGGTCCGGGTTCTGTGGTCTCGAGAGGACACGGTCCGCCGTGGCCCCAAGCGCCCGCCGGTGGCCATTGGGGCCGATGCCGACGGTTGCGGCGTGGCCCGGGTGGTCCGCACGCCTGGGGTGTCCGACGTCATCGCCTCAGCGGCCCCCGGCCTCGAGGTGGAGGAGGTGGATGTCGCCGGGCCGGCGACGTCGATTGCCCTTCGGGGCGCAGGCTGGGTGGAGGCGGCGGTGGCACTGGACGCGCTGAGCGACGGGACCGGCGAAATGGTTGCCCCCGGCGGTGGATCAGCCTGGGCCGGATGGCACCGGGGTAGCTTGCAGATTCACGTGCAGTGCGGCGATCCGCTGGATGAGATCGTGCTGCGCTCCTACTGCATCGGTGCCGCCCACATGGCCTACAGCTGGGTCACCTCCGAAGCATTGGCTGTAGACCACAGCGGGGAGGTGCACGACCTCACCATCCGCTCCTTCGGGGTGGTGCCTGCGTCTCAGATGCCGCCGGTGGAAGTGGAGATCATGCCGTCCGAAGGTGCGCCCACCAACGGCTCCGATGCGGTGTTCGCCGCGGTCGCCGCGGCAACCTGGCGGGCGGCAGGGCAGCCTCCCGACTGGCCCACCGGCCCGATCGACGCCTAGTGGGCCTCACCGTAGAACAGCCGGTCGGTCACCTCTCGCACGGCTTCGGTGATCTCCTGGTAGTCGGCTTCCAAGTCCTCGGGGCTGGGATAGCCGAGGCGCCGGGCCAGCAGGAGCTCTTCGTGGTCGTCGTCGGGGAACACGTCTGACGAGAGTCCGGAAAGGTGGTAGCGGGCGTTGCGGAACCGCTGGCAGAAGCGATGGCCCACATCCAGGGTGGCTCTATCGGCGATGTCCAGCAGGCTGTGCTCCGACAACCCGGCAAGCGCCGAGAGGGTGCGGTTGTCCCTGATCGAGTCTCGCCTGAAACCGTGCTGGAGCTGCATGAGCTGCACGGTGAACTCGATGTCGCTGAGCCCGCCCGCGCCGAGCTTCACGTCTCGCACCTTGCTGCCGCCACCGAGCTTCTCGGTTTCGATGCGGCGCTTCATGGCGCGGATCTCCTCTGCTTCGGCTTCGCTGAAGTCGGGCTGGTAGCACCACAGGTCGATTCGCTCGACGAAGCGCCGGCCCAGATCAGCGTCCCCGGCCACGAAACGCCTTTTGAGGAGCGCTTGGCGCTCCCAGAGCTGGCCCCGCTCGGCGTAGTAGCGCTGGTACCCCTCAAGCGACCGAGCGAGCTGCCCGTTCTCTCCCTCGGGGCGCAATCGGGCGTCGATCTCCCAGGCCCGACCCTCCGCGGTTTGGGCGCCGATCTCTTTGAGCAGGCTCCGGGCGGTGCGATTGGCAGCTCTGGCGTCATCAGAGCCCGTGCCCTCGTATACGAAGATCACGTCCAGATCAGAGGCATAGGAAAGATCGAGGCCGCCATAGCGCCCAAGCCCGACCACCGCGAAAGGCATGTCCGGGGCCAACGAGCCGATGGCCGCGGCCACCGCGGCATCGGCGATGATGGTCAGCTCTTGGGGGATCTGGATGATCGACGCCAGCCCCAGGATGTCCCGGGCCGCCACCCGCAGCTGCTCGCGCCGCACGAATCGGCGCAGCTCCGCCATTTGGAGGTCGCGGTCGCCGGCGGCAGACTGCATCGCGGCGGCGGCCTCGGCCATCAAGGCATCCCCGGTGCGGGGCACGGCCAGCTCCTCAGAGCTCATCAGCGATCGGGCGAATTCGGGGTGGCTGCGCAGCCACCCCGCGGCCACTCGACTTGATCCCAGCAGCCGAGCAATGTAGCTGATGGCAACAGGGGAGTCGCGCAGCACCGGGAGGATGGTGCCGACTCGGTAGGAGCCGTCCAGCAGCCAGGCCAGTCGCACGAGGCCCAGATCGGGGTCGGGGGTGGCGGCCAAGGCCTCCACCATGATGACCAGCACCTGCTGACCGACGTTGGCCCGGCGGCCGAGGTTGGCAGTCAAGCGCTCAATGGTTTCGGCCGCCCGGGCGGGATCGGCGAAGCCCAGCTGCCCGAGCCGGTCGGGAAGAAGCTCGCTCACCAGACCGGTCTCGTGCATCCGATCCAAGGTCTGGCGGTAGAAAACCCGCTGGTGAATCTCCCGCACCGAAGTCTGATGGCGGTTGTGGGAAGCCTGAAACGCTTCCAGGCTTTGGAACCCGGAGGCCAAAGCCACCCACTGCCGGTCGGCGTCCCCGGAGGGCAGTTCGTGGGTCTGGCGCTCGTCGCGAAGCTGCAAGCGGTGCTCCACCGTGCGCAGATGGATGTAGGCGGTCGTGAAATGAACGGCGTCGGCCTCATCGATGTACTCCCCCCAGCTGAGCTGGCGCAGCGCGGTGAGGGTGTTGGGGGAGCGGATGGTGGGATCGGTGCGGCCGTGGACCAGCTGAAGAAGCTGCACCGTGAACTCGATGTCCCGCAGGCCGCCGGGACCCTTCTTGATCTCCCGGTCGCCCTTGTGTTTGGCCGACTCCTCCACCCGCAACTTCAGAGCCCGCAGGTGCGGCACCGTGTCGGCCTCCAGGTTCTCCCCCCACACTCCCGGCTTGATGGCGTCGAAAAAGGCGTTGCCCAGCTGCGGGTCGCCCGCGCACAGTCGGGTCTTGATATAGGCCTGCTGCTCCCACGGCACCGCCCACCGGTCGAAGTAGGCGCCAAATGCCTCCGGGGTGCGGCTCAGCGCTCCGGCCCCGCCCTCGGGGCGAAGCTCGATGTCCACCCGGTACACCTGCCCCTCGGGAGTGAACGCGGTCAGTATCTCCAGCACCCTTCGGGCTCGGCGGGCGGCCGCGGCGGGATCGCCGCTGTGGACGAACACGACGTCCACGTCGCTGGCGTAGTTCAGCTCGCTGCCTCCCAACTTGCCCATCCCGATGATGGCCAGGGGCGGGCCTTCATCGGCGATCTCCAAAGCGCGGGCGAAGCAGGCGTCGGCCAGCAGCGACAGCTCTCGGCCCACGGTGGCCAGGTCGGCCTCGCCCAGCAGGTCGCGCAACGCGATGCGCAGGAGCTGGCGGCGCTTCCACCGCCGCAGCCCGTCGAGGGCGTCGTCGTCGACGGGGGCGACCAGGGTCATCTTCTCCACCGCGAACTCGGTGGCGGGGTCGAGCACGCCCAGCAGGCTGGGATCGCGGCGCACCGCCTTGCTCATGCTGCGGGAAGCCCCGGCCAGCATCGCCGCGGCCCGGACCCGGCGCTCATCGGCAATGCCTAGATCTTCGATGAGCGAACGGGCCTCGGCAGGCCACGGACAGGAAGCGAGCAGGGCGTCGATGTCCTGGATGGGGCGACCCTGGCTACTGGCTTCCATATGACCCTTCCATATGATCTTCAGGTATGAGTATTCCGGTTGGACCCTATTCTCCCATTGTCCGAACAGGAAACCTCCTCATCTGCTCGGGTCAGATCGGGATTGCCGACGGGTCGCTGGTGCCCGGCGGGACCGGCGCTCAGTTCCGCCAAGCGGTGGCCAACGCCAAGGCGGTGCTGGCCACCGAGGGGGCCACTCTGGACGATGTGGTGAAGACCACCGTCTTCTTGCTGCACATGGACGATTTCGGCGCCATGAACGACGTCTACATCGAGTGCTTCGGCGCCAATCGCCCCGCCCGCTCCGCGGTCGGCGTCGCCGGCCTGCCCCTCGGCGCCCTGGTGGAAATAGAGCTGTGGGCTTCCGTGGGCTGAGCGGTCATCGCTCCCAGCGGGAGAGCCCGAAGCGATAGCCCACGGAGCGGACAGTGGTGATCAGGCTGGCGTGCTCTTCGCCCAGCTTGGCCCGCAGGCGCCTCACATGAACGTCCACGGTGCGGGCGCCTCCAAAATAGTCGTAGCCCCACACCCGGCTGAGCAGGGTCTCCCGTGTGAACACCTTGCCCGGCGAGCTGGCCAGGAACTTCAACAGCTCGTACTCCATGTAGGTGAGGTCGAGGGGCCGGCCGGCGATGGTGGCCTGATACGTCTCCACGTTCAACACCATTGGGCCGTACTCGATCAGTTCGGGGCGCAGCGCCGTGCCCGACCGCCACACCAAGTGGGCCAGCCGGGCCTCCAGCTCCCGCTGATGGAAGGGGGTCAGGCAGAAGTCGGTGTAGAGGTCGTCGCGCATGTCCAGCTCGTTCAGATGGGCCCCGGACACCAGCAGCAGTACCGGGATGCCCAGACCCCCGCGGGCCAGAGCACGGCAGAACCCGAAGGCGTCTTCGGGACTTTCCTCTGCGGCCACCACCGCTCCCAGCCACCGGCCTTCCGGCTCGTGGACGCGGCCCGCGGCCTTCCAGTTGTAACCGGCCAAGTCCAGGGTGCGGACCAGCTCCGGCGGCGGCGGATCAGGGAAAACGAGCAGCGGCTCGGTCACAGCGGCTACCAGGTGTTCAGGTACCGGCGGAGCTCGAAGGGCGTGACCTCCCGGCGGTAGTCGGCGAACTCGGCCCGCTTGTTGCGCAGGAACCACTCATGGATGTGCTGGCCCAGCACGCCGGCCATCAGCGGAGACTGCTCCAGCCCATCCAGCGCTTCCGACAACGACATGGGAAGCTCCTCGAAGCCCTTGGAACGGGCTTGCCCCCCAGTCATGGTGTAGAGGTCGGCGGATGCCTCGGCGGGCAGCTCATAGCCCTCCTGCACCCCTTTCAAACCGGCGGCCAGCACCGCGGAGAACGCCAGGTAGGGGTTGGCCGCCGAGTCCAGCGCTCGATATTCGATTCGGGTGGACGACTCCTTGCCCGGCTTCACCACCGGCACCCGCACCAGGGCAGAGCGGTTGTTTCGGGCCCACGACACGAACGTGGGCGCCTCATCGCCGGCCACCAGCCGCTTGTAGCTGTTCACCAGCGGGTTGGTCACCGCGGTGATCTCCCGAGCGTGGTGCAAGAGGCCGGCGATGAAGGCCTTGGCCGTTTTCGAGAGGCCATAGTCGTCGCCAGCGTCATAAAAGGCGTTCACGTCGTTCTCGAACAGCGACATGTGGGTGTGCATCCCCGACCCCTGCGCGCCGTTCAGCGGCTTGGGCATGAACGTGGCGTGCAGATCCCGGTCCAGCGCCAGCTTGCGCACCACCAACCGCAGCGTCATCACGTTGTCGGCCATGCTCAGCGCCTCGGTGTAGCGCAAATCGATCTCGTGCTGGCCGGGACTCTCTTCATGGAAGGAATACTCCACCGGGATGCCCATGGCCTCCAACATGGTGATCGTGCGCTTGCGCAGCGGGCTGGCCACGTCTGCGGTGGTCAAATCGAAGTAGGAGGCGTTGTCCAGCGGCGCCATCGGCTGAGTGGGATCGTTATGGCGGAAATAGAAGAACTCCACCTCCGGCGCGGTGTAGAAGGTGTAGCCCAGCTCGGCGGCCACCGCCAGGCTGCGGCGCATCACCCAGCGGGGATCGCCCTCAAAGGGGGTGCCGTCAGGCTTGCGGATGTCGCAGAAGATCCGGCCGGAGGGCTCCTCGGGGTCGGCCCACGGCAGCAGCTCGAAGGTGGCCGCGTCGGGCACGGCCAGGACATCGCTCTCCTGCACCCGGGAGAAGCCGTCGATGGCCGAGCCGTCGAATTGCAGGCCCTCGTCGAAGGCGTCGGCCAGCTCCGCCGGAGAGATTGCCACCGACTTGAGCTGGCCCAGCACGTCGGTGAACCAGAGGCGGATGAGCCGCACCCCCCGCTCTTCGACGGTGCGGAGCACATAGTCCTTCTGTGGTTCCACGGCGAGCTACCGGCGTGTACCGGCCGAAGGCGTCGGCGATTCCATAGGACGCCACTAGAGTGCCCCGGCGCCGGCCCTCGGCGCCAGCCCATTGGCGGCGTTCACAGAGCCTTCACAATCGGGAAAAACTCCAGAAACTCGGTCGTGAGAGAATGTACCTCGCCTTCGCCGATTGTGGGAGAGTGAGGGCTGAATAAGGAGGAACCCACCGTGCCAACTTCCCAGGAAGTCATTGCGATGGCCGCGTCCGAGGGAGCGGAGTTCGTGGACATGCGCTTCACCGACGTCCCCGGTGTGCAACACCACTTCTCGCTTCCCATCCGCGAGCTGACCGAATCGGTGTTCGAGGAGGGACTCGGGTTCGACGGCTCGTCGGTGAGCGGATTCCAGACCATCGACGCCTCCGACATGCTCCTCATACCCGACCCCGACACCGCGGTCTTCGACCCGTTCACCCAGCGCAAGACCTTGGCGCTGCTGTGCGACGTGAAGGATCCCGTCACCGGCGAGATGTACAGCAAAGATCCCCGCGGCGTGGTGCGCCGCTCTTTGTCCTATCTGGCCAGTACCGGCATCGCCGATGCCGCCTACTTCGGGCCGGAGGCCGAGTTCTTCATCTTCGACAGCGTGGCCTTCCAAAACCAGCCTGATGTGTCCGGCTATCAGGTCCGCTCGGCAGAGGGCATCTTCGAGAGCGGCCGCCCCTCGGTGAACGGCGCGCCCAGCCCCGGCCACCGCATCCCCTACAAGGGGGGGTATTTCCCGCTGGCGCCCATGGACACCTTCCAAGACCTCCGTTCGGAGATGGTGGTGGCCCTCGAGTCGGTGGGGATCCCCATCGAAGTCCAGCACCACGAGGTGGGCACCGCCGGCCAGGCCGAGATCGACATGGTGTTCGACGAGATGCTGGCCATGGCCGACAAAGTGCAGCTCTACAAGTACGTGGTGAAGAACGTGGGCCGCGAGCACGGTCGCACCGTCACGTTCATGCCCAAGCCCATCTACGGAGACAACGGCTCGGGTATGCACACCCACCAATCGCTGTGGCGCGACGGCGACACGCTGATGTACGACGAGCGGGGCTATGCCGGGCTCTCCGACCTGGCCCGCTGGTACATCGGCGGCCTCCTGGCCCACGCCCCGGCCATCCTGGCCTTCGCCGCCCCTACCACCAACTCCTACAAGCGGCTGGTGCCCGGCTACGAAGCCCCGGTGAACCTGGCCTATTCCCAGCGGAACCGCTCGGCGGCCATCCGCATCCCGCTGATATCCGACAACCCCAAGGCCAAGCGCCTGGAGTTCCGCTGCCCCGACCCCAGCGCCAACCCCTACCTAGCGTTCTCGGCGATGCTGATGGCGGGCATCGACGGAATCCAGAACCAGACGGATCCGGGCGAGCCGCTGGACAAGAACATCTACGACCTGCCCCCCGAAGAGGCCGCCGGCATCGAGACGGTGCCCGGCTCGCTGAGCGCGGCGCTGGACGCCCTCGAGGCCGACCACGACTTTCTGCTTGCGGGCGATGTGTTCAACTCTGCGCTGATCGAGTCCTACATCGAGATCAAGCAGGGGGAAGTGGACGCGGTCAATCTGCGGCCCCATCCCATCGAGTACGAGCTGTACTACTCCATCTGACTGACACGGACTGCGGCCGCCAGCCAAGCCGGCCCCGCCACTAGCCTGATCCCGTGGCCAAGCTGCGGGTGGCCTTGGGCCAGATCAACTCGGTGGTGGGCGAGATCGGTACTAACACCGAGCGGGTGCTGGCTGCGCTTGCGGCCGCCGAGGAAGCCGGCTGCCATGCGGCCCTATTCCCTGAACTAGCCGTCACCGGCTATCCCCCTGAGGATTTGGTGCTCAAGCAGCGGTTTGTGCAGGACAGCCGCCAAGCGATGGAGCACATTGCCGCCTGCTCTCGATCATGCACCGCGGTGGTGGGGTTCGCGGACAATGCCGGCGGCTGCCAGAATGCCGCGGGAATAGCGGCCAATGGTCGATTGCTGGGCGTCTACCACAAGCGCGAGCTCCCCAACTATGGCGTGTTCGACGAGCGCCGCTACTTCCAGCCTGGTAGCGGCGATCCCGTTCTGCACGACATCGCCGGAGTGGCGGTCGGCGTCTGCATCTGCGAGGACGCGTGGGTGTCGGGCGGTCCGATGTCGCAGATGGCGGCGGGCGGCGCTGAGGTCATCTTCAACTTGAACGCGTCCCCCTATCACGTCGGCAAGCGGGATCAGCGGGTGGGCGTTCTCCGCCGGCGCATTGCGGAGAGCGGCCGCCCCATCGCCTATGTCAATCTGGTGGGGGGCCAAGACGAGCTGGTGTTCGACGGTGCCTCGCTGGTGTTGGACGCCGGCGGCCGGATCATCGCCGGGGCGCCCTCGTTCCAAGAGCATCTGCTGATCGCCGAGGTAGAGGTGGCCGACCGGCCCGAGCTGCCGCCGCCGGTGGCCATCCCCGGGGGAATCAATGAGGTCGATCCCGGATTGGACGACCTCGACGAGCAATACCGGGCCTTGGTACTGGCCACCCGGGACTACGTGCGCAAGAACGGGTTTACCGACGTGGGCATCGGCCTGTCCGGGGGAATCGACTCCTCACTGGTGGCGGCCATCGCCGCCGATGCGCTCGGCGCCGACCATGTCCACGGCGTGCTAATGCCCTCCCGCTATTCGAGCGACCACTCGGTGGCCGATGCCGAAGCACTGGGCCAGAACCTGGGAATCGACTGCCGGGTCATCTCAGTGGAGCCTGGCCATCAGGCCTTTCTCGACATGCTGGCCCCGTCGTTCGACGGCCTCGACCCCGATCTGGCCGAGGAGAACGTTCAGTCCCGCATCCGGGGGACGCTGCTCATGGCCTTGTCCAACAAGTTCGGCTGGCTGATCTTGACCACCGGCAACAAGAGCGAGAGCGCAGTAGGCTATTCCACCCTGTACGGCGACACCGCCGGGGCCTACGCCGCGATCAAAGATCTCTGGAAGCTTCAGGTGTACGCCTTTGCCCGCCACCGCAACCAGCGGGCGGGGCGGGAGTTGATTCCCGGAAGCGTCTTGGTCAAACCACCGTCGGCCGAGCTGCGCCCCGACCAGCGCGACGACCAGAGCCTGCCCCCCTACGACGTGCTCGACCCGCTGCTAGAGGCCTACGTGGAGGGCGACCTCACCCCCGCCGATCTCTGCGAGCAGGGCTACGACCCCGCCTTGGTCAGTCGCATCACCGGCTTGGTAGACCGAGCCGAGTACAAGCGGCGCCAGAACCCCCCCGGCGTGCGCATCAGCGCCAAGGCGTTCGGCCGAGACCGGCGCTTGCCCATCACCAATCGCTACGGCGGGGGACGCTGAGCATGAGCGCGGCCAGTCGCCGCCGGGAAAAGCGCTGAGCATGGACATCGAACAGCTGGGCGATGCTTGTGGCGCACTGGCCTGGATCTCGGAACGGCTGTTCGAGATCGAGGGCCGCTTGGCGAGCGACTCGAGCGTCGAAGCCCCGCTGGACGCCCGCACTCGGATTCTTTTGTCCCGGTCTGGCCGGCGCCATGGACAGCACGCCCAGTGGTGGCGCGCCGCGCTACCCGATTCGCCCGCCTTAGCCGGGGACAGTCGGGTTCGCCCGCCCACGGAGGCGTGGGTGCGGCTGTTCGGCCACATGGAAGGCGCCGCCCCGGCGGCCGCCGTGGCCGCGCTCCGCGAGGTGGCTTTGCCCCAGCTGGGTCTTGTGCTCAAATGGCTGGGCCGCGAGTTGTCGCCGACCAGCGACGGCGCCGTGATCCGCACAGCCCGCATGGTGGCCGCCGATCTGGCCGAAGAACTGGACGCGGGGGAGGAGGCGTGGAATCTTCCGAGCATCTCCTCTGACGGCGACCTCGAAGAACTGGCCATGGGCTTTGCCGACGACTACCGCGAAAAAAGATAGCCTCCGCTGGTGTCGCATCGGTGATAAGGCGGGTATCGTTATCGATCAAGCATTGCCCGTGTCTCTGCTCGGTCAGCGTCGACCGGTTCGATAGCGGCAGCGGTAATCACCCGGCTTATCGGGCCTCATGACTATCGGGAAGGTGTGACTGTGCCGAAAGAGCGTGTTGAGCGAGACGATGAAGATCTTGTCCGCCTCTATCTGACCGATATCGGCCAATACCCGCTGCTCACCAAAGACGACGAAGTCGAGCTCGCCCAGAAAATCGAGGAAGGCAACGAGGCGCAAACCCTGCTCGACCAGGACAAAAAGTGCGAAACTGGCAGCGCGGATCGGCTCTCGCCCGCCCGCCGGCGGCTGCTGCGCCGTCAAGTCAAGGTGGGGGAACAAGCCGAGCGGCGCTTTGTGCAGTCGAACCTCCGCCTGGTGGTGTCTATCGCCAAGAAGTACCAGGCGTCCGGCCTTCCCCTGCTGGATCTGATACAGGAGGGCAACCTCGGCCTGATGCACGCGGTGGAGAAGTTCGACTGGCGCAAGGGCTTCAAGTTCTCCACCTATGCCACCTGGTGGATCCGCCAAGCCATCACCCGGGGCATCGCCAATACCGGTCGCACCATTCGCCTGCCGGTCCACGCCGGCGACACTCTGGCCCGCCTCCAGAAAGCCCGGGCCAACCTGGAGAAGAAGCTGGGCCGCCCGGCCACCCTGGCGGAATTGGCAGTGGAGGTGGATCTCTCCGAAGAAAAGGTCACCGAGGCGCTGCGCTTCGCCGCCGAGCCGCTCTCGCTGAGCGAGCCGCTACGCGAGGACGGCGACGCGGAGCTGGGCGACGTGGTGGAAGACCGCTCTGCCGAGTCTCCCTTCGAAGTGGCCGCCACTGCGCTCCTGCCCGAGGAGATCACCCGCCTGCTCGGCCCCCTCGACGAGCGGGAGCGGGAGATCCTCAAGCTCCGATTCGGCCTCGACCGCGGCGAGCCCCGCACGCTCGAAGAAGTCGGAGAGCACTTCAACCTCACCCGCGAGCGCATCCGCCAAATCGAAGCCCGGGCCATGTCCAAGCTCCGCCACCCCAGCAGCGACACCGGCGCCCGCGACCTTCTCGCTGTCTAGCCGCCCCCCCTCAAC
>JAPYOC010000181.1 GCA_028278955.1 Candidatus Poriferisocius aerobius
ACTCCCAAGAGGTGAGCCCGTGCCCCCGGCTGCAAGTCGACCATTCCCTCTATGGCCCATCTCGGCGAGGGCCGCGGGCGTGCTGTTCGAGGAGGCCGGCCACCCGGTTGTCGGCGTCGCGGCGACCGAGACCGGCCGCCTCCCGGCCCATGGCGTCCAGCAGACCGGGAACCCCGAGCAGCTTTTCCACTTCGGCGACCATTCGGCTGCCGTCCATCTCGGGGTCGGGCACGAGCACCGCTCCTCCCAGGGCCGCGAGCTGAGACGCGTTGGCCGTCTGATGATCTCCGGGCGCGCCTGGCAACGGCACCAGCACCGAAGCCAGGCCGACAACGGCAAGTTCCGCCACGCTCGACGCCCCGGCCCGGCCAACGACCAGATCGGCGGCGGCGTACACGCCGGGCATATCGTCCTCATAGGGCACCGCCCGGTAGTCCAGCGCCGCTCCCGACAGGTCGGGGCGCAGGTGGGCCAGCTCCTGCCAATCCCGTCGGCCCACCACATGGCGCACCGCCAGGTCGCCTCGGTCGGCCCACCGCCGGACAGCCTCGAACACGGCCCGGTTGATTTGAACGGCGCCCAGCGAACCACCGAGCACCGCAATCATGCGGCGCCCGTCCTCCACGCCCAGAGCAGCTCGGGCCGCAGACCGGCTGCCCTCCCGGTTGACGCCCTGGACCTCTTGGCGCACCGGATTGCCGGTCAGGACCGCACGGGGAAGCCGGGTTCCGGGAAACGATACGGCCGATGCCCGAGCCCAGCGACCGGCGAAACGATTGGCCAAGCCGGCCACTGCGTTCTGCTCGGCGACCACGAGCGGGATTCCGAGCCGGCGAGCGGCCAGAGCGCAGGGCAGGCTGGCGTAGCCGCCCAAACCCAGGACCACCGACGGCTCAAGCCGCCGCAAGAGGCGGACGGCCAGCACCACGGCCTGCGCCATGCCCCACGCCGAGGACAGGTTCTGGCTTGTCAGCCGGCGCTGGATGCCCCGACCGGGAAGCACCGTCAGCTCGAACCCGGCGGCGGGAACCGCATCTTGCTCCACTCCTCGGGCTGATCCCACGAAGTGGATGGCCTCGGGGCGGTGGCCGAGGCGAACCAAGGCCCGGGCCACCGCCAAGCCGGGGTGGACATGACCCGCGGTTCCTCCTCCGGCAATCACCGCCCACACCGGCGGCCGGTCGGGTCCTAGACGCTGCCCCCCCGACCCATCCGAGCGGACGGCACCGGTCACGGCGCGGCCCTGCTCTGGCGGGCAGATCTGGGCGCGGCCCTGCTCTGACGGGCGATGTTGAGGAGCATCCCGATGCCCACCATGCTGGTCAGCAGGGCAGATCCGCCCACCGACAAGAACGGCAGGGGAACCCCGGTGATGGGCAGCACTCCGACCACTGCGGCCATGTTGACGAACCCCTGGACTCCCACCCACACGGTGATGCCGATGGCCAGGACCTGTCCGAACCGGTCAGGGGCGCTCAGCGCAACCCCTATTCCGCAGAACGCGATCATGGCGAACACGCTGACGACGAACATGGCTCCCAGCCACCCCATCTCCTCGGCCAAGACGGCGAAGATGAAATCGGTATGGGCCTCGGGAAGGAACCCCCATTTGATGCGGCTCTCCCCCAAACCCACGCCAGAGGCGCCCCCCGAGGCGATGCCCACCCGCGATTGGATGGTCTGCCAGCCGGTGTCGAGCGGGTCGGCCCACGGGTCGAGCATCGAAATCACCCGGTCTCGCCGATAGCCCGACCCCCAGGCGGCCAGCGCCGCCGCTACCCCGCTCACCAGCGACCAGCCGGTCAGGGGCACAAGCGGCACCCCGGCCATGAACAGCGCGGCGAAGGCGATCACCACGATCACGACCGCGGTCCCCAGATTGGGCTGGAGCAGGATGAGCCCGCACATGACGCTGCAAATCACCAGCACCGGGCGGATGGTGGTCCGGGCGTTCCGCTCTTCGCCCGCCTTGTCGGACAGCCATGCGGCCGCAAACAGGATCATTCCCAGCTTGGCCAGCTCAGAGGGCTGGAAGCTGATGGGGCCGAAGTAAACCCAGCGGGTGGCGCCATGGGCCGTCGTGCCGATCCCCGGTATCAGCACAGCCACCAACAGCACCATGGTGAGCGCCACCACGGCATTGGCATACCGCTTCCACCGCCGGTAGTCCGTTCGCATGACCAGGACCATCGCCACCAGCCCTCCCATGCACCAGACAAGCTGGCGCTGGAAGGTGAACCAGGTGGATTGTCCGTCGTAGAGGCTGGTGACCGAAGAAACCGAGAGCACCATGACCAAGCCGATGGCATTGAGGGTCACGATCATCCCGAGCAGCAGGTAGAAGGGGATCGTGGCCTGGCCTGCCGGCGCGGACCGCAGGGCCGCGGCCCACGCCCGCCGGGGAACCCGTGGCGCGACTGCGGTCATGGCGATCCTCCGATCAGCTCTTGGGCCAAAGAGGCGAAATGGTCGCCCCGCTCGGCATAGGAGCCATACCAGTCAAA
>JAPYOC010000182.1 GCA_028278955.1 Candidatus Poriferisocius aerobius
TATGCGTGTTCACTGGCCCACCAGGTATCGGAAGACGCTCTCGAGGTCGTCGTCCAGCGGGCGCAGCTCCAGAAGCGAGGCATCCCGGTCGCGCGCCGCGGGAGCCACCGCCCGGCGAAATGCCGTTGGATCCGAGGTGTCCACGACGACCGCATCGTCCGTCTCCAGGCGGCACCCGGAGATCACTCCCCGTTCCAAGAGGGCGATGGCCACCGCCCGGGGCTGATTTGTGCGGATGCTTATGCGCAGCGGGCGGTCGTCCATCAAATTGCGGATCTCGCGGAAGTCGCCTTCAGCGGCCAAGCGCCCCTGGGCGATCACCAGCACCCGAGAGCCGAACCGCTCCACCTCGTCGAGCACATGGCTGGACACGATCACGCACTTGCCCTCGTCGCCCAGGCGGTGGAACAGGGCGATCATCTCTCGCCGCTGTCGAGGGTCGAGGCCGGTAAGGGGTTCGTCCAAGGCGATCACCAGGGGATCGTGGACGATGGCCTGGGCCAGCTTGACGCGTTGGCGCATTCCCTTGGAATAGGTGGACAACCGCCGAGGATCGTCGGGGTCGAGTTCCACCGTCTGGATGGCCCGGCGGGCCGACGCGGCCGGGTTGGCCACCTGGTGCAATTGGGCGGCCAGCTCCACGAACTCCCGACCGCTCAGGTAGTCCAACAGCGACTCCTGCTGGGGCGCCATGCCGATGCGACCCAACACGGCCACGTCGGAGCGAGGATTCTGGCCCAGCACGGTCAGCGATCCATTGGAGGGCCGGGCCAGGCCGCACATGATCCGCAACAAGGTGGATTTGCCGGCGCCATTGGGCCCGAGCAGGGCGGTGACCCCGGCCCCGATGCTGAAGCTCACGTCGGACACCGCTACCAAGTCGCCGAACCACTTGGACACCCCGGTGGCCTGCACCATAGGTGGCGGTTCGGTTTGGGGACTCATCGGCTGACCTCGATTCGCTGGTAGCGCCAGCGGGCGAAGGCCGCGAAGGCGATGATGAGCCCTACTAGGCTTGCGAATATCGCCCAAGTGTCCACTTCGGAGATGGGCGCGTCGAACTGCTGGTCTCCGAAGATGCGCCAGACGGCTTCGAAGGGCAGGCCGACCAAATTGAGCAAGGCATAGGAGTCGCCAAGCTCTGCGCCCGCGGCAAGCCCGTCTCCGACCGCCGAACTGGCCAAAAGGCCCACAAAAATGCCCACGCTGGCCAAGGACCGGCGAGTGGTGAGGCTGGAGAGCGCAAGTGAGAGAGCGGTCCAGAAAACGGCGAGAGCAGTTCCCGAGGCCAGGATCCGGCCCAGCTCTGTCAGCCAGCCTGTCACCCCGTCGGGCCCCGCGTCGGCCAAGGTGAAGGCGATCAGCATCAGCAGCGGAGGGCCAAGGGTCATCGTGGCCAAGACCGCGGCGATGGCCGCGAACTTGGCGGCCAGATAGGTGTCCCGATTGAGCGGCGATGCCAGGTAAAGCCCGAGCATGCCGCTTCGACGGTCGGTGCAAACCGACTCGGGGGCGACGAAGGCGGTGAACAGGAAGAGGGCGCCGGTGATGAACCCGTAGTAGTTGACCGTGGAATTGAGCCCCAGTTCTTCCCCTTGCGGCAGGAAAGCGGCGATGCCGATGAACACGATGGCGGGCACGAACGCAATAAAGAGCGAGACGGCAGGAAGAACTTTCTGCCAATTGGACCGCTTCAGGCCCAGCACCCGCTGAATGGTGTGGCGGCACAGGTTGACCATGGCCATGCCCGGGCTGTGGCGGGGCCCGTCGTAGGCCAGATAGCCCCGGTCGTGGATTCGAGCTTCGGTCATCGGGAAGCCTCGATGAACACGTCTTCGAGGGTGGTGCGACGGGGCTCCAGCCGGCGCAGCCCGAGGCCCAGATCGGCCACCAGGTCTCGAACCAGGTCGTTCACCGCGGTCTCGGCCGTCGCGCCGGTCACGGTGAGGGAGCGCCCGTCGATGGTCGCCGACGCGCCCCGAGCGGCCAGCGCCGCAGCCAGCGGCTGCGGATCAGAGTCGAGCTCTACCGTGACCCCAGCGGTGACCGACCCCATGTCTTGGAGGCGGCCGCTGCGGCCCACCACGCCGTTGGCCAGGATCACCACCGAGTCGCACACCCGCTCAACCTCCTCCAGCAGGTGCGAGGACAACAAGATGTCGATGCCGAACTCGCGTCCCACCCGGCGGATGAGGGCCAGCATGTCATCGCGCTGCACCGGGTCGAGGCCGTCGGTGGGCTCGTCGAGCAGCAGCAGGTCGGGGTCGTGGGCCAGTGCTTGGGCCATCTTCACCCGCTGGCGCTGCCCGGTGGACATGGTGCCGATGGGGCGGAACCGCTCCTCTCCCAAACCCACCTGCCACAGGGCGTCGCTGGCCCGCTCGGTGGCGGCCCGCCGGGGCAGGCCGTGGAGCTGGGCAATGTGGCGCACCAGGTCGGCAGCCTGCACGTCGCCGGGCAAGTCGTGATGCTCGGGGGCATAGCCCAGCCGGGCCCGCAGTTCGGGCCCGCTCTGGTCGGGATCCGCCCCCAGCACCTTGAGTGTGCCGCCCTGGCGGGGGTGCAGGCCTAAAACCAACCCCATAAGGGTGCTCTTGCCCGCGCCGTTGGGCCCCAAGAGCCCGGTGACGCCCCGCCCGACATCGCAATCCAAGCCCTTGAGCACATGGTTCGACCCGTAGCTCTTATGGACCCCTCGAGCGCAGATAACGGTGTCAGGCACGGAACGAAACCCTAGGCGCGCTCAGAGCCGATCGGGGGGAGGGGCGTTTGTCGCGGTGGGAGATGGCCTGAATGTGTGTGGGAACATATTCAGGTGCCCAGGGGTTGTATCCTCAAGTCGTGGCGAAGGAGAAACCTGTGACATTGGAAACCGTCCGCAACCCAGTGGCCCTCATCGAGATCACCGAGCTGGTGGACAAGCTGCTGGACGCCGTCGACGGGGAGCTCTCCAGCCGCTCCCGAGTGGTGGACGGTCTGTTGGATCTTCGCCTTGCGGCCGCCGACCTTCCTGATGTTGTCGCCCAAGTCGACGATTGCCTGGCTGCCGTTCCCGGCAACACCACGGTGGCGAACCGTTGGTGGATGGAGACGTTGGCCGACCTTCGCACCGCCGCGTCCAACTGACCCCCGGCTGCACCGCAAGAAAAGGAGGAGTACGCTTACCGGCAAACGGGAGGTGCTGAGATGAGTGAATCCTCGACGGGGGTGGTGGGAAGCAGGCTGCTTCGCAAGGAAGATCCGGCGCTTTTGACCGGCGAATCCCAGTTTGTAGACGATCTGGACCTTCCCGGTGCCCTGTGGGTGGCGTGCGTGCGCAGTCCCCATGCCCATGCCCGAATCAATTCGGTGGACCTGAGCGCTGCTTTGGCCGCCAGCGGAGTGGTGGCAGCTTATTCGGGCGCCGATCTGGTTGACGTGTGGGGGCCGCTGCCGTGTGCTTGGCCGGTGACTGATGATATGAAGAACCCGGCCCACCTGCCGATCGCGGTGGACAAGGCCAACTATGCGGGTGATGTGGTTGCGGTGGTGCTGGCCGAAGACCGCTACGGGGCGGCCGATGCCGCCGCCCTGGTCGAGGTGGACTATGAGCCTTTGGACGCGGTGGTGGATCTCGAAGGCGCCCTTGCCGACAGCACCGTCATCCACGAGGATCTGGGCACCAACGCCTCCTACACCTGGGAGCTGACCCCTGATGCCGACGCGGTGGAGGCCGCGTTCTCTGCCGCGGCCCATGTGGTCAAGGAGCGCTACATCCAGCAGCGGCTCATCCCTGCGGCTATGGAGCCTCGGGGGGTGGTGGCCGTGCCCGCGCCGTTCGGGGGCGACATCACCATCTATTCCGCCACCCAGATCCCCCACATCCTCAAGGTCATGGTGGCGCTCACCCTGGGCTTGCCCGAGCAGAAGGTGCGGGTGGTGGCGCCTTCGGTGGGAGGCGGGTTCGGATCCAAGCTGAACGTGTATGCCGAGGAGATCATGTGTACGGCGCTGGCGCTGCGCCACGGCTTGCCGGTGCGCTGGACCGAGGGCCGCTCTGAGGCCGCGGCCTCCACCGTCCACGGCCGGGGCCAGATCCAGGACATCGAGCTGGCCGCCGACGCTGAGGGTCGCATCAGCGCAGTGCGGGTCAGGCTGGTGGCCGACATGGGGGCCTACCTGCAGCTGGTGACCCCCGGCGTGCCCCTGCTGGGCGCCTTCCTGTACCACGGCTGCTACGACATCCCGAACTACTCATTCGTGTGCACCGGGGTTTTCACCAACTTGACCCCCACCGACGCCTACCGGGGCGCGGGCCGGCCCGAGGCCACCTACGCCATCGAGCGGGCTATCGACTCGCTGGCCGCGTCGGTGGGCGTGGACCCCGCCGAGATCAGGAGGCGCAACTTCATCGCTCCTGAGCTTTTTCCCTATTCGTCGGGTGCTGGCTTGCTGTTCGACAGCGGTAACTATCCGCAGGCCCTGGAGCGAGCCTTGGAACTCGTGGATTATCAGGGGTTGCGCCGCCGCCAGGCTGATCGCCGGGCCGCAGGCGACACTCGCTATCTAGGAGTGGGCCTGTCGAGCTATGTGGAGATGTGCGGCTTGGCCCCGAGCCGGGTGCTGGCCTCGCTGAACTATGCGGCCGGCGGCTGGGAGTCGGCCACCGTGCGGGTGCTGCCCACCGCCAAAGTGCAGGTGGTGACGGGCACCTCGCCCCACGGCCAAGGTCATGAGACGTGCTGGTCGATGATCGTGGCCGACCGACTGGGGATGGATCCCGAAGACGTGGAGGTGCTGCACTCCGACACCGCCATCTCCCCGCTGGGACTCGACTCCTATGGCTCCCGGTCGCTGTCGGTGGGCGGTACCGCGGTGTATATGGCGGCCGACAAGGTCATCGACAAGGCCAAGCTCATCGCTGCCCACCAGATGGAGGCCAACGTGGAGGATTTGGAGTTCTCCGATGGCACCTTCCGGGTGAGGGGCCAGCCCGACGCCGAGATGCCCCTGGCCTCGGTGGCCTTCGAGGCGTTCACTGCCCACAACCTGCCCGACGGCATGGAGCCCAACCTCGAGGGGCACATGACCTGGGATCCGCCCAACTTCACCTTCCCGTTCGGAACCCATGTGGCGGTGGTGGAGGTGGACACCGAGACCGGCGGGGTGGAATTGGTGGATTATGTGGCGGTAGACGACTGCGGCAACCAGGTCAACCCGATGGTGGTGGAGGGCCAGGTTCACGGCGGCATCCTCCAAGGGGTGGCCCAGGCGCTGTGGGAGGAGGCGGCGTTCGACGACGACGGCCAGCCCCGCAACGTCAGCTTCTTGGACTACCTGGTGCCGTCACCGGCTGAGACTCCTTCCTTCCGCACCGATTCCACGGTGACCCCCAGCCCCACCAATCCCATGGGGGTGAAGGGCATCGGCGAGGCCGGCACCATCGCCTCCACTCCGGCCGTGGTCAACGCCGTCGCCGACGCGCTGGCGCCCTTAGGCACCGGCAAAGTGGAGATGCCGGCCACGCCGGAGCGGATCTGGGAACTTCTTTTCAGCGCCTAGTCCGAGAGAGCGAGTGCGGCGTTGATGAGCCCGAGGTGGGAGTAGGCCTGGGGGTGGTTGCCGAGCATGCGCTCACCGGACGGGTCGTACTGCTCGGCGAGCAGCCCAGTGGGGCCACACTGCTCCAGATAGCGCTTGAACAGGGTCCGGGCGTCGTCGAGCTGGCCGATAAGCACGTATGCCTCGATCAGCCACGATGTGCAGATCAAAAACCCCCCCTCGGTGCCCGGCAGCCCGTCGTCGTGGCGGTAGCGGTACACGGTACGGCGGTCCCGCAGCTCGCTCTCCACAGCTTTGAGGGTTGACACGAATCGACTGTCGGTGGCCGGGAGCAGTCCGCTGAGGCCGATCCAAAGCAGGCTTGCGTCGAGTTCGTCGGACCCGTAAGCGGTGGTGAAGCAGCCTCGCCGCTCGCTCCAGCCGTTTTCCACCACATCAGCGGCGATCGCGTGGCGCAGGGGGGCCCAATGCGCAGCCAGCTCGGGGTCTAGGCGCTTGGCGATGCGGATGGCCCGGTCCACCGCGACCCAGCACATGACTTTGGAGTGGACGTGGTGGCGGGGGGGCCGCCGCTCCTCCCAGATGCCGTGGTCGGGTTCCTGCCAGCGGGCTGAGACCGCGCTTACCACCGCCTTGACAACTTCCCAGTGCCGCTCGGAGATGGCCACCTCGGCGTCGAGCAGGCGCCAGGCCAGATCCACCACCGGACCGAAGACATCGAGCTGTACCTGGTGCTCGGCCGCGTTGCCTATCCGCACCGGCCGGCTTCCCGCATAGCCGGCCAGTTCGGGCAGCACTGCTTCAGGCAGGGCCTCGTCGCCCACCAGCGCATACACCGGGCGGAGCTGCTCGGGGCCAGGCAGGTGATCCACACGGTCGAGAAGCCAGTTGAGGAAGTCGTCGGCTTCTCGACTGCTGCCCAGCGCCAGCAGAGCGGCGGCGCTCATGGCGGCGTCGCGCGGCCAGCAATAGCGGTAGTCCCAGTTGCGGACCCCGCCCAGAACCTCGGGCAGGCTGGTAGTGGCCGCGGCCAGAATCGCTCCCGACGGCTGGTGGCAAAGCGCCTTGAGCACCAGCGCCGAGCGCTGCACCTGCTCTCCGGCCAGTGATGGAAGCTGGAGACCGTCAGCCCAGTCCTGCCAGTGCGACGCAGTTGCCACGCGGCGGTCGGCCTCGGATGCAACCGGCTGCCGCGGCCCACCGTGTGCCCCTTCGCCAAGGCACAGCTCCAACTCCAGCGGGGCATCGCCGAGTTGGACTTGGGCGATGGCGGTCTGATGCGGGCCATCATCGACGATGCTCCAGACCACCCCAGGCGAGAGCAGTGTCACGGTCTCGGCCGTGCCCGACGCCTCGATGCCGCCCTCGATCTCATGCAGCCCTGTTGGCGCTCGGCCAAAGTCCAGGCGAGGCGCGAACTCTATTCTGATGCGGCCGGTCCCCTCGATAACCCGGATCAGGTTGGTGCGGCCCGCCGGCTGGTAGGGCCGTTGGTCGGAGCAATCCAGATAGTCGGTCACGGTCACATTGGGCCAGCGGGTTTCGGTGACCATGGTGCCGGGCAGGTAGCGGTGGGATATGGGCGGGCTCTGGTCGTGGTTGCTGATGGAGAAGTGGCCAGCCCGTGCGCCTCCGAGGAGCCCGGCGAACACCGCCGGGGAGTCGGCTCGTGGGTGGCACATCCAGTTCACCGAGGCTTCGTTGGTGACGAGCGCCAACGTTCTCTGGTCGCTCAGCATGCTGTGGCGCTCGATGGGAAGGGCGTACTCGCCGGTGAGCCATGCCCGGCGTCTCTCGGCCAAAAGGGCGAGCGTTTTGGCCACGGCTTCGGTGTCTTGCAGCCTGGCATGGGCCAGGCTCGGTCCCTCCCCCACTTTGATGCCGAGATCAGGCCCCTTCAGGAAGGCGAAACCATCCTCATCGGTCGCATCATCGCCTGCGTAGACCACGGCCTCTGCCGAGACATCGGTGCGCAGCCTCTCGAGGGCATGGCCTTTGTCTGTGGCCATCACCGACAGCTCCACCACCTTCTTGCCTTGCTTGACGTGGACTCCGCTCCAAGTCGCCGGCCCTCTCAGCACTTCTTGGACCGCGTGGGTAGCGATTTGGGGGTCGGCCATGCGGTAGTGGAAGGCAGCTCCGGCGGGCTTGGGCTCGACCACGAAGCCCGTGTCGCGCTGGGCGACGTGGTTCAGCTCCTCCAGCAATCGATCGCGCTGCTGTTTTTGGTCCAGCCGCAGATGGTCGGCGAACCCCACGTCGAACTCGCTGCCGTGGCTGCCCACGAGTCGAATCTCGTCGGGCAGCCGGCTGAGGGCGGCCAAGTCTGTGAGGGCTCTGCCGGAGATCACCGCCACATGGGTGTTGGGCATCGCAGCGAGCTGGCGTAGCGCCACAACAGATTCTCTGGTGGGTCGGGCTTCTCGGGGGTTGTCAACGATTGGGGCCAGTGTGCCGTCGTAGTCGCAAGCCACCAGCAGCACCGATGCCCGGGCCAACTCCTGCACCCGGCTGTCCATCTCCTTGGCGGAAATCATCGAGTCGAACGTGCTCATCGGCATTATTTTGCAACTCCCGAGCTGCCCCTGCCCATCAACAGGTCTCTAGGCGGTCCAAGTAGCCAGCCGCCCAGCGCGGGGCGGTGTTGGTGTGCACGGCCTTGCGCATGGCCCGCATGGCCTTTTTGGCCTCTTTGTCGGTCCGGTGAACCGCCGCTTCAACCGCGTTCTTCAGGCCCTCGATGTCGTGCGGGTTGATGAGCTCAGCGGCGCGCAACTCCTGGGCCGCGCCGGTGAACTCCGATAGCACCAGCACTCCCGTGTGGCCGCTGCGACAAGCCACATACTCCTTGGCCACCAGGTTCATGCCGTCTCGCAGCGGGGTGACCAGCATCACGTCGGCCATGAGATACATGGCCACCAGCTCCTCGAGCGGGTAGCTCTGGTGCAGGTAGTGGACCACCGGGTGGCCCATCACCCCGAAGTCTCCGTTCACCTCGCCCACCATCTGCTCGACCGCTCGGCGGACCTTGGCATAGCCGGTGACCTGCGAGCGGCTGGGTTCGGCGATCTGCACCAGCACGCAGTTGTCCGCCGACAGCCGCCCCTCAGCCAAAAGCTCCCGGAAGGCTCGCAGACGCACCTCGATGCCCTTGGTGTAGTCGAGGCGATCAACCCCCAAAAGCACGGTTCGGTGCGACCCCAGGGAGTCGCGAATCTCGCCCGAGCGCATCAGCACCTCAGGGCTGGCGGCCAGCCCGGCGATCCGTTCGGTGTCGATGCCGATGGGGAAGGTGCCCACCTGGGTGGCGCGACCGTTGCGCCGGATCAGCTTGCCGGTGGTTTTGGCGCCGGTAATGTGTGTGACAGCACGGCAGAGGTTGTCGGCGCCCAGCGGGGTTTGCATGCCGATCAGGTCGGCGCCCAACAGTCCGTTGATGATCTGGGTTCGCCACGGCAGCTGAATGTACAGCTCGCGGGCCGGGAACGGGATGTGAAGGAAGAACCCGATTCGCAGGTCGGGCCGAGCCTCTCGCAGCAGGCCGGGAACCAGCATCAGGTGGTAGTCGTGGATCCACACGGTGGCGCCGTTGGCGGCGAGGCCGGCCACGGTGGCGGCGTAGCGCTGGTTGACAGTTCGGTAGGCATCCCACCAGGTGCGGTGGTACCCGGGGGGTACGAGGGCGTCGTGGAACAGTGGCCACAGAGTGGCGTTGGAGAATCCCTCGTAGAACAGTTGCAGCTCTCCCTGGCTGATGCCGACCGGATGGCACTGGAACCCGTCCACCTCGAAGGGCTCGCTCTCCGATCCGGGCACGCCAGCCCAGCCCGCCCACACCGCGTCGGGATTGCCAGACATCACCGGCCGCAGCGCTGATACCAGGCCGCCCGGGCTAGGAACCCATTTGGCCGTATCGCCTTCCCTCACCCGCTTCACCGGGAGCCGGTTGGCCGCCACCACGAAACTCCACTTCTGGTCTCCTGCGGCCACACGATCAAAATATCGCACTGCCAAGCGAGAGTTCAGTCAAGCACCATCAACTGGTCAGCTGGCTCGCGGTCGTCGGCGATGTCGACCACCACTCGGCGGAGGGTGCCGGTGAAGGGGAATGGGCCGCTGGTCCGAGGGCTGGGGGACGGGGCTCTGGTGAAGCCCACGCTGATGCCCACGGCGTGGATGTGGGTGTTGTGCGTGACGGGCATGTCCACCGAGGCGGCCTCTTCGCCGCTCACGAGGAGTCGTCCAGTGCCGGCGTGGCTTCCGGTGCGCTCGAAGGCGGCGGTGACGGTGATCGGTCCGGTGGGCAGCGCCCGGTCGGTCTCGGCCACATAGTGGTCCCAGGCCATGTTGTAGTCCCAGACCAGCCGCCCGTCTTGGATGAAAAGCGAGAAGCCCGAGGCGACGTCGCCGCAGGCCACCAGTGTGCCGTCGTCGCCCTTGGCCCGGGCCAGCTCCGCGGTGATCTCGTAGGACACGTTCTTGAGATCGGGGCAGCCGTCGCTGGGGATGTAGGCCCCCGGGTAGTACACGAACCGGGAGCGGCTGGTTATGGGCCGGGGCTTGGGGACGTGAAACCGCTCCAGGATGCGGTCGTCCAGAGGAAGCACTTGATAGGCCCGGGCCGCTTCCCACCAGCGGCCGATGAGGTCGGCCAGCCGCTCAGGTTCGGCCTCGGCCATGTCGCGGGCCTCGGAGAAGTCTTCGTCGAGGTGATACAGCTCCCAGCGGTCATCGTCGAAGCTCTCTCCTTGGATGTGGCGGGTCACCGCCTTCCAGCCGTTTGCCCACATGGCCCGATGGCCCAGCATCTCGAAGTACTGCTCGGCCTTGGCGGTAGGCGCGTCGGCATCGGTGAAGGAGTACACCATGCTGGTGCCCTCGATGGGCATTTGCGGCACACCAGCCAGCTCGCCCGGTGGCACCAGGCCGATGGCCTCCAGCAGCGTGGGGGCGATATCGCTCACATGGTGGTACTGGGTGCGCACCGAGCCCGCCTCGCCGATCCCGTCGGCCCAGGAAATGATGAGCGGGTCGCGCACCCCGCCGGCATGGGTGTTCTGCTTGTACCACTTCAGCGGGGTGTTGCCGGCCATGGCCCATCCCATCGGGTAGGCCAGCCAGGAGTTGGGCCCGCCGATCTCGTCGATGTCGGCCAACTGCTGTTGGATGGGACGGGGTTCGAGGCCGTTGACGTAGCGCATGCCGTTCTCGTGGCCCGACGGCCCGCCCTCCTGGGTGGCGCCGTTGTCGGACAGCAGGACGAAAACCGTGTTGGCGGCCTGGCCGATCTCGTGGAGGGTGGCGATGAGCCGGCCCAGGTGCTCGTCGGTGTGGGTGAGCATCCCCGCATAGGCCTGCTGCATGCGGGCCGCCACCCGCTGCTCATCCGCGCTCAGCTCGTCCCATTCGGGCACGCCGGGGTTGAACGGGGGCAGGTCGGTGTCGGCCGGGATAATTCCGATGGCTCTCTGGCGGTTGTACCGCTCCTCTCGGATGGCGCCCCAGCCGACGTCGTAGCGGCCGTTGTAGCGGTCGATGTAGGGCTTGGGCACGTGTATGGGGTAGTGGCCGGTGCCGAAGCACAGGTACAAGAAGAAGGGCCGCTCGGGCCACGCCGAGGTTTGGGCGGTGACCATGGCGATGGCCTGGTCCACCAGATCCTCGGTGACGTGGTAGCCGGGCCGGTCGGGCCGGTCGATGTGGTGGTTGTCGGCCACCAGATCGGGTGCCCACTGGTTGGTGGCACCGTCCAAGAAGCCGTAGTAGCGGTCGAAGCCCCGCTGCAGCGGCCACTGGTTGAACGGGCCGGCCGGGGTGGTGTCCTCGATGGGGGCCAGGTGCCACTTGCCCACCGCGAAGGTGGAATACCCCACGGGACGCAGTATCTCGGCCAGCGTGGCCGCCCGGTTGGTGATGCGCCCGGTGCAGCCGGGAAAGCCGGTGTCCCAGTTGCTCACCACCGCCATGCCCACCGAGTGGTGATTGCGCCCGGTGAGCAGGCACGCCCGGGTAGGGGAGCAGACGGCGGTGGTGTGGAAGTTGTTGTAGCGCAGCCCGGCGGCGGCCAGGGCGTCCATGGCGGGAGTGTCGACTTCGGCGCCGAAGCAGCCCAGATCGGCGAAGCCCACATCGTCGAGCACCACCATCACCACGTTGGGGCTCCCGGGGGGCGGGGTTATGGGGTCGGGCCACCACGGGGTGGAGTCGGCGACGGTGTCGCCGACGATGCCGCCGTATGCTTGAGCATCAGAAGCCATGGGTGCTTGTTAGCACATCCGAGGCCCCCAAGCCTGCGACGCTCACATCGTGCCCTGGGACAAAAAAGCAGCCCCAGCGACAACCTCCATCGTCGCCGGAACCCACACCAGTAGACCCAAGATACTGAGGCACCCCACAACGGGGCATCGCGCAAAACCACCGCTCGTCGCCTCTTCGGCCGGGCCCGGCGCCCGCACCAGAATCGGCGATTTCCCCACCTCAGTGGCGGACCCTCACAAAACCCCCCGGTCCCAGCTTTATAGCGAAGACTCGCTTAAGCATCTAGTGGTGTTTCGCAGAAATAATCGCGCGTGTCCTGCTCGCCAGCGACGCCGCTGCCATCGCGATACCCGGCGCTATTTCTGCGACACACCACTAGCCACTATTGGATACGGCGAATGCCTGTGTTTCTAATCTTCTGGTTTGCGTTGAATAAGTGAGTAAAGCTTTACGCGTTCCATTGCGTTGGCAATTGAGCGGCTGAATTCGGTTTCTTCAATTTCTGCCTCCATTACCATCGGTTCCGCAGGCAGTTCGGGTGGTGGGGACAATTCTGAAGGGGGCAGCGAATCTGGCATTTGCTCAAACTATCACCGAAAATCGAATTTTTCCATGAATATTCGAGTCTGCTTATTTGAGGGGCGGGGAGTAGGATTCGGCGATGATCCTCCCCCTGCTCAGTGCTGGTCGTGGCCGTGCCTGAGCGGCTGTTGAACGAGCGGCTGGTGGAATTCGGCACCACCATCTTTGCCGAGATGTCGGCGCTGGCGATGGCCACCGGGGCCATCAACCTCGGGCAGGGGTTTCCCGACACCGACGGGCCCCAGGAGGTGGCCGATGCCGCGGTGGCGGCCATCCGGGCCGGGCACAACCAGTATCCGCCGGGGCTGGGGATTGCCGATCTGCGCCGGGCGGTGGCCGAGCACCAGAAGCGGTTCTACGACTTGGACTTCGATCCCGACACCGAGGTGCTCGTCACCGCCGGGGCCACCGAGGCCATTGCCGCCGCCATGTTGTCGCTGTTGGCGCCGGGCGACGAGGTGGTGCTGTTCGAGCCCTACTACGACTCCCACATCGCCGGCATCGCCATGGCCGGCGCCCAGAGGCGGCTGGTGACCCTGCGGCCTCCCCGCTACCGGTTCGACCCCGACGAGCTGGCTGCGGCCATCGGCTCCCGCACCCGGATGATCGTGGTGAACTCACCCCACAATCCCACCGGCAAGGTGTTCGACCGCTCTGAGCTGGAGCTGATCGCCGAGCTGTGCCGCCGCCACGACCTGCTGGCGGTGACCGACGAGGTGTACGAGCACCTGGCCTACGACGGCGAGCACATCCCCCTGGCCACGCTGCCGGGGATGCGCGAGCGCACCATCTCGGTGTCGTCGGCGGGCAAGACGTTCTCGTTCACCGGGTGGAAGATCGGCTGGGTGTGCGCCGCGCCCGAGCTGCGCGACGCGGTCACCGCCGCCAAGCAGTTCCTGACCTTCGTGAACGGAGCGCCGTTCCAGCACGCCGTCGCGGTGGGGCTGCGGCTGGGCGACGACTACTTCGCCGGGCTGCGGGCCGGCCTGATGGCCCGGCGCAACCAGCTCACCGACGGGCTGGCCGCCGCCGGGTTCGAGGTGTACCGCCCGGCGGGCACCTACTTCGCGACCGCCGATGTGCGTCCGCTGGGCTTTGACGACGGCATGGCCCTGTGCCGCAGGCTGCCCGAGCTGTGCGGGGTGGTGGCCGTGCCCAGCGTTGCGTTCTACGACGACGAGGACGAGGGGCGACATCTGGTGCGGTTCGCCTTCTGCAAGCGCCCCGAGGTGCTCGACGAGGCGGCAGAGCGGTTGGCCCGGTTGGGAGTCGGCCCATGAAGATCGCCGCTGTTCAGCACGACATCGTGTGGGAGGACCCAGAGGCGAACTTCGAGCGCCTGGCCCCCACGGTGGCGCAGGCCGCGGCCGAGGGCGCCCGCCTCGTGGTGCTGGCCGAGATGTACTCCACCGGCTTCTCCATGGCCTCCCACCGGGTGGCCGAGGAGCCCGACGGCCCCAGCGTCGGCTTTCTCGCCGACCGAGCCGCCGCCCACGACCTCTGGGTCTGCGGCTCAGTGCCGGTGCTGGACCCGTCGAAGGCTGACCTGCCCTTCAACCGGTTTGTCCTGGCCGGCCCCGACGGGGTGGCTGCGATCTACGACAAGATCCACCCGTTTACCTACGGAGGCGAGCACGAGCACTATTGCGCGGGGACCGAGCGCCTGACGATTGCCGTCGAGGGGGTGAGGATTACCCCCTTCGTGTGCTACGACCTGCGGTTTTCCGACGAATTCTGGAGTTTGGCCCACCACACCGACTGCTATGTGGTGGTGGCCAGCTGGCCTGCGCCCCGCCGGGCCCACTGGTCGGCGCTGCTGGCGGCGCGGGCCATCGAGAACCAGGCGTACGTGGTAGGGGTGAACCGGGTGGGAACGGGGGGCGGTGTCCGCTACCTCGGCGATTCAGCGGTGGTCGACCCCTTCGGGGTCGAGGTGGCCGGCGCTCCCGAGGGGCAGGAGGCCGTGCTGTACGCCGATATCGACTTGGAGAAGGTGCAGAAGATCCGGACCCGTTTCCCGTTTTTGAATGACCGGCGATAGCCCGACGGCGGGGCTCGCCGCCCAGCGCCTTTTCACGGTTCGATTCGCCGTGCTGAGCCTGTGCGGCCTGTTCTACTTCATGTCGCTGGGGTTGGTGTACCCGGTGCTGCCCGGGTTCGTGGAGAACGACTTGGGCGGGGGACCGGTGGCGGTGGGGCTGGCCGTTGGCGGGTTCGGCTTGTCGGCCGCCGTTGCCCGTCCGATTGTCGGCCCGTTGGGTGACTCCAAGGGGCGCCGATACGTGGTGGTATGGGGGTGCGTGCTGGTGGGCTTCGGCATCCTCGGCAATCTGTGGGCCACCACCGTGGCGGTGGCAGTACTGTTCCGGCTGATCACCGGGCTGGGAGAGGCCGCCTTTTTCGTGGGCATCGCTGCGGCCGCCCAGGACATGGCGCCCGAGCACCGCCGGGGGGAGGCCACCTCTTACTTCTCGGTCACGGTCTATGGCGGTCTGGCCGCGGGTCCGGTGGTTGGCGAGCAGATGGCCGACTCGATGGGCGCCGATGCCGTATGGATCTTCGGCGGCGTGCTGTGCGCCATCGCCGCCATGCTCGGGGTGGTGTCCATGCCCGGCCGTCCCGAAGGGGCCCGGCCCGGATGGCCGGATTCGTTCATCTACTGGCCCGCCACCCGCCCCGCTCTGCTGCTGGGCCTCGGGTTGTTGGGATACTCGGGCTTTTTGGCCTTCATCAAGCTGCATGTGGACGACATCGGCTTCGGCCGGTCCGGGGTGGTGTTCGCCGCCTTCGCGGCGTGCGTGGTCAGCCTGCGCATCTTGCTGGCTCGGCTGCCCGACCGTCTGGGGCCCCAGCGCACCAGCACCCTGTCGTATGTGTTCTCGGCCTCTGGACTGTGGATACTTGCCCTCTGGGGGCAGATCTCCGGCGTGTTCATCGGCACCGTGGTCTTGGCCATGGGCCAGACGTTCCTATTTCCCGCCCTGTTTGTGATGGTCATTCAATCGGCGCCGATCAACCGGCGCAGCCAGGCCATCGGCACTTTCAGTATTGCCTTCGACCTGGCGATCGGGTTGGGCGGGCTGATCCTGGGCGGCGTGGTGGCGGTATCTTCGTATTCCACGGCCTTCTTCGTCGGCGGCTGCTTCTCGCTGGTCGCGCTGGTTGTCAGCCGAACCGCGGTTCGACCGCAACCGGCCCATTGAAATTGCCCGTTGACATCCGGTTCTCGTTGTAGGAGAGTGGCTACCTTCCCCTTGAACTTCCCCCCTTCTCGCACCACGCGCCCCCGAGGGCCCGAAGGGAAGTTCAATGCGAGTCTCAGCACTTCTGGCCGCGGCCGCTGCATTCTTGCTTGCTGTGTCCGGGCCGGTTTCGGCGGCGGAATGGCAGCAGGCCGACAAGGGTGGCTCGGTCGAGGCAGGCGACGGGCAGGTGGAGATCGGAGTATGGATCGAAGTGGACATACCCGGTGCCTCCGAGCCCGACACGAGCCCGGGTGGCGCCTCGGCGCTGCCCTGCTACTTCCGGCAGGGCGACTACGCCGAGCTGAACGCCTGGTTGGAGAACGACTTTGTGGCCGCCCCCGCACCCGACGAAGAGTACCTGTTGAAGATCTGTGAAACCGATGGCCGAGCGCGACTCGCGACCTACTGGGTGTACCAGCCCACTGAGGCCAAAGGGCCCCCGGCGCCTCCATTGAGGGAAACCACCCGGTTGCGCGACGAGGCCTGGGGCCGAATGGCCATTCCCAAGCCGGTCACGCTCATGGCGCCGGGCCAGATCACCATCGTCCACCTCCCCACCTACGTCTGGGTGCCGGCCGGATACCGCACCCCGGTGACAGAGACGGTCACCGCCACCCTTGACGGCCACGAGCTGACCCTCACCGCCACTGCCTCGCCCCGCCGGCTGGGCTTTCTGCGGGTTGACATGGGCGACGGCCACACGCTGTGGTGCGACGCCGACGATGTGGCGGCCTTCAATCCCGCCCGAGACCCGCTGGACCAGCCCTCCGGGTGCTTCCACTACTACCGCCAGCCGTCGGTCAACCAGCCCGACCTCCGTTACCAAGTGGAGTTGACCGCCTATTGGGAAGTGTCGGTGGTGTGCCAGTTCAGCGGCAGGTCCTGCGATAACCCGCCC
>JAPYOC010000183.1 GCA_028278955.1 Candidatus Poriferisocius aerobius
GCCTCGGGGTGGGCGTGGGCTGGCTGAAAGAGGAGTTCGATCCGCTGGGCATCCCCTGGGAGCGGCGGGGCCAGCGCACCGACGACTACATCGGGGCGATGCGCGCGCTGTGGGACGCCGACAGCGCCTCGTTCTCTAGCGAGCACGCCTCATTCTCGGGGGTCAGCATGAACCCCAAGCCGGCCGACGGGCGGGTGCCCATCGTGATCGGCGGCCACTCGCGGGCGGCGGCCCGCCGAGCGGGGAGGCTGGGCGACGGCTTCTGGCCGGGGCCCCGAGAAGGGGTGTCCCTGGCCGGGCTGATCGACGAGATGCGCCAAGAGGCGGCAGCCGCCGGACGCGACCCCGAGAGCATCGAGATCACCGTGGGCTTGCCCAACACGCCGATGGACGACCCTGCTGGGCTGGTGCAGGAAGTGGCCGACTTGGGAGGCGATCGCCTCATCGTCCCCTCGTTCCTGTTCTTGGAGGACACCGCCGAGACGATGGCCGCCTTCGGCTCAAACCTCCACGCCGCAGCCCAGCAGACGGCGCCTCCCCAAGAGAGCCTCTCCGGGCCCGGCGCTGCGGAGGGATAGACCCGAATCAGATCTCTTGGCTGGGCCTTCCCGGGCCGCTGGCCGGGCTTCCGAATATGTCGGAGTTCAGCTGGGCTTTGCCCATCAAATCGGCCACCACCGGCTTGAGGCCGGTGGGGTCCTGTGAATCCAGCTCGACATGAGGTCCCAGCGCCCAGCTCTCGGCGATGCCGAGACGGCGGTCGCCCACAACCCACACCCTTCCCGTCACGTTGGCCGCCTCTGGGCTGCACAGCCAGGTGACGATCGGGGCAATCCAACGGGGCGACCGGGCTTCGCGGTCCTCCTCTGAAACCTCATGGTCGCCCATCAGCGCCTCGGTGAGTCGGGTGAGGGCATTGGGGGCGATGCAGTTCACCGTGATGCCGTACCGGACCAGTTCCATGGCCGCGATCACGGTGAACGCCGCGATGCCGGCCTTGGCCGCGCCGTAGTTGGTCTGGCCTACGTTGCCGAAAATCCCCGACGGCGACGAGGTATTGATGATCCGGGCGTCGAAGCTGCGGCCGGCTTTGGTCTGCTCCCGCCACCAGGAGGCGGCATGGTGGACGGGCGCGAAGGTCCCCTTCATGTGTACTTGAACGACGCCATCCCAATCGGATTCGCTCATCGAGAACACCATGCGGTCCCTCAGCATGCCGGCGTTGTTGATCAGGATGTCCAGCGTCCCGAAAGTGTCGATGGCTTGGTGGATCATGTCGCGGGCCGCGCCGAAGTCGCTGACGTCGGCGCCGTTCGCCACCGCCTCGCCGCCCATGGCCCTGATCTCCTCAACCACCTCGTTGGCGGGGCCGCTGTCGTTGCCTCGGCCGTCATGGCCGGTACCCAGGTCGTTCACCACCACCTTGGCACCGTGCTCGGCCAGCATGAGGGCGTACTCCCGTCCGATGCCCCGCCCGGCGCCGGTGATGACCGCGACCCGTCCTTCGCAAAGTCTGCTCATGATCTCGAACCCCTTGTGCTTTCCAGTGCCTCGCCCAATCGGAGCGAGCTTCGCTATCGAACTATAGGAGGGCGTCGGCCAGTCTTCGCCATTGGGCCACGGGCAGTTCGCCTCGGGGGCTGAGCACTTGCACGGCCACATGGTCGGCGCCGGCGTCGTGGTGGGCCTGGATCCGAGCCCGGATGGCGTCGAGGTCGCCCCAGGCCACGATGGCGTCTACCAGCCGGTCAGACTGCTCGGCCACATCGGTCTCGGTGAAGCCCAGCCTCAAGAGGTTGTTCACGTAGTTGGGCAATTCCAGGTACATCGCCATGTTCTCCCGGGCCAGTGCCCGGGCTGCCCCGGCGTCGGTTTCCAGGCATACCTTCTGCTCAGGGGCCAAAAGAGCGTCGGGCCCCATGATCTCACGGGCGCCGGCGGTGTGCTCGGGAGGCACGAAGTAGGGATGAGCGCCGGCGGTGCGCTCGGCGGCGAGGGCCAGCATTTTCGGTCCCAGTGCGGCCAGCACCAACGGCGGATCCTCGTCGGGGCCTGCGGCCATGTACATGGCCCCCTCCATGGCATCGAGGTACTCCACCATGTACGAGTAGGGCTTGGAGTAGTCCAGCCGGCGGATGCCCTCGATGAACGGGCCGTGGCTCACGCCGATGCCCAACAAGAACCGGTTGTCGAACGCCTCGGCCACCGTCTTCTGGGCCGCCGCGGCGGTCATGGGATGGCGGGCGTGGACCTGCGCGATGCCGGTGGCGACCTTGAGCGTGCTGGTGGCCCCCAACATGACCGAGGCCGACACGAACGGGTCGCGGCCCACCGCCTCGGGGATCCACACCGTGGGCCAGCCCATCTGCTCTAGCTCGGCCACCACTTCTCGCACCTGGCTCGAGGGCCGCTGGTCCAAGACGCCCTGCCACAATCCGATTCTTCCGATGTCCATGGCGGGGAGGCTAGCGGTGGCCTGGAATCGGGTCGCATCGGCGAGACTACGCTTCGGACCGTGGCCGAGTACGAGAATTTGCTTTACGAGGAATCCGGTGGGGTGGCGGTGGTCACCGTGAACCGGCCCGAGCGGCTCAATGCCTTGGACGATGCCTCCTGCGACGAGCTCCGGGCCTTGTGGGCCCGCCTCCGCTACAACGACGATGTGCGGTGCGTGATCCTCACCGCCGCAGGCGAGCGGGCGTTCAGCACCGGGGTGGACATATCCGGTTCGTGGAAGCAGCCCGCCTCGCCGTTCATGGTGGACGACCCGATCTCCGCCGTCGGCCCCAAGTCCAACGACTACTGGCGGCCGGTTATCGCCGCGGTCAACGGCATGGCCGCCGGGGGCGCCTTCTACCTGCTGGGCGAGGTGGAGTTCATCATCGCCGCCGAGCACGCCACCTTCTTCGATCCCCATGTGAGCCACGGCATGCCGGCGGTGAACGAGCCCATGTTCATGCTCCAGCGGATGCCCTTCGGCGAGGTCATGAGGATGTCGCTGATGGGCCGCCACGAGCGCATGTCGGCGCAGAGGGCCTTTCAGGTCGGGCTGGTGCAGGAGGTTGTGCCGCCAGAGGAGTTGATGGGCGCGGCCCGCTGGTGCGCCGAGGCCATTGCGTCCGCCCCCGAGCGCCTGGCCGTGGAGGCGACGATGAGGGGAGTGTGGACCGCACAGCACACCACGCTGGCCAACGCCTTGAACAGCGGGGTGGCTTTTTTGAGCTTGGCCGGAGCCGAGGAGGAGATCACCGAGAAGGCCCGGGGCATCAAGGACCAAACCCGTATCGAGCCCCGCATCCGATGACTCCTCGTCGGGCTGAGGCGCCGGGCGCGTTGGCCGGGTTGCGGGTGGTGGACCACACCGACATGCGCGGCGCGCTGTGTGCCCGGGTGTTGGGCGACCTGGGGGCCGAGGTGATCCGGGTGCCGCCGAGGCCCGATCCCGATGGTCTGGCCCACGCCCATCGCAACGCCAACAAGGCGCTGGGCGACCCCGTCGAACTGGAGGCGCTGACGGCCGCCGCCGATCTGCTTATCGACAACACCGGGATGGACCTCGACGCCTTGGTCGATCGCCACCCCGCCCTGGTGGTGGTGGCTCTCGCCGATATGGGACTCACCGGCCCCCGTTCAGGCTGGAAGCTGGCGCCGCTGCCGGCGTTCGCCTCGTCGGGCGGGCAGTTCCTGTCGGGATTTCGGGACAAGTCGCCGTGCTGGCATCCCGGCTATCTGGCCCACGACTGCGCCTCGGTGTTCGGCGCCATCGCAGGGCTGGCCGCGGTCATGGACCGCCGCCGCCACGGACGGGGCCAAGTGGCAGAGGTCAGCGTGCAGGAGGCGGCGCTGTCGGGGCTGAACCCCTGGTCGGTGCTCATTCCCGATTATGTGCAACACTTTCCCGAGCTGCCCCACGAGGGTCGTCGAAATGCCGACGGGAATTATTGGATATTCCCGGCTCGCGACGGCTGGGTGCGGACGGTGATCGGCACGCCCTACCAGTGGACAGGCTTCGTGGAGGTGCTGGGCAACCCCGAGGCTCTGACCGGCCCGGAGTGGGCCGACGGCGTATTCCGGGGGAGAAATCGCGACGTCATCCATATGGTGGCTGATGCGATCACCTCGCAGCGTGACCGATCCGACCTCTTCGAGCACGGTCTGGCCGTGGGCACCACCATCGGCATGATCCAGTCGCCGGGCGAGTTCGCCGCCCACCCCCAGGTGGTTGGCCGGGGATTCTTCCGCTACGACATAGACGGCTCTGAGGGCCTGCCGGTGCCCGATGCCCCTTGGAGGCTTTCGGGCACCCCGGCCGGGGTTGGCAAGCGAGCCCCCGCGGCCTCCGACGAGGCGGCGTCGTTCAATCCTCGCCCCGCCGACAGCCCTTGGCCGGGATTGGCTGGCGGTGCCCGCAATGCCGTAGAAGAGGCGGCCTCTGGTTCTGCGCAGGGCTCCTCCGAGGACAACGGCCCCGTGCTAGCCGGAGTGCGGGTGGTGGAGTTTGGAATGGCCGCAGTGGTGCCCGAGGCCACCTGGATGCTGTCGGAGTTGGGGGCCGACGTGATCAAGATCGAATCGACGGCCCATCCCGACTCGTTGCGCTTAGCGGGCCGGGACGACCTTAACAAGGCCTTCCCGTTCAATGCTGAGAGCCGGGGGCGGCGGTCGGTGGCCCTCGACCTGACCACCGAGCGGGGCCGAGAGCTGGCCCTGGAGCTGTTCATGGCCGCCGACGTGGTGGCCGAGAACCTGCGAGGCGGCTCGCTGGACAAACTCGGCTTGGGATGGGACGACATGTCGAGGTTGCGGCCCGACCTGGTTTACGTGTGCTCGCAGGGCTACGGCCGGGGCGGGCCGATGGGCAAGATGCCGGCTTACGGGCCGCTCAACGCCAGTTTCGCCGGGGCCCACTGGTTGTGGAACCACGCCGATGTGTTGTTTCCGTGCGGCACCACGCTGAATCATCCCGACCACATCGCGGGCAAGCTGCTGGCGGTGGCAGTGCTGGCCGCCCTTGATCACAAGCAGCGCACCGGCCGGGGCCAGCTCATCGATATGGCTCAGACCGAGGCGGCCGCCTATCTGATCGGCGAGGTCTATATGGGCGCAGCGGCTGTCGGCGCCGACCCCGAGCCGCGCGGCAACCGCTCCGAGACGGTCGCTCCTCATGATGTGTACCGGGCTGGGGGCGACGACGACTGGGTGGCGCTGGCCTGCCACGACGACGAGTCGTGGCAGCGGTGCTGCGACGTCATCGGCGTGCAGAACCGCTGGCCTGCCAACGCGGAGCGGCTGGCCGACGTCGAGTCGGTGGACGCCGCAGTGGCCGCCTGGATGGCCGAGGGCTTGGCAGATGACCGGGCCCAGCGGTTGCAGGCCGCCGGAGTGTCGGCCATGCCGGTGATGGGCCCCTACGACCACCTAGGCGACGAGCACCTAGCCGTCCGGGGCGCTCTCGACGTGCTGGAGCACCCGGTGGCGGGCAAGGAGACCCATGTGGCCAACCCCATCCGCTTCGGCCTCACCCCAACCCGCACCGCCGGCCCGTCGCCACTGCTCGGCGCCGACACCGTCGAAGTCCTCGGCGAGGTCCTCGGCATCCCCCCCGACGAAGTAGAAGCCCTCACCAAAGCCGGCGTCTGCCGGTGATTCAACGGCCGCGATTTGGCGGCCTACGAGAGCTACTTGTCGGACACTATGATGGATTTCGACTTGAGCGATGAGGCGATCGCCTCGGCCATGGCCACCGTCCCCGGCCTCGAGCAGGTGCAGTAGCGGCAGTTGCCGCGCCGGGGGAATGCCGCTGAAGGATGCCGGGAGGACAAGACATGAAGGTTCTGGTCATGGGGGGCAGCCAGTTCAACGGCTATGCCCTGGTCAACGACCTGGTGAGAAACGGTCACGAGGTGACGGTGTTGAACCGGGGGCGCACTGCAGCGGACTTCCCCTGCTCGGTGCGCCGGCTGGTGGCCGACCGCACCGATCACGATCAAGTGCGAGCAGTGCTTAAGGACGAGACCTTTGACACGGTGCAGGACATGAGCGCCTATCACCCCGATGACGTGGAGCTGATGATCGAGGTGTTCGAGGGGCGGATCGGACACTACATCTTCGCCTCTTCCACGGTCATCTATGCCCCCACCGACATCCTGCCCATCACTGAGGACCATCCTGTCGACCGCGGCCCCGATCAGAACGAGTACGGGCGGCACAAGCTGCTGTGCGAGGACATCCTGGTCGAAGCCTGGCGAACCCGGGGGTTCCCGGCCACCACGGTGCCGTTCTCGATGGTGTTCGGCCCCCGCAACATCCTGGCCGACCGGGAGCAGCGGATGATCTTGCGCCTGCTGCGAGGCCGGCCGGTGCTGATCCCCGGCGACGGCACCACGCTGGGCCAGGTAGGCCATGTGGACGACCAGGCTCGTGCGCTGCGGATGATGATGCTTCAGCCTCAGACCTTCGGAAAGCGCTATAACCTCACCGGCGGCGCCTATCAGTCGGACGTGGGCTATGTGGACGCCTTCGCCGACGTGCTCGGGGTGGAGGCCGACAAGGTGTTCATTCCCGCCCCGGTTATGGACGACCTGTGGGACGGAGCCCTGGTATTCGAGGAGGGCAAAGCCTCGCCGGTGAACATCGACATCCGCAGCTCCGATACCGCTCGGGCCGATGCCGACAACACCCGGCGGAGGTTCAAGCTGGCCCAGCTCGTGCAGCGGCTGGCCCCCAATCTGCACCGCTGGAACCGCAGCGTGGTGTTCTCCACCGACCGGCTGCGAGCCGATATCGGCTGGGCCCCCGAGTACACCTTGGCCGCCATGGTTGACCATGTGTACCGCTGGATGGTCGCCGAGGGCCTCGACCAAAGCCTCGATTTGGACTTCGCCTTCGAGGATCAGATCGCGGCCCATGTGCGGAGCGGGGCCTGATCGCAGAAGTGTCGACACCGCGCTGGTCGCGCTCGATGGCGGCCTACCTCGGAGCTGAGGAATTCAAGGTCTGGCGAAGGCGCCAGACGATCGCTCCCGAGGCGAGCACGCAGGGGCCGCTGACCACGGAGGCTGCGGGCAGGGCGAACGCAAGCACGGTGCAGCGTCTCGATCAAAATGTGGTCGCTGGTCATCAGCTGGCCGTCGAATCTCTTCAAAAGAGACGCGGCCCGTCTGTGGCTCGCATCACCTGCGTCTGCGGCTGCGTACCATATCGATGCGTCGACGAAGACGGTCACTGCGTTCGTCGGATCCAGTCCGTCTCAACTGCATAGGCAATTGCCAACTTGCCGTCTGTGGCTATGTCGCTGCCTCCAGAGTCCCCTAGCCCGAAGATGGCGGAGATGTCTGTTCGGGATAACAGCATTTCGGATGGCAAGCCGCTAGGCGGCGGGACTGGGTGCCAGATCTTGCAGGCGGAGGGAGACGCCAGATTCGGGGTCGAAGGTGACGAGCAGCACGGCGGGGTCGCCCTCGAGCGACTCCGCCGTGGCGCCGGAGTAGGCGACCACTGAGGGCGATTCCCGGATCACCATGTGGCGGTGGATGTGGCCGAGGGCGACATAGTCCCAGTCGAGGGCGTCAAGGTGGCGGGGGTAGATGGGCGACGAGCGGTGCGACGGCGTCTCGTCGGGCATGACCAGGCCGTGGCCCAAGGCCACGCACCAGCCGCTTTCGGGACGATCAGGGAGTCCGTCGAGGGGATGGAAGCCGGGGTGGTGGTCGTCCATCGACTTGCCCCACACCGTGAGCCCCAGCTCCGAGAGGTGAGTGGTGGTGCCCTCGAGGGAATCGAGAACGGTGACTGGGAGGTGTTGGATGCGGGGGCTGAAGCGGTGGAGAACCGACGACTCGGGATGGGCGTCGTGGTTGCCGGCGATCATCACCGTCGGGCACGAGAGTCGAGCCAGCTGATCGGCGGCCCAGCACAGCACGTCGTCGCCCACCCGGTTGTGGTCGAACAGGTCGCCTGAGATGATCACCGCGTCCACACCTTTCGTAATGGCCAGATCCATGGCGGCGGCAAAGGCGGCCTCCTGTCGTCGGGCCGGGGAGGTGCCCAAGTGGCAGTCCGACGTGTGCAGCAGGCACAGGGATCGTCGGCGATGGGGTTGGTTGTCGGTCACGTTGCCACCAGTCCTCGGCGCAGCCCGTCGGCGCAGGCTCGCACAAAATTGCTTCTCGGAGGGCAAGGCTAGGGCAGATCGACCAGGCCGACACCTCGCCGAGCGCATTGAAGAGGAGCTGTCGAACGCCTGAGCCCGAACTCCCCCGGCGGTCAGATGGTTTGGGTGCCGTCTACTCCGAGGGCGATGGCCAAGATGACGGCGATGCCGCCGAGGAGGCGGGCGACAACCGAGAGCAGGGGGGTGGGGACGGCTCGGAACCAGAGGAGGGCGGCGGTGGCCAGTGCGGCCAAGACCACGCCGGCCATGGTGCGCAGGGCGCCGTCTTGGGCGGCGGTGGACAGCACGACGGCGACGAGCTGGGGGGTGAGCAGCACGGTGAGGGCGATGAGCGCGGTTTGGACTCCGGCTCGGGGCTCGTCATGGACGGGGCGGGCGGGCCAGACCATCCACCGCAAGCCGGCCACGGCGAAGGGCACCGCAGTGGCCAGCCGCCAGGTGCCCGTCGTTACCGACAGGGCGTCGAGAATGGGGGCGGCCAGGGCGGCGATCACCCACAGAGCGCCCACCGCCGCGGCCGCGGCCAGCGCGACCCGGGGGCGCCACCGATCGCGGTTGGAGGGCCTCCAGGCCACGCTCAGCGCGCCCGCGGCCGGGTTGGCCGCGGCCAGCACCATCAGCATCACCGGCCCGAGCCCGCTCATGGTCTTGTTGCTTTCATGGCTTGTTTCCTCCGAGGTTGAAACTGGCATCGGCCATCAAAAGGCCGGAGATGGCGTGCTGCTGGTCGTCCACCCGGGTCTGGTCGTCGTAGTACCAAGCGCCGTCGGCGTCTTGGGCTTCGACCAGTCGGGCCGCCCCGCACTCCAGCCGGTTTCGCAGCGGCGCCTCGGCGAGGCGGGGCTCGTTGAGCCAGAGCCACTCCAACCCGCCCAGCCCTTCGAGGATGGTTCCGTAGCCGCCGCCCCGGGGCATGGGCAGGTGGGTGAACTCGGCCACGCCCTCCCGCTGGGCGTCCCAGCGGATCATCTGCCCGAAGCGCCCGGCCAGGCGCTGGGCGTAGTCGAGGTGGTGCTCTTGCAGGCCCCATTCGACCATCTCGCCGAGGGCGTAGGCGGCCCACTGATCGGGCCAGGGCGGAGGCCACAGCCCCTCCAGTTCGTCCCGGTCGGTGGCCAGGTAGTCCATAATGGCCCACACCGGGGCGTCCCAGCCCTCGCCGGGAAAAGCCTCGTGCAACAGCGCCAAGCCCCACGCGGCCTCCCCGGTGGCGAAGCGGGACCTGATCTCAGGGATCGGCGCCCCCGTTTGCGGATCCCAGAAGTTGAGCATCCCGCCGTCGGATAGCTGCTGGCCCACCAGGAAACGGCCCAGTGCCCGCATCTCGTCGTCGAATCGCTGGTCGCTGGTGAGGATGCGGCGGTGGGCCAGCGACACCAGCGTGAGCGCGGCCGTCCCGGTCTTCACCGGGCCTCGGGGCGAAAGCGCCGGACCGATCCCGTCCGCACCGGTGTCCACCGCTCGCTCCAGCAGGTAGTTCATGCCCCGGTCCGCAGCCTCGACCACGTGGTGGTTGCGGCCTTGCTGCACGATGGCCAGCTGGTACAGCGACATGGTGCCCCCGGCGTGGCGAACCAGGTTGTAGCCCGGTTTCGCCGAGGAGATCCGCCGGTCGTATTCGTACAGGTACCGGCCACTGGGCTCCTGGGTGCGGACAATCCAGTCTGCCGCCGCGTCGATCGACCGTTGGCCTTCAGCACGAGAGAAGGTCGGGCATACCTCGGGGGCGGCCAGCGTCACCCGCAAGAGGCCTGCGGTCACCACCCACACCACGAGCCAGGCAATGATCCTTCGTCGCGCCGTCGGCTTCACGGATGCCGCCAGAACCGGGAGAACAGGAACGTGGCCGGGAGCCGGGTCCGCACGAATCGGCGGGCCTGTCGTCCCTCCAGCACGGTGCCGTCGCGATCCACCATGCGCCACGATGCCCCCGACACCACGGTGATGTCGAACCGGGCCGTCCAGTCGAGCCGCTTCACCCAGCGGCTGGGGGTGACCAGTGTGCGGTCGCGGGTGGACGGGGTGGCCCAGATGGCCAGTGCCCCGATGGCGATCACGCTGAACACCTCCACCTGCGCGCTCACCTCGATCCCCAAATGGAAGGCCACCGCCACCCACACCGCAGCCAGCCGGGTGCGGCGGAACCAGATCCCGAAGGCGATGAACAGCTCGGTGGCCACCGCCACCGGCGACAGCATCCAGTGGAAGGCCCGGGCGGTGAGCACCTCCAGCATGGGGTCGCCCAGCGTGTCGCCTAGCACGTCGCGGGCATCGTCCTCATAGCGCAGGGTGCGGTCGTGCATCACCCGTCCACCCACCCAGTCGGGATCGATCAGCTTGGAGAACCCCGAGGCGAAGTAGACGGTGGCGGCCTCGAACCGAAGCAGCCACACCGGCCACACCAGCCCCCGATCGTCGGCTGGCGGGCGGCGGCGGGCGTCCAGCGACAGCACCCGGCCGTTGTCGCACAGCGCCACCCCGGCCAGCAGGATGATCAGAAAGGCCCGGTTGTGGCGGAAGTGGGTCTCCGACAAGAAGAAGTTGTAGGCCACCACCGCCAACGTCGCCCAGGTGGCAGCTCGGGACCACAGCCCCACGGTCATCAGCACCGCAGCGGCCACGCCCACCCAGAGCAGCGCAACGTACAGCCCGGTGGGGGCATTGGGGACCCACGGCCACCATTTCTGCTGGAACACATCGAGGTAGGTGGTGCCGTCGAGGGCGTCGGCCAGAAACGGCCGCAGGTGCCAGATCACCGACGGCCCCAGCACGATGCGCACGATGGCCACCGTCCGCAGGCTGGCCGGCTCATCGAACACCTCGTCCAGCCACCGCCGGCGCCTTTCGGCGGTCGTCGAAGCGGGGGCCGTGGACGTCATGGGCTGCCCAGTGCCCGGTCGTGGCTGCGGATCACCGTGGCGTAGGGGCCGCGGGCGTTGCGGTAGTAGGTGACGGTGGCCTCCAGATAGAGGGTTTGCGTGTCGTCGGGGGTGTTGTCGGCCATCCAGTCCAGGGCGTGGTCCAAGTAGTCCACCACCGCATCGACTCCGGAGAAGGCGTGGCGCTGGCGCCACGGGGCTTGCAACGCCCGCCAGCCGATCAACTCGTCCCAGTCGTAGCCCTCCCAGCGGCCGTTGGGCGCCGCCACCCGCTCGCCTTCGGGCAGTACCCGCACCAATTCCACCGCATAGGTGCTCGACTCGTTGAACGGCTGGAAGGCGAAGTAGTTGTGCGGGTCCCGGTAGCCGTTGGCCACCAACCCCAACTGCACTACCACGATGGCGGCGGCAAACCACCGGGCGCCCCGCCGCCGCCACCGGGGTCGCTTCGGGCCAGGGTGAGGCGGCTCAGCCGTAGGTGCGTCCGCCGCCGGCTCAGCCGCCGTTGCCGTACCTCTGCTTGTAGGCCTCTAAATCGGGTGGCAAGCGGTCGCGCTTGAGCTCGGCGAAATTGTCGTAGGCGGTCAGCCAGCGCACATGGCGCCACAGCTCCACCGCCTCTTCGGTCGACTCGGGTGGGTTGGAGATCACCGGGCCGAACAGCGCAGGACCCTGGCCGCGGTCCAGGCGGATGGTGGGCACCCCGAAGCTGCGGGTCTCGTCGCACAAGATGGTGTGCTCGGATTTCAGCGTTTCCCAGGTGCTGTCGTCGGCGAGGGCATCGTCTACCAGGCCGGCGTCGAATCCGGCGTCGATTGCGGCGGCCCGAATGGTGTCGAGCTCGTCCACCGGCGCCACCAAGTCGAACACCCGGTGGCCGATGGCCCGGTAGTAGGCCCCGATGCCGTCGTTGCCGCCCACCTCGCGGGCCTTCACCGCGGTGCGCAGCGAGCGCACCCCCGCGCCCCGGTCGGGATCGAAGTCATCCATGGGTTTGTCGAAGTTGACGATGGCCAGCGAGAACAATCCCCAGGTAACGCTCACCTCGCCGGCGTCTTGGATCTGACGAACCCAACGGGCCGTCTGCCAGCACCATGGTCAGAGCGGGTCGAAGTAGAAGGTGATGGGCTCAGTCATGGGGCCATTATTCCAGCTGCGCCCTAGCCGAGCACGACCTCGGCGATGGTTCGCAGGTCTTCGATGGACCGAGCGCCCACGTTGATGCCGGTCACCGGGCTCTGCTCCCATGCCGCCAGCCGGTCGCGGATCCGCTCCGGCGATCCCACCAGGGAGATCTCGTCGGCGAATTGGTCGGGCACTGCGGCAATGGCCTCCTCCCGCCGTCCCTCGAAGAACAGGCCTTGGATGCGGTGGGCCTCCCCCTCAAACCCCATTCGGGCCATGAGCTTGGTGTGGTAGTTCTGGCCCTTGGCCCCCATGCCCCCGATGTAGAAGCCCAGCGAGGCCTTGGTGGGCAACAGCGCCTCGGCTCGCTCTTCTTGGGAGTCGCCGGTGACCCGGATGGTGGTGTGGACGGTGATCTCGAAGTCGTCGGAGCGCCCCGCGATCGACTCGGCGTACACCTCAGGTCGGAACGGGGAGTAGTACAGCGGCAGCCAGCCGTCGGCGATATCCACCGTCTGGGCGATGTTTTTGGGGCCTTCGGCGCCGATGAAGATGGGGATGTCGGCTCGGGGGGGGTGGGTCATGATCTTGAGCGGCTTGCCCAGGCCGGTGTCGCCCTCGCCCCTATAGGGGTGGTTGTAGTAGTCGCCCTCGAAGGTCAGATAACCGTCGCGGGCGAACACCCGCCGCAATATCTCCACATACTCCCGGGTACGGGCCAGCGGGCGGTTGCCGGGCTGGCCGTACCACCCCTCCACCACTTGGGGGCCGGACACGCCCAGCCCCAAGATGAGTCGCTGGTTGGACAGGTGGTCGGCGGTCACCGCGTGCATGGCAGTGGCAGTGGGGGTGCGGGCGGCCAGCTGCACGATGCCGGTGCCCAAGCGGATGCGCTCGGTGTGGGCTGCCAGCCACACCAGGGGCGAGAAGGCGTCGGAGCCCCACGATTCGGCGCTCCACACCGAGTCGTAGCCCAGGCGCTCGGCCTCCTGGGTGAGCGGCACGAAGCCATCGGGCATTTTGCGGCCCCAATAGCCCCAGACCAGTCCGAGTTTCATGGCGCAGAGCCTATCCCGCCTTGTCACCGGGAATGTTCTTGTCAGTGCCCATTGCGTTTGCCGGTGGTGGTTCAGGGGCCGGTAGAATGAAGGCTTATGTCCAAGGTCTGCCAGGTGACCGGTCGTCGTCCGTCGTTCGGCAACAACGTGTCCCACTCGCACCGCAAGACGCGGCGCCGGTGGAATCCGAACGTCCACAAGCACCGCTTCTGGCTGCCGTCGGAGAAGCGCTGGATCACCCTCACCGTATCGGCCAAGGGGCTCAAGACCATCAACAAGCACGGCGTCGACAAGGTGGTGGCCAAGATGCGGGCGCAAGGAGAGAAGGTGTAACTGCGATGGCGAGCGATAAACGTCCGATCATCAAGCTCAAGTCCACGGCAGGCACCGGCTACACCTACGTCACCACCAAGAACCGGGTCAACGACCGGGAGCGGATCGAGTTGAAGAAGTACGACCCGGTGGTCCGCAAGCATGTGGCGTTCAAGGAGGAGCGGTAGCCGCCCCCATTGACGAGCGCAGGGAGCTGCTGACGGCTGCGCTGTTGGCCGACGACCCTGCCCCGCCGCTTTGGCGCCTGGTTGACTCCGGCCTCGCTGAGGAGATCGTCCCCGAGCTGCCCGCCCTCCGCTTGGAGCAAGACCCAATCCACCGCCACAAGGACGTGCTGGCCCACACCATCGCGGTGGTGGCCAAGACCCGCGCTGATCTGGTCTTGCGGCTCGCGACGCTGTTCCACGACGTGGGCAAGCCCCGCACCCGGTCTTTTGAGCGGGGAACGGTCACCTTCTACCACCATGAGGCAGTAGGGGCGCGCATGGCCCGCAAGCGGCTCACCGAGTTGGGCTACCCCGAACAGGTTGTGGACGACGTGAGCGAACTGGTGCGGCTGTCGGGCCGGTTCAAGGGGTACGCCGACGGCTGGAGTGATGCCGCAGTGCGCCGCTACGCCCGAGAGGCCGGCCCCCTGCTGGGCTATCTCAACGAGTTGGTGCGAGCCGATTGCACCACCCGCAACCGGCAGAAGGCCGCCGACCTCCAACATCATGTGGACCATTTGGAGGCTCGCATTGCCCGCTTGGCCGAAGAAGAGCGCCGGGCGGCCGAGCGGCCCCTGATCGACGGCGACGAGGTGATGGAGCGCTTCGGGATCGGTCCCGGCCCCGAGGTGGGAGCGGCGCTGAAGTTCCTCTTGGAGCTGAAGCGGGCCGAGCCTGGCCTGGATCGGGCCCAAACCGGGGCCCGGCTTGACGCTTGGTGGGCTCAGAACCGCTGAATCCCCAGGCCAGAAGATGACATCCAAGCTGGTGCAGACCAGGCTATCCTGCGATTGGGAGGTGTCAATTGACCAGTCGAATCGCTGTTGTCCTGGCGATCTTGTTGCTGGTGTCGTCTTGCTCTCAAGGCTCGCCGGACATCCCGGTTTCTCAGCCGGCTAGTGCCGTTGAGGCGCCGACGCCCACCGAGTCGAGTCCTACGTCCACACCATCCCCCGCGCCCGTTGTTGAGCCCGTGTTGACTCCCGGGACTCGACGCGAGGATGCTTCGTGACGCCCTAGCCGACTTCTCTTTCCAGCAGATCGCTGTCGATCAGCAAGCCCTCTTTTCGCCTGAAGAGCCGTCGAATGCCCGCTTGTGGCTTGTCGATGACGTCCAGCAGGCCGTCCCGCTGGCAGCCCTCGGCCACCAAATCGGTGTGGGGGTGTTTGCGGTGTCCGGCGATCTACGAGCCCTGTCACCGGAGGTACGGCAGGCGATCTCTGGCGCATCGCAGGTGGAATTGCTCTCGGGCTTCGACGACGAAGCCGTCTGGCAGCTTGAAGTGGTACGCCGGGGCGATGAGTTGCCGGGGGGCGGCCTGCTCCTTTTCGACGGCGGTCTCAACCGCCGCTTGGTGGCGATGTACGGCCATTCTTCGGGGCCGGGTCTAGGCGTGCTGGGAGAACAGGGTCCCAATGAAGGCGTCGAGCGCCTCCGGTCTATCGCCGAGGGCTACGACGCCGACGGTTCAGCAGTGCTGCCTGCCTTCGAGATCATCGCCACCGTCGCCTCGGCCGGCCCCGGCAAGGACGGGGACTACTCGGCCGAGACCGCCCGGGATGTGATCAGGCCCTGGGTCGAGACCGCAGCAGCCAACGATATATACGTGGTGCTGGATTTGCAGCCGGGACGAACCGACTACCTGGCCCAGGCCAGGATCTACGAGGAGTTTCTGCGCCTGCCCCATGTCGGCCTCGCGCTG
>JAPYOC010000184.1 GCA_028278955.1 Candidatus Poriferisocius aerobius
GTCCGACAGCATCTACGGCCTCTATGCCGACGGCGACATCTCTTATCCCGATCCCACTGCGCCTTATTACTCAAACGAGCAGTGGGATGAGATTGTCGACGCCTGGGACGCCAACACCGAATAGCATCCGGCGCCCGGTGTTGGGGACTGCCCGATGAGGTTATCGGTCGTACTTGATACCCACATCCTCATTGCCTTTTTGCGGGGCTCACTCGTGGGTGGCGGAAGGCCTGAATCCCTTCTCGATGTTCTTCGGGCTGCAGAAGACGATGGTGGGTTGCTCTTATCGGCGGCCACCCTCTGGGAAATCGAGTTGATCCGCCGAAACCCCCGCAATGATCTGCGGGCGCTCCCCCCAACCGATGCCCTGATCTCCTTACTAAGATCGAAAGGGATGACAATCATACCAATATCTCCCGAACTGACTGTTCAAGCTGTCTGCCTGCTCGACGATGGATTCCACAAAGACCCGATGGACCAGTTCATCACCGCCACCGCTATTAGGCAGGACAGCATTCTCGCCACCAAAGATCAGGCGATAAGACAATGGGCTGCAAACACCGGCAAACCCCATTTGGCCCCTATTGCCTGATTGCCCCCACCCCACAAAAACGCGAAGGCCCGCTTGATGAGGTTTGGGGGCTGACCCGCCCCGCGCTAGTGGGTCAGAGATCAGGGCCGTGGACGCAGCCCGCCTGGTCCGGCGGCTGGGCAGGCTCTCGCCCTCCGCAGCGGCTCAAGTGCCGGCAGTCCCATGCTTTTAATAAATTTATTAAAGAAATCGGTTAGACTGCACCTGCGAAGGGAGTTCTCTCGTGGAAGTGGTCAATCCGTTCACCCCTGACTTTGGCCGGCGGCCTCCGGTGCTCGCAGGCCGCGATGAGATCATCGACAGGATGAAGACCGTGCTCGCCGCAGGCCCGTCGCGCCGGGAGTTCACCACTCTGCTGCTCGGCCCCCGAGGAGTCGGCAAGACCACGGTGCTTGCCGCTATAGCCGGCGATGCCCAGCAAGCCGGATGGCGCACGATCAGAATAAATGTGCCGTTGACCCGGGATCCGGACCGAGGAGCGGTGGGCATCATCGCTGAAAAGGTCAGAGATCACCTCCAAGACATCAGTCCTCAGCCGAAGCGCAGGTTGACTGGTGTGTCGATGCCCTTGCTGGCGGCAGGAGCAAGTTGGGAGCACACCGCCGCCGCGCCGCCGACCTACCAGAAGCTCTTGGACACTTTGGTGAGCGCCTCAGTCGACATCGGCGGCGCAGGGGTGCTCTTGGCCATAGACGAGTTCCACAACATCACCCCCGCCGATGCCAGCTTCGTCGCCGGGGCACTCCAGGAGATCGTCAAGATCGACCAGAAGCCGCTCGCTTTCATAGCCGCGGGCCTGCCCCACATCGAACACACGCTTCTCACCGACGAGGGCTTCACGTTCTTCCACCGCTGCCACCGCGACCGCATCGAAGGCATCGACCTTCAAGATGCCATGGACGCCATCGGAAGACCGCTTGCCGACAACTCCTTTTTCATCAGCGGTCCGCAGCTGCGCCGCGCCGCGGCGGCAACACGCGGTCTCGGCTACGCCGTGCAGTCGCTCGGCCATCACTTATGGGAGATTGCCGGCCCCTCACCGGCCGATATTGCAGACAACCAGGTCGACGAGGCCATCTCGTTGATGGAAGGCGACGTTGACACCCATGTCGTGGTCCCGATTTGGAGCAGACTGTCGCCAGCCGACAAGCGATTTCTGTGCGCCATGGTCGAAGACGACGGCCCTTCGCGTATAGCAGACGTCGCCGCCCGCCTAGGGACAGCAGCTACTTCGGTCCCTGTCTATAGGCAGCGACTACTCAAACAGGGTGCGATCGTCGAGGCGGGCCGCGGCCGCATCAGATTCGCCAGCGAAGCCATCAAAGACCGCGCCGCCCAAGAAAAAAGCCTCACTGAGCTTCCCCCCTAATCGTGGAGGGGTTGGTTGTGGGGGTCGGGGGTGTTGCTTGCTTATTGAGCATGCCTCCACGAAAAGGGGGAACCTCAGGTAGGGTCGGGGGGTCTTTTTGGGAGATGGGAGGATCCGATGGGATACCGGGTGGTCGTGGACTACGACCTTTGCGAGAGCAACGCCATTTGCATGCAGGTCGCCCCTGATGTGTTCGAGGTGCGCGACGACGACTTCTTGTACCTGCTGAACGAGACTCCGGGCGAAGACGCCCGGGGGCGGGTGAACGAGGCGGTCCAGCGCTGCCCCAAGCAGGCCATCTCCGTCGCGCAGGAGTAGCCCCGCTGCGCTCTCTGGCCATTGTCGGGGCGTCGCTGGCCGGAACCCGGGCGGCCGAGACGCTGCGGCGAGACGGATACGACGGCGCCATCACCATCATCGGCGATGAGCCCCACCAGCCTTACGACCGGCCTCCCCTGTCCAAGCAGCTCCTAGCCGGGGACTGGGCGTCGGACCGCATCGCGCTGTCCGACGAGGAGTCCCTGCAGGGGTTGCAAGCCGACTGGCGCTTGGGCCGGCGAGCGGTCGGGCTGGACGCGGCCAGCCGCACCGTGACCCTCGATGACGGCAGCGAGGTACGCGCCGATGGCATTCTCATCGCCACCGGGGCCCGCTGTCGGGAGCTGCCCACCGGCGGGCTCGACGGCATCCACACCCTGCGGGGCCTCGACGACTGCCTGGCCATCCGGGCCGAGTTCGAGGCGTCTCCCCAGCGGGTGGCGGTGGTGGGGGCCGGGTTCATCGGCGCTGAAGTGGCCGCCACCGCGAGGGAGCGGGGCCTGGAGGTCACGGTGATCGAAGCCCTGCCGGTGCCGCTGGGCCGCATCCTGGGCGCCGAGATGGGCGCGGTGTGCGCCGAGGTTCATCGGGACCACGGCGTGGATTTGCGCCTCGGCGTGGGCGTGGACGGCTTCGAGGGCCATGGCCGGGTGGAGCGGGTGAATCTGAGCGACAACACGTCGGTGCAAGCCGATGTGGTGGTGGTGGGCATCGGGGTGATTCCCAACACCGAGTGGCTGGAGGGCTCGGGGCTGGAGCTGGACAACGGGGTGGTGTGCGACGAGACCTGTCTGGCCGCACCGGGCATCGCCGCGGCCGGAGACGTGGCCCGCTGGCCCAACCGACGGTTCGGCGAGACCATGCGGGTGGAGCACTGGGACAACGCCATCGACCAGGGCCAGCACGCGGCTCGCCGCCTCGTGTCCGCCGACCGCCAAGCGCAGCCCTATGCCCCGGTCCCGTGGTTCTGGAGCGACCAGTACGACCGGAAGATCCAGCTTGCCGGGCGGGTCCGGCCCGACGACGAGGTGCGCGTCATCACCGGCTCGATCGAGGAGCGGCGGTTCGCCGCCCTCTACGGCCGCGCCGGCCGGCTGGTCGGGGTGCTCGGCTTCAACCGCCCCCGCCATGTGATGAAGTACCGCAACCTCGTCGAGCAGGGCGCCGGCTTCGACGAAGCACTGGCGATAGCACAGCAGAGCGAATAAGAGCGGAGGGATGGGCACCGCCGGCGAGTTCCCCATCAGCGAGCTGGTAGCCCGCACCGGAGTGCCGGCCGCCTCCATCCACCACTATCGGCGGCTGGGACTTCTGCCCGCTCCCCGACGCGCCGCCGCCAACCGCTTCCTGTACAGCCAGCGCCACGCCGAGGCAGTCGAGCAGATCAGGGAGTTGCGAGAGCGCCACCGCCTGCCGCTGCGCCACATCGCCCGGATCATGAACGCGGAGAACCCCGAGCACGCTCATATGGCCGACAGCGGCGAGCAACTGCGCACCGTGGCCATCCAGGAGTTCGCCTTGAGGGGCTACACCGAGGTGAGTGTGGCCGAGATCTGCGCCCAGGCCGGTGTGGCCAAGGGGACCTTCTACCGCTACTACCGATCCAAGCAGGATCTGTTCTTCCGAGCGGTGGAAGCAGTGGTGGACAACACCGCGGAGGCGTTCGCCGCCTCAGCCGGCGGCCAGGTGGGCCTGAGCCGACAAGAGCTCACCCGCCGTCTGGCCGAGACGCTGCTGCCCGGCCTGCCCATCATGCTGGAGGTGGCCAAACGCTCGGTGCAGGGTCAGGTGGAACACGCCGCCGCCGCCCAGCGGGTGTTCTGGCGGCTGGCCGAGCGGCTGGGCGAAGCCCTGTCGGACGACCCTCGGGGGCACCGGCTCGCCGGGGCCCTCATCATGGACGCCATCGCCCACATCTTCGCCGAGAGCCTGATGGGCCACTTCGCCGATCGCCCCAGCGTCGAAGATCTCGGGGCCTTCAAAGCCCTGACCGCAAAGCCCTGACCGCGCAGTCCCTGCGGCTCATCGCGCCCATCTGCTGGCGATTTACGGATTCGCCCGGCTGGTGGACGACATCGGAGACGAGTACGGCGGCGACCGCCTTGCTGCGCTGGACTGGATAGAAGCGGAGCTCGAACGAGCCCGAGGCGGCGACGCCGCCCACCCGGTGATGGTCCAGCTCGCCCCTGTTCTGCGCCACTTGGACGTAGACGACGAGCCGTTCTTGGCGCTCATCGAGGCCAACCGGATGGATCAGCGCAAAAACCGCTACCAGACCCAGGCCGAGGTGGCCGAGTACTGCACGCTGTCGGCCAACCCCGTCGGATGCCTCGTGCTGGCGGTGTTCGGCGCGGCCACCCCCGAGCGAATCGCCCTGAGCGATGCGGTGTGCACCGGCCTTCAGCTGGTGGAGCACCTCCAAGACATCGGCGAGGACTACGCCGAGAAGAACCGCGTCTATCTCCCGGCCGACGAGATGGCCCGATTCGGCGTGGACGAGGGCGACCTGGGGGCGGCCCGGACACCGCAAGCGCTGCGACGGCTGGTCGCCCACCAGTGCGACACCGCCCGCGGGCTCCTGCTGCGGGGCGGGCCGCTGGTGGCCTCTCTCAACGGCTGGGCCAAGGTGACGGTCGCGGGCTATGCGGCCGGGGGTCTTGCCGCGCTGGGCGCCATCGCCAGGGCCGACTACGACGTGCTGGGAAAGCTGCGGACCCCTTCCAAAGCCGCCGCCGCGCTCCAACTGGCCCGCCTCGTCGCCCCCCGCGACCCGGCCGGCGCCAGGGCCGTTCGCGCCGTGCGAGACGCTGCGGCGCGCTGGAGGCGGGGGTGAGGGCCGCCGACGCCTACCGGCAGTGCGAGGACATCACCCGTGCCGAGGCCCGCAACTTCTCCTACGGTATCCGGCTGCTGCCCAAAGCCAAGCGCCAGGCCATGTCGGCGCTGTACGCCATGGCCCGGCGCATTGATGATGTGGGCGACGGCCCGTTGCCCCGAGACGAGAAGCTCGCCCGGCTGGCCGGGCTCCGGGCCGATATAGACGCCCTGGCTGCCGGCGAAGTCAACGACCGCGACGATCCGGTGCTGGTGGGGCTGCACCATGCTGTTCGCCGTTTTCCCATTCCCACCGCCGCGCTGAACGAGATCGTCGCCGGGTGCGAGCAGGACGTCGTGGGGAGGCAATACGCCACCATCGCCGAAACCGAGGAGTACTGCCGTCTGGTGGCCGGATCGGTGGGCCGGCTGTCGCTGGGAGTGTTCGGCGCCAAGGGCGACCCCGAAGAGGCCGCCGGGCTGGCCGATGTGCTGGGCGTCGCCCTTCAGCTCACCAACATCTTGAGAGACATCGCAGAAGACCGGGGCATGGGCCGAACCTACCTGCCGACCGCTGACATCGAGCGATTCGGCTGTGCCCCCGACCTCACCGGACCGTCCGAGCAAATGGGCCGGCTGGTGGCGTTCGAAGCGGAGCGAGCCCAGCGGTATTTCGGTGAGGGCCTGAGGCTGCTCGACCTGCTGGACCGCCGCAGCCGGGCCTGCACCGGGGCGATGGCCGGCATCTACCGCCGCTTGCTGGCCCGCATTAGCGAGTCGCCCGCCGCGGTGATCGAAAGACGGCTCTCGCTGCCCGCCTCCGAGAAGGCCTGGGTGGCCCTCCGCAGCCTGGCGGGAGCCACCCCATGAGACTGGCCGGCTCTGCGTCTGCGAGCCGACTCGACGCTGCGCCCCGAGTCGCAGTGGTGGGCGGCGGGTTGGCCGGTCTGGCCGCGGCCGTGGCCGCGGCCGACGGCGGGGCGCGGGTGACGCTGTACGAACGCGGCCCCCGATTGGGCGGGGCCACTTGGTCGTTTCAGCGCCACGGCCGCTGGTTCGACAACGGCCAGCACGTGTTCATGCGCTGCTGCACCGAATACCGGGCCTTCCTGCGTCGCCTGGACGTGGCCGAGCAGGTGACCGAGCAATCCCGGATGTCGGTCCCGGTGATGCGTCCGGGCTGTCGCCCAGCCCGCATCTTCCGCACCGGCGCCCCCGCCCCCCTGCACCTGGCCCGGTCGCTGCTGCGCTACCGCCCGCTCTCGGCAGCCGATCGGCTCCGGGCTGTTCGCACTGCGGTGGCCCTGCGCCGCATCGACCCCGACGACCCGGCCACCGATGAGAGCAGCTTCGGGGGGTGGCTGCGATTTCGAGGGGAGTCCGATCGGGCCATTGCCGGGTTGTGGGACTTGATCTGCCTGCCCACCGTGAACCTTCGAGCCGACGACGCCTCCCTGGGCCTGGCGGCCAAAGTGTTCCGCACCGGGCTCCTCGACCGCGCCGCCGCCGGTGATCTGGGCTGGACCCGGGTGCCGTTGGGCGCGCTGCACGGCCAAGCGGCGGCCCGGGCCATCACCGCCCGAGGAGGGGATGTCCATGTGCGGTCGCCGGTGGAGGCGGTGGCCGGCGGCCCCCGGGTCATGGCCGAGGGCCGTCGGATCGACGCCGACGCGGTGATAGTGGCCGTGCCCCACGACGCCGTGGACGCCCTGTTGCCCTCCGGCGCCGTTGCCGGGCAGTCCGAACTGGCCGAATTGGGGAGCTCGCCTATCGTCAACGTGCATTTCGTGTTCGACCGCCCGATCATGGATGTGGCGTTCGCCGCGGCCTTGGACTCCCCGGTGCAATTCGTGTTCGACCGGACCGAGGCCGCCAACTGGTCGCAGGAGCAGTCGAGGCCCCCCGAGCCCGCTGCGGGCTGCCCGGCGAGCAAGTCGGTGCCGGCGCCAGCCAGCGCCGGCGAGCAGGTGGTGGCGGTGTCGCAGTCGGCGGCCTTCGACGAGATCGGCAGCCGGCCAGCTGATTTGATCGCCCGCTACCGGTCGGCCCTTGAGGAGCTGTTCCCGCTTGCGGCCGAGGCCACGGTGATCGACGCGGTGGTGACCCGAGAGCACCGGGCCACGTTCGCCGGCCGTCCCGGCACCCGAAGGCTCCGCGCCGGCCCGACCACCGCCATCGACGGGCTGTTCCTGGCCGGGGCGTGGACCGACACCGGCTGGCCCGCCACCATGGAGGGTGCGGTGCGCTCCGGCAACCTCGCCGCCCGCTTGGCCCTCGATCACTGCCGGGGGGCAGCCGAATCCCCGCTGGTCCCATCGTCCGACGGTGCCCCGAGCCGGCGTCTGGGCTCAGAGGCCTCCGCGCCCGGGCGGGAGAGGCTGAGCGCATGAGCGGGTCGCCGGGCGTTCTGGATCGGGCCAGGGAACTGGTCGACCCGGCCATCGCCGCCGCTCTTGGCGGGCTGGGCCATGAGCTGAGGGCGCCCGCCGAATACCACTTCTCGGGCCGGGGCAAGGGAACCCGTCCCGCACTGGCCATCTTGTCGGCCGAGGTCGTGGGGGCACCGCCGGCCACCGGCGTGCCCGGTGCGGTGGCCATAGAGATGATCCACGACTTCTCGCTCATCCACGACGACATCATCGACAACGACGTCGAGCGCCGGCACCGGCCCACGGTGTGGGCCAAATTCGGCACCGGCGTCGGCGTGGTGGTCGGAGACGCCCTCCACGCCCTGGCCTTCGAGCTGCTGCTGAGCGACCCCAGCCCGCCCCGGGTCAGAGCGGCCAAGAGCCTGGCCGGGGCGGTGGCCGCCATGATCGCCGGCCAGAGCATGGACATGGCCTTCGAGGAAAGGTCGGATGTCGCCTTGGAGGAGTGCCTGGCCATGGAGCAGGGCAAAACCGGGGCGCTGTTGTCCTTTGCCTCTTCGGTGGGGGCGATGCTGGCCGAGGCGGACGACGCGGTCATCGACGGGCTGGCCGAATACGGTGACCATCTGGGGTTGGCGTTCCAGGCGGTGGACGATCTGCTGGGCATCTGGGGCGACCCCGAGCGAACCGGGAAGCCCGCGGGGGCCGACCTGCGGGAGCGGAAGAAGTCAGTTCCGGTGGTGATCGCCCTCAACAGCGGCACGCCGGCGGCCGAAGAACTGGCCCAACTCTACGCCCGGTCGCACTTGCCGGCCGCAGAGCTCGATGCCGCCCGGGCCCTGGTGGAGGCGGGGGGCGGTCGCGACGAGACCCAGGCACTGGCCCGCACTCACTACCGCAAGGCCGTCTCAGCCCTTGATTCGGTGGCACAAAACGGGGAGGTCGTCGGCGAAGCGGTGGAGGAAATGCGGTTGCTGGCCGAGTTCATCGTGGGCAGGGATTTCTGATGGGGGCGGAGCAGTGCCTGGCCCGGGCCCGAGATCGGCTCTTGAGCCTCCAGAACATCGAGGGGTGGTGGAAGGAAGAGCTCGAGACCAACGTGTCCATCGAAGCCGAGGATCTGTTCCTGCGGGAGTTCTTGGGCATCGCGGAGCCCGAGATCACCCGGCAGACCGCAAACTGGATCCGCCACAGCCAGCGGGCGGACGGCACCTGGTCGACCTACTACCAAGGCTCGGCCGATTTGTCGGTGACGGTGGAGGCCTACTGGGCCCTGCGCTATGCAGGCGACCCCGTGGACGCTGACCACATGGCCAAAGCGGCCGCCTACATTCGCAGCGAGGGCGGCTTGGAGCGCAGCCGGGTGTTCACTCGAATCTGGATGGCGTTGTTCGGCCTGTGGCGGTGGGAAGACCTGCCCGCACTGCCGCCCGAGGTGATCCTTCTGCCCAAGCAGGCGCCGTTGAACATCTACGACTTCGCCTGCTGGGCCCGTCAGACCATAGTGGCGCTGACCGTGGTGGGGGCTCACCGGCCGGTGCGGTCTATGGGGATCGGCTTGGACGAGATCCGCACCGGGGCCGCTCCCCCGGAAAGAGAGCCGGCCCCGGTCGGATCGGCAGCCAGGCGGTTCCAGCGCCTCGACCGGGTGCTGCACCGCTACGAGAACCGCCCGCACCGGCGGTTGCGGGAATGGTCGCTGCGGAGGGCCGAGCAGTGGATCGTGGCCCGCCAAGAGGCCGACGGCTGCTGGGGCGGGATACAGCCCCCCTGGGTGTACTCGCTGCTGGCCCTGTACCTGCGGGGCTACTCCCTGAAACACCCGATCCTGGCCAAAGGGCTTGAGGGCTTCGACGCCTGGACCATCGTCGAAGACGACATGCGGCGCCTGGAGTGCTGCCAGTCGCCGGTGTGGGACAGCTGTCTGGCCCTGGCGGCGCTGGCCGATGCCGGCCTCGACCCAGACAACCCGCAGATGGTGGCCGGGGCCGGGTGGCTGCTCGATCAAGAGGTGCAAGTGGTGGGCGACTGGGCCGAGCAGCGACCGCACCTGGCGCCCGGAGGCTGGGCGTTCGAATTCGAGAACAGCCTCTACCCCGACCTCGACGACACGGCCGAGGTGGCCCTGGCCCTGCGTCGCATACGCCACCCCGACTCCCGACGGGTGCGAAAGGCGCTGGAGCGGGCGGTGGTGTGGATCCAGGGGATGCAGTGCTCGGACGGGGGGTGGGCGGCATTCGATGCCGACAACTGCTCGCCGCTGGTGGCCGAGCTGCCGTTCTGCGACTTCGGCGAGGTCGTCGATCCGCCGTCGGCCGACGTGACCGCCCACGTCATCGAGATGCTGTGCGAGCTAGACCGTGACGGGCGGGGGCTGAAGGTGGACCAGCAGGCCGTGAGCCGCGGGGTTCGGTGGCTCAGCGACGAGCAGGAGGACGACGGCTCCTGGTACGGCAGATGGGGTGCCAACCACCTCTACGGAACCGGCGCGGCGATCCCCGCGTTGATCAGCGCCGGGGTGCCCGCCGACGACGAGCGGGTGGTGCGAGCCTGCCAGTGGCTGGAGTCGGTGCAGAACGCCGACGGCGGCTGGGGCGAGGACATGCGCTCGTACACCGATCACCAGTGGCGGGGCCGAGGAGAGTCCACCCCGTCGCAAACCGCGTGGGCGCTGCTGGCGCTGGTGGCCGCCGGCCGGGCCGACAGCCCGCCGGCCCGTCGGGGCGTGGCCTGGCTGGTGGAGAACCAGCGCCCAGACGGCGACTGGGATGAGCCCTGGTACACCGGCACCGGCTTCTCCGGAGACTTCTACATCCGGTACCACCTGTACCGCCTGGTGTTCCCGGTGATGGCCCTGGGCCGCTGGGTGCGGGCTGTGCAGGACCAGACGTGGGCCTGACCGTGCTGTGCCCGCTGGCTATGGAGGCCCGCGCGGCTCGGCGGGGAGTTCGGGGAGGGGCGCGGGTGGTGCGAACCGGCATGGGCCCAGACCGCAGCCGCCGGGTCGAGCGAAGGCGCGGTCCGGTGGCCGTGGTGGGCATCGCCGGGGCCGTGGCGGGCGGCATCGAGCCGGGCGACGTCGTGGTGGCCACCGAGGTGTCGGCCGAGGATGTGCCGCCGATCAGCCTGCCGCGGGCCGAGGCGGTGGCCACCAGCCTGGAGGCGGCCGGGTTTACCGTGCATACCGGCCCGGTGGCCAGCGCGGCGAAGCCGGCGCTCGGCGCCCGCCGACAGGAGCTGGCCGACCGGGGGGCGGTGGCGGTCGATATGGAGTCGGCCTGGCTGTTGGAGCATCATAGCGGTCCTGCGTACGTGGTGCGGGTGGTGACCGACACCTCTGTCCGCGAGCTGTGGACGGCGGCCGCGGTGGCAAGGATCTATCGAGCGCTGCGCACCATTCGACGGTTGACGCCGGTGCTGGCGAAGGAGGTTGGCTGATATGCCCATTCCGTTGAGACAAGCGGCGAAGGTTGGCGCCTACGTGTTCAAGAACAAGCTGCGCCGTCGCGAGAAGTTCCCGCTGATTGTGGAGCTCGAGCCCCTGTTCGCCTGCAACTTGGAGTGCCCGGGCTGCGGCAAGATCCAATACCCCACCGAGGTGCTGCGCAAGCGGGTCAGTGTGGAGGAAGCCCTGGGCGCGATGGAGGAGTGCGGCGCCCCGATGGTGTCCATCGCCGGGGGCGAGCCGCTGCTGCACCCCCAGATGCCAGAGATGGTGGAAGAGCTCATCAAGCGCAAGAAGTTCGTGTATCTGTGTACCAACGCGGTGCTGCTGCGCCGCAAGATCGACAAGTTCAAGCCGTCGCCCTACTTCTCGTTCGTGGTCCACGTGGACGGGCTCGGGGAGCGACACGACTTGGCCGTGGCCCGCGAGGGGGTGTTCGACGAGATCGTGGCGGCCATCAGCGAGGCCAAGGAGAAAGGGTTCCGGGTCACCACCAACAGCACCTTCTTCAGCACCGACAGCCCTGAGGACGTGCGCGGCGTGCTCGACTTCCTCAACGACGACCTCGAGGTCGACTCCATGATGATCTCGCCGGGCTACGCCTATGAGAAGGCCCCCGACCAGGAGCACTTCCTGCCCACCGAGCAGACGAAGAGCCTTTTCCGCACGGCCTTCTCAGAGGGCAGGCGCAAGAAGTGGCGGCTGAACCACACGCCGCTGTTCTTGGATTTTCTGGAGGGCAAGGTGGACTACGAGTGCACTGCCTGGGGTATCCCGAGCTACTCGGTGTTCGGCTGGCAGCGGCCCTGCTACCTGATGGCCGACGGCTATGCCGAGACCTACCGGGAGCTGGTCGACACCACCGACTGGGACAGCTACGGCCGGGGCAAGGACCCCCGCTGCGAGAACTGCATGGCCCACTGCGGTTATGAGCCCACCGCGGTCTTCGCCACCATGAAGTCGCTCAAGGAGTCGGTCAGAGCGGCGGTCGGGACCAACTAGCCCAGAGCCTCCCGCACTCGTCTGCGAAGGCGCACGTTTATCCTCTGGCGCTCGAGGTGCTGAGCGACGATGAGGGCGCCTTGGGGCACGGGATGGGCTTCGAGGAAACCCTCCACTTCGGCGGCCAGCTCGGGGGTGGACAGGGCGCTGATGCCGCCGAGCATTCTCGGGATGCTGGTGGAGGGGAGGCGCTGGCCTATTTCGTGCCAGTTCTCGGCCACGAACGCCCAGGCCCGGGGGCCCAGGCCGCGGTTCTCCAGGCAGCCCCGCAGCACGAACCCGGCGTCTTGGCTCCGCACGGTGCCGTCGAGGGCGGCTGTCAGGGTGCGGTCCATGAGCCCGGGGCGGTCGAAGCCGGTGAGCGCCATCAGGTAGCGCAACTCGAGCTGCGGGGTGGGGGCCTCTTCGAATCGCCGGCACATCTCCTCGTAGTCGGATTCATCGCCGGTGGCGGCCACCACCGCGACGGCCGCCGCAGCCAGTGCGGGATCGACGGGTGCTGCCCCCATCAGCTCCCGGCATCGGGCAATGGCCTCGGCGTCGTTCCCCTCCACCGCGAGGGTGCGGGCCAGCAGGCCCCGCAGCTCGGCGGTGCGCTCGCTCTCGCCGCCGGTCGGCGCCCAGCCCACCCGGTACCAGGCCGGTTTGGCCATGTCCCTCACCCGGGCCTGAAGCCCGGCGCGCCCGTTGTCGGGAACCAGGTGGTCGAGGGCGCCCAGCGTGGCGGCCAGTCGCCGCCACACCGCCAGGTCGTCCTCGGAGGCGGCCATGCGCTCGGCGAAGGCCAGATACTCGGCCACCCCTAATCGGTCGGCCACCGCCAGGGCCCATTGGTCGTCCACCAGCACGTACCGCTGGAGCGGGTCCAGGCTGGGGCCGTCGTCCAGCAGCCGGTCGAGCAGCCCGCCCTCGTAGGCCACCCGGTAGAAGCCGGCCGCAGTCGGGTTGACCATGGCCCAGGCGGGGTTGTCGGCGCTCAGAGCGGCCGGGCCGTCCAGCACCAGCCGCTCGGTGCGCCCCCCGGAAGCGGTGCCCACCGCGGCCACCACCGGCACCCTCCAGCGGGAGTCGTCGGGCTGGCTGTCGTAGCGGAACCGGCGCTGGCTGAGCTTGATCGCGCCGTCGGGGGCGGCCGCTGCGGTCACCACCGGGTGTCCGCCCTGGAAGATCCACGATTCCATCACGTCTCGGACCGGCTCGCCGGTGGACTCGGCGAGGGCGTCCCACAGGTCGTGGGTCTCGGTGTTGGCGTAGGAGTGACGCCGCAGGTAGTGGCGGACCCCGTCGCGGAACTCGCCCGCGCCCAGATACTGCTCCAGCATGCGCACCACGGCCGCCCCCTTCTCGTAGGTGAGCAGGTCGTACATGCCTTCGGCGTCGGCCGGGGAGACCACCGGGTACTCGATGGGCCGGGTGGCGGCGAGGGCGTCTACATCGAAGGCCGCGGCCCGCGACAGGCCGAAGGCCAGCCAGCGCTTCCAGTCGGGGCGGTAGGCGTCCACCGCCAGCATCTCGCAGAAGGTGGCGAACGCCTCCTTGAGCCAGATGCCGTTCCACCATTTCATGGTCACCAGGTTCCCGAACCACATGTGGGCCAGCTCATGGGCGATCACGTCCACCGCGGTCTGGCGCTCCTGCTGGGTGGATGTGTCGGGGTCCAACAACAGCAGGATCTCTCGAAAGGTGACGCAGCCCATGTTCTCCATAGCCCCGAAGGCGAAGTCGGGGATGGCCACCAAGTCGAGCTTGTCGCCGGGGTAGCCGATGGCGAAGTAGCCCTCGAAGAAGCCGAGGCAGTAGGCCCCGGCGTCGAGGGCGTACTCGGTGAGGTGGCCCTTGCCGATGGGGTGCACGATGCGCATCGGGGTGCCGTTCACCTCTACCGGCTCGGTGGCCTCCAGCGGCCCGACGACGAAGGCCAGAAGATAGGTGGACATCTCCATGGTGGGGGCGAACGACACCTCCCGGCGCCCATCGTCGGTGGGCCGAGCGCCGACCTCGGCCCCCGACGACACCGCCATCAGGTTTTCAGGCACCACCAGCGTCACCTCGAAGGTCGCCTTGAGGTCGGGCTCGTCCCAGCACGGAAAGGCTCGTCGGGCGTTGGTGGACTCGAACTGGGTGGCGGCGATCACCCGCTGGTGGCCGTCATCATCGGTGAACGTGGAGCGGTAGAACCCCCGGAGCTGGTCGTTGAGCGTGCCGGAGAAGCTCAAGTGCAGCCGAGCCGGCCCCGCAGCGGCGGGCTCGCCCAGCCGCAGCACCGCCCGCTCGTGCTCTTCGTCGCAGGCGACGCCCGCCAGCGCCACGCCGTCCAGGTCGCCCCCGCTGATGTCCAGCTCGGCCGCGTTGAGCACGATCTCGTCCACCGGCGCTTGCACCTCTATGTCCACCGCCATTGCCCCGGCAAAGGTGAACGCCTCCAGATCAGGCTCCAACCGCAGCTCATAGCGCCGCGGCACAACGTCTCGCGGCAGCCGATAGGGGTTCGAGGAGTTATCGGCCATCGGCTGAGATTAGGGGCTCTTCGCGTCCAAGCTGGGACCGGAGGCATCCAATGTGAGGTGATCGTCCCGCCCCGGTAGCCTGCGGGCTGCCGTTGAGTTGCGGGAGGCAAGAGTGGGCGAGTTGGCCGTGGTTGGCATCGGCAACGCCATTGTCGATGTGATCAGCGCCGAGGACCACGACTTCATCGATATCCACGGCTTGGTCAAGGGCGCCATGACGCTGGTCGACGCCAACCGGGCCGAGCAGCTCTACGGCGCCATGGCCCCGGCCATGGAGACGTCGGGGGGCTCGGCGGCCAACACGGTGGCCGGCGTGGCCTCGTTCGGCGGGCGCGTGGGCTACATAGGCAAAGTGCGCGATGACCAGCTCGGGGAGGTGTTCGCCCACGACATCGGAGCGCTGGGGGTGCGCTTCGAGGTGGCGCCGGCCACCGCGGGCCCGCCCACTGCCCGATGCCTCATCATCGTCACCCCCGACGCGGCCCGCACCATGAACACCTACCTGGGGGCCAGCACCGAGCTGCACCCCGACGACATCGACCCAGATCTGGTGGGCGCAGCCCAAGTGCTGTACTGCGAGGGCTACATCTGGGACGTGGAGATCACCAAGGAGGCCATCCGCAGGGCCATCTCCCTCTGCTCGGCGGCGGGGGGGACCATCTCGTTCACGCTGTCGGACAGCTTCTGCGTGGAGCGCCACCACCAGGAGTGGCTCGATTTGGTGGACGGACCCATCGACCTGCTGTTCGGCAACGAGCACGAGATATGCACCCTGTACGAGACCGGCGATGATTTCGAAGCCGCCATTGCCGCTGTGCAGGGGCGGTGCGCGGTGGCCGCCCTGACCCGAGGGGCGGCCGGCTCGGTGCTGGTCACCCCCGATGAGGTCATCAAGGTGCCGGCTGCCCCTGCCTCAGAGGTGGTGGACACCACCGGGGCGGGCGACCTGTACGCCTCGGGCTTCCTCTATGGATGGACCCAGGGGATGGATTTGGCCCGGTGCGGGCGGCTGGGGTCGCTGGCCGCCACCGAGGTCATCAGCCAGTTCGGCGCCCGCCCTGGCGGGTCGCTGGCCCGTTTGGCGGGCTCTCCTCCTAGCATCGGGGTATGAACCCTTTCGAGCGGGCGGAACAGGCCGGGGCAGAGCTGGTTGGGCGGCTGGGCGGAAGCTTTGAGGCCGCGGTGGTTCTGGGATCGGGCTGGGCCGAGGCGGCCGGGGGCCTCGGGTCTGTGGAGGCCGAGGTGGCCGCCGAGACCGTCACCGGGTTCCATCCGCCGTTGGTCCCCGGCCACGGCGCAACGCTGCGGGCCATGACCGTGGAAGGCCGCAGGGTGCTGGTCATGGCGGGACGGGTCCACCTGTACGAAGGCCATCCGCCGGCCGACGTTGTCCACGGCGTGCGGGCCGCGGTGAGCGCGGGGTGCTCCGCAGTGGTGCTGACCAACGCGGCCGGTGGCATGAATCCGGCGTTCGGGGTGGGTCAGCCGGTGCTGATCAGCGACCACATAAACCTCACCGGGCAGTCCCCGCTGTCGGGCCCCGCCCCGCCCGACGGCTATGCCATCAGATTCACCGACCTGACCGATCTCTACTCGCCTCGGATCCGCCAGGCCATCCGCCAAGACACGCCATCGGTGGGCGAGGGGGTGTACGCCGGACTGGCGGGGCCCCACTTCGAGACCCCGGCGGAGATCACGATGCTGGCCCGAATGGGCGCCGACTTGGTGGGCATGTCCACCGTGTTGGAGGCCATTGCCGTGCGCCATCTGGGCGCTGAGGTGGCCGGCGTGTCGCTGGTCACCAACCCGGCCGCCGGAAGGGGCGGAGCACTCGACCACCAAGAGGTGCTCGACGCCGGCCAGGCTGCCCAGGGCCAGCTCGCACAGGTGCTGAGCAGCGTCATCAACGTGCTGTGAGCGCCACGCCCCAGCAGTGGCTGGCCGCCGACCCCGACCCGGCTACCCGGGCCGAACTGGAATCGCTCATCCAAGCCGGCGATCAGCGAAGCATCGACGATCGGTTCGGCGGACGTCTCCGGTTCGGCACCGCCGGTATCCGAGGCCCGATGGGCGCGGGCCCCAACCGCATGAACCGGGTGGTGGTCCGCCAGTTCGCCGCCGGGCTGGCTGAATGGCTCGGCTTTTGCGGCGGGGTGGTGATCGCCCACGATGCCCGGGAGCGCTCCGATGTTTTCGCCGAGGATGTCGCCGAGGTGCTCGCCGTTGCGGGGTGCTGGCCGGTGACGCTGCCTGCCGACACGCCGACGCCTGTCTTGGCGTTCGCCGTCACCTGCCTCGGGTGCGCGGCGGGGGTGATGGTCACTGCCAGCCACAATCCCGTTGGCGACAACGGGCTCAAGCTGTACCTCGCCGACGGCGCCCAAGTGATCCCGCCCCACGACCGGGCCATCGAAGCGGCCATGGCCGCTCAGCCCCTGCCCCCTCGAGAGCTGCCCGACCGGGGTCCGGACCCGGAGTGGCCGAAAAAGGTCTCAGTCGAAGTGGAATACGCCGCCGCCATCTTGGCCAATGTGCCCCACGTGGACTCCTTCCACCCGCTGGCGTACACCCCCCTTCAGGGCGTGGGGCTGCGCTACGTGAGCTTCGCGCTCACCCAGATGGACAACGGCGAGCCCTTCGTCGTGGAAGACGAGGCCGAGCCTGACCCGCTGTTGCGCAACGTGGTCTCCCCGAACCCCGAGGACCACGACACCCTGGCCAAGGTGATCGGCCGAGCCGTGCAAATCGACAGCCCCCTGGCCATTGCGAACGACCCCGACGCCGACCGGATGGCCGCTGCGGTGTGGGCCTACGAGAACGAGTGGCGCGTCCTGACCGGCGATGAGATCGGCGCCTTGCTGTGCGACTGGATCTTGGGGTTGAGGGTCGAGTCGGGCGGCGACGAGCGGGTGGTAGCCAGCAGCATCGTGTCGGGCAGGCTGGTCGGGCGCATTGCCGAGGCTCGGGGGGCCACCCATGTGGAGACGCTGACCGGCTTTAAATGGATCGCTCGGGCCGCCGACAGCCTTGAGCCCCGGCCCGGCCATCTGCCCTGGAGGTTTGTTTTCGGCTATGAGGAGGCGCTTGGCTTCGCCTGCAACAACCGGGTGAGGGACAAGGACGGCATCAGTGCCGCGGTCCACTTCACCATGATGTGCCGGTGGCTGGCCTGCGAGCTCGGTCTCACTCCCATCGAGCGGCTGGGGGAGCTGATGGACGAGTTCGGCCTGCACCGCACCGATCAGGTCGGTGTGGAGTTAGACGGTCGCGCTAGATCAGAGGTCATGGGGATCGTCCGGGCCGCCCCGCCCGTGCGCTTCGGCAGCATCGACGTGGCCCGGACAACCGACTATCGAGACGGAATCGGGGGGCTCCACCCCGCCGATGTGCTCCGGTTCGATCTGGCCGACGGCAGCCGGGTGTCGCTTCGCCCCAGCGGCACCGAGCCCCTCATCAAGGGCTACATCGAGGTGGTCGGCGAGCTTCGGATTCCCGATCCGCTCGTCGCTCTGAGCGGGGCGGTGGAAGAGATGATCCTCGGGCTATGAGGCCAGAGCGGCGATCTCAGACCGCTGGTCGGGGCCCATGGACCAAGAGGCTGCGGCCACATTGGAGTCGACCTGCGACGGCTTGGTGGCACCGCAGATCACGGTGGCCACCGCCGGGTTGGACACCAGCCAGCCGATGGCCAGTTCCAAGAGGCTGCGGCCGTGGCCTTCGGCGTAGCGGGTGAGGCGGTCTGTGGCGGCCAGCTTCTCCTCGCTCAAGAACATGTCCCGCATCTCGCCCTTCCATATCGACAGGCGGGTTCCCTCAGGAGGGCTGCTTCCCGAGTACTTGCCGGTGAGCAGGCCGGACTCCAGCGGGAAGTAGGGAACCACCGCCATTCCCGCGCGCTCGCAGGCTTCGATAACCCCGCCATCCTCCACGTCGCGGGTCAACACCGAGTAGTAGTTCTGCACGCTGGCATAGCTGCCTACACCGGCTTGTACCGCGGCGTCGGCCGCTTCGTCGATCTGGGCCGCGCTGAAGTTGGAGCAGCCGATCTCCACCACTTTCCCCTCATCCACCAGCTCTTGAAGCGCGCCGATCGTCTCGGCTTGGGGGGTGTCGGAGTCGGGCATGTGAAGCTGGTAGTGGTCGATCCGGTCGGTGTTCAGCCGGGTGAGGCTGGCTTCGGCGGCTTGGCGAATCCAGGCCGGGTCGCCGCCCTTTTGCCCTTCGGGCAGAGTGCCGGGGTGGCCGAACTTGGTGGCCACGATCACCTGGTCGCGCCGGCGGCCGAGGGCGGTGCCGAGGAACTCCTCAGACGTGCCCCGGCCGTAGAGGTCGGCGGTGTCGAAGTAGCTGATCCCGGCGTCGATCGCTGCGTCGACCACCTTGTGGGCGGCGTCGGCGTCGATGGCCATGCCGAAGTTGTTGCACCCCAGCCCGACGACCGATGTCGTCAGGCTTCCAATGCGGCGCGTCTGCATGAGCACGCACCCTACAAGGGGAAGCGGTGGGCGGCCTGTTCGTAGACGTCGGGGGCGAGGTCGCCCTGGAGCCGGCCGGAGCGGACCACCGCCACCTCGTCGACGGCCACTGTGGCTTTCCTCAAGCAGCAGGCGATGCCGACGGTGGGGAACTGGCCGGTGGCGATCACCACATGGCCGTGGTGGTCGCCAACCCCGAAGGCTTCAGCGAAGCCCGGTTCGAAGAGGGCCGGCGGCCGGGGGCGGTCGATCCACAGCAGGCCGATCTCGACTGCGTCGAAGCGATAGACCGAGGCTGAGCCCACCGAGGCCAAGTGGGCTCGGATGGCGTCGGTCTCGCTCGGCGGGCCCTCGATGCGCGCCATTCGCCCGCCATCGAACGTCAACATCACCGGCGAGCGGGCGTACCAGCCCATCGGGAGCCAGACATCGCCCGGCGACACCACCACCGTGCCGTGGGCGGTTCCCGCCCCCGGGGCCGAACCGATCATCCCCCGGGGCCACTGGGCCGTTTGGCCGGGCGCCGTCGCCAATCCGTCGTGCATCCAGCGGCGGGCGTCCCTCAAGCCGATCCGCAGGTTCGTGCCCCTGTCGTCGCCCACATGCAGTTCCTGCCCGGCGTCCAGCAGGGCCAAGCCCCGCTTGACTCGACGGCTCAGTCCGGCGTGGGGCACGACGCCGCGCAGCTCGCCGGCAGTGCGGGCGACCACCGACAAGACCCGGGTGTTGGGGGGGGCCAGGGCCTCCGGCGCGCCGGCGGGGCCGTTGATCAGGTTGACCACGATGTCGGGCCTTGTCGGGGTCCCGACGAGGCCTTCTGCGGGAGGATCGTCGACGCACACCGGGGTGGGCAAAGCGTCGACCTGCTCTAGGGCCAGCACGGCGGCCTCGACCAGAGCCGGGTCGCAAGCGCTGTCGAACAGCACCGTCGCCGGGCGGCCCGGCACCGCCCGGCACAGTTCCAGCTGGCGGGCCAGGACGTCAACAGCTCGACGGTCGACTGCTCCTGCTCTCATCTGCTCACCTATCTACCGCCGCCCGATGAGGCGGTGCAACCGGGGTATCCGTTAATTCCGGTTTTGACGAGAGTATTTTTTGGGGGTGCGGCAAAAGTTCTGCGCTCGAGCGACGTGCGGCGAGCGGGCGACGGCTGTCTTGTTGATCAACGCCCGAGAGCTGTCGGTGCAGATAGTGGACATCCGAGAAGACCCCGGCGTTGTCGGCGTGGCACTCTGCTGTGCCCATGCCGGTGGGACCGTGGCGCCCCTGGGTTGGACTCTGGCCGATTTGCGCTCCCCCGCTGAGGCGTTCGAATGCGAGCCCGAGTTGGTGCTGGTTGAGGCCGCCCCTTCTGAGCCGCCGGAGGCCCGCAGGCTTCCCGAAAGGGGCGAGGCGGTGCCCGAGGATATGGAAGACGCCGCAGTGGGGGAGGTGCCTCCGCTGCTCAGCCGGGCATTCCGGGCCGCTGGGCTGGATTGAGCCCGCCGGTTGGCGCGCAAAGCGCGTTCGAGCCCACCGGGTTCTCGCACCGGTTGTCTAAGGGCCGTAGGCTTCGGCCATGACCATCGTCGATATCCACGAGAAGCCCAGCGAGCGGCTGCTTCCCGATCCCGAGCCCCAACGCCTCCGCTACACGCTCATTTCGGTGGACGACCACCTGGTAGAGCCTCCCTGGCTCTTCGAGGGGCGGCTGTCGGCCCGTTTCGCCGACCGGGCCCCAAAAGTGGTCGAAGGCGATGACGGCGGCCAGCACTGGGAATTCGACGGGCAGATCTACGCCCAGCTGGGATTGAACGCCCTGGTGGGCCGGGCCGACCGCAACGATTTCACCGTGGAGCCAGCTCGTTTTTCCGACATGCGCCGGGGCTCCTGGGACATCGAGGCCCGCATCCACGACATGGACCTGGGCGGCATCTGGGCGTCGATCTGCTTTCCCAGCCAGATCACCGGGTTCTGCGGCCGAGTGTACTCGGACTGCTCCGATCCCGAGCTGGGCCTGGAGGTCACCCGGGCGTTCAACGACTGGGTGTACGAGGAGTGGTGGGGCGCCTATCCCGAGCGCATCATCCCCATGGGCATCACCTGGCTCAAGGACGCTGCACTGGCCGCAGCCGAGATCCGCCGCAACGCGGAGCGGGGGTTTGTGGCGGTCACGCTGCCCGAGATACCCCACAACCTCGGTCTGCCGTCCATCCACAGCCAGTGGTGGGATCCGCTGTGGCAGGCGTGTCAGGACACCGACACCGTGGTGTGCCTGCACGTCGCGTCCTCGGGCCAAGTCATACCCGCCGACCCCGGCGGACCGCCCATCGGCGTGGGGGCCACCATGTTCCAGATGCATGCCTATGCCGCCGCGGCCGACTGGGTGTGGTCGGGCATTCCCGTGCGCTATCCCGACATCAAGATCGCCATGTCGGAGGGGGGCTGCGGCTGGGTGCCCATCATGTACGACCGCCTCAAGCACCAGATCGATATCTCCGGCCATGGGCGGAGCCTGTGGCCCGGCGGCGCCGACATCGGCCCCCACGAGGTGCTGATGCGCAACTTCTACTACTGCACCATCAACGACCCCTCGTCAATCGACGCGGTGATCGCCATGAACCTCGACCACACCATGGTGGAGACCGACTATCCCCACGCTGACTCCACTTGGCCCAACTGCCAGGACACGCTGGAGTCAAAGCTGGGCCACCTGAGCGACGAGGTGATCCGCAAGCTCACCCACGAGAACGCGGCCCGCCTGTTCCGCCATCCGCTTCCCGACGTCTGCCTGCCGTAGACCTCCGGGCATTCGCGCCCGAAGGCCATCTTGGGTCGCCTCCGGCTATCAAACCCGATCTTGCCGCCTATACCGTGGGGGCTGATTATGGCATTTGAACTTCCCCCCCTGCCCTACGGCCAGAGCGCACTCGAGCCCTACGTGAGTGCCGAGACCATGAGCTATCACTACGGGCGCCACCACGCCGGGTATGTGGCCAATCTGAACCGCCTGGCTGCCGGCACGCAATGGGAGGGCGCCGAGTTGGAAGCGCTGGCCCGGGGCGCCGAGGGTGCGATCTTCAACAATGCCGCCCAGATCTGGAACCACACCTTCTACTGGCAGTCGATGAGCCCCGACGGTGGCGGCGCGCCCGCCGGGGCGGTGGGCGCGGCCATCGATGCCGCCTTCGGCTCAGTAGACGAGTTCCGCCGCCAGTTCGCCGACGCGGCCGTGGGGTTGTTCGGCTCAGGCTGGACCTGGCTGGTGGCCGACGAAGGGGGCCTCGAGATCATGCAGACGGCCAACGCCGACCTGCCCCTGCGCCACGATCGCCGCCCCCTTTTGGTTGTGGACGTGTGGGAGCACGCCTACTACCTCGACTACCAGAACGCCCGAGCTGCCTACGTAGAGGCATTCTTGGACAACTTGGTCAACTGGGAGTTCGCGGCTGAGAACCTCGCCGCTGGCTGAGGGGCAAATCGGGCAGAGCGAGTTGACTGCCCAGTCGAGCCCGGAATTCGAGCAGCTGGCCGCCGAGCTGGGCCAGCGCATCATGGCCGCCGGCCTTCGGGGCTTGGTCCTGCGTTTTGGCGATGAGACCCGCATCGTGGGCGTCGCCGACCGCATGCCCCCGGCGGCCACGCTCGAGGCGCCTTTGGATGAGCTGCACGCCGCGCTGTCGGGCCTGCGGAGCGCTGATGAGCTGGCGGATCTGCGCTGGATCGGCGCCGCCGAGCCTTACATAGCTTTGCTGGGCGCCGACTGACTAGGACGACCGGAAGGCCGCGGTACACGCCGGCCAAGGCGCCCATCCCCGCTCCTGGTAGAGAGCGTAGGCCATAAGGTACTGGTCGGCGGGAGAGGCGTCTCGAGGGTCTACGCCGGCCAGCCGGGGGTGGTTTCTGTTGGCCACGCTGTTCCACGTGCTCTGGAGGAACTGGAAGGCGCCTAGGTACGGCCCGGCAGGGTTGTAGGCCCGGTAGTTGCCGTTGGACTCGCACTGGCGGAGCTGCTCCCACTGCCCCTCGGTGGTACCTGCGGGGATGGTTGCACCAGGCAGAGGGGCAGGTGTCGAAGCGGGTGCCGCGGTTGGAGGGGCCGTCGGTGTCGGAACAGGCTCAGGGCAGCCGTTGGGAACGAGCTGGGTATCTATGTCGAACAAGCACCGGTAGTCGTTCAACAGCGACTCTTGGGCATCTATCAACGTCTGCTGGTTTGCGATCAGCTCCTGCTGACTTTCGATGATGTCATCCCGAGAGTCGGGGTTCTGCCCGCCGACCGGTGCAGCTCCCACCCCCACGGCGAGGAGAACAACTGCGGCCAGCACCGCGAGCCCTCGCCAAGGGCGATGTAGGCCCCTCGAGTAGCCCCAGCTCCAGCTTGGATGCAAAAGGAGTCCGGTCTAGCCGGTGTTTTCGCCTGCTGAGGCTTCCGCCAGAGCCTCAGATGCGCTTTTCAGCACCTCATTGGCGGCCTCGGCCTCGGCGACTGCTTCTTTCATGTCGGTGAGAGCCTGATCGGCCCGGCGCTTGGCCTTGTTCTGTGCTTTCTTGGCTTTCGCTGCTTCGGCCTCTCGTTCAGCCAGCGTGGCCGCGGTGCGGTCAACTGCGGCCGATGCCTTGTCGACGCGTTCTTGTGCTTTTGGTCCTTTGCCCACCGCGTTCGCAGCACGACGGTTGAACCTCTTGACGGCAGCCTGATGTGCTTTGTCAGCTTTGTCGCGTTTGTCGCTGGCCGCTTCGTAGGCGCGGTGGGCTTTCTGATAGCGCTCGACGAGCCGGGTGGCTTGAGCCTTCTTCTGCTCTGCCCGCTCATGTGCCGCTATGCCGTCCTGCACGGCTTGTTCGAGCCTGGCGAGAGCCGCAGCTTGGTCTGTTCCTGTGTCTGAGGGGTTCTCGTCGATATCGCCGCCGGTCTCGGTTGGGCCGTTCGGCAGTGTGCCTTCTGGCTCGGGCACTGGGTCTGGCTCGGGCGCTTTTACGCTGAACTCGGCAGCCAGAACTGTCATCGACTCGTGGTAGCCGCCGTAATGCACGCCGTTTACGGCGGCGTGGCCCTTGATTTTCGGACGATTAAGGGCTAGAAGTCCCTGCTGTTGGTCTCCGGCTGGCACGGTGAGGCAGTAGGTTGCCGCCGGGTAGCTGCCCCGTTTGCTCTCCCCGCTGGGCAGATAGCCGAAGATCACGCCCTGCTCAACGATGAGAACTCCGTTGGCGGTCTCGCCCTCAGAAGGCACAACACTTGGTTCATACGAGTCGACGGCAGCGGCGGCAAGGTCTGTGCTGCCCGCGTTGTGCGCCGTGAGTTCAAGCTGCACTTGGTGCGTAGCGCTGGGTGCAGCCCGGCGACAAGCAGACGTCAGCTCCACTTCGGCAACCGACGCGGTCACAGAGATGTTCTCCACGACAGGATCTTTGGAGGGTGCGATATGGAAGGTGCCGCTCAGGGTGGGAACTTTATAGGTATTTTCTATCTTTACTGACCCATGTTCGTTCATGCCATATTCGGTCATGTGGAGCTGGGCCTTGTCCATCGACCAGCTCGCAAGCCCGCCGGTCACCCCGCCCGGGCGAATGCTGATGTGCGCCACGCCGTCTGCGTAAGCGCTGTTCCAGCTTGACGACCTGAGATACCAGCTATAGCTCGCCCCGGTGGACATGCCCTTCGCCGCGCCGCCTAAAGAAGGCCATCCGCCGGGAATGAATCGCAGGCTGGGCAGGTCGAACCCGCGGACATCGATTCGCAGCCTGAGGCGCGACCCCGGAGTGAACGGATGCGACTCGGAGCCGTCCTGTGTCGCATCGCTCGGGTTGACCCATTGAGCAACAACGGTCAAGTCGCGGTAGCCGGCCCTGAACGCGGCGCTACCCTCAACCTGCGTACTAGCAGCGGCAGCGCTCGGCGCAGCCCACAAGCTGGCGATCAAAAGCACCGCCAGCAATGCACCCAGCAAAGAACGAACTCGAAAAACCATTTGCTTACCTTTTTTAGAACTCACCTCAGTAAGACTAGCATTTTCTCGGGGGAGGAGGGCAATGTTCTCCTGTGACAGGCCAACCAGCCATTCTTTTGCCATGGCATCACGGTTGACCTCCTCAGCGGGGCATTGCCCGTGCTGACCCGCAAGCTGGTGGCCGAGGGTGTGGGCACGGCGCTCTTGCTGATCGGCGTGGTGGGCTCGGGGATCATGGCCGAGCGGCTGTCTCCCTCCGATGCGGGGTTACAGCTTTTTCAGAACGCGGCCGCCACCGCCGGCGTGCTGTACGCCGTCATCTTGATGTTCGGCCCGGTGTCGGGGGCCCACTTCAACCCGGCAGTGACGCTGGCCGACTGGGCGCTGGAGGGCTTCCCCCGCCGCCACATCGCCCCCTACATCGTAGCCCAGGTGGCCGGAGCAGTGGCCGGGGCGGTGCTGGCCAACCTGATGTTCGACCTCGACGCGGTGGACTGGTCCTCAAAAGACCGCTCGGCCGGGCATCTGTGGCTGGGCGAGGTGATCGCCACCGCGGGGCTGGTGGCTCTGATCTTCGCGCTGGTACGCACCGGACGGTACCGGTACGCGGCCGGAGGGGTGGCGGCCTACATCGGCGGGGCCTACTACTTCACCTCTTCCACCAGCTTCGCCAACCCGGCCGTGACCGTGGGGCGCATGTTCTCCGACAGCTTCGCCGGTATCGAGCCGTCGTCGGCGCCCATGTTCATTGTCATGCAGATTGCGGGGCTGGTGGCTGCGGTGGCGCTGATCCGGTTTATGTACCCCACGGGGCGGGAACGGGAAGGAGCTTCGGGCGAAAGATAATCTCGGCTTGTGGAGATAGCGCTCGACGGCCCGGTGCTGGCCGTGGATATCGGCGGCACCAAGGTGGCCGTCGGCGTCGTTGCCCCCGACGGGCGAGTGCTCTGCCAACGGCGGGGGCCGTCTCAGGCCGCTGACGAAGAAGCGCTGTTCGCCCTGGTTGTGGATCTGGCCCAGGCAGCCCTCGAAGATCACGGGCAGCCGGTAGCGGGCTGCGGCGTGGGCAGCGGCGGGCCGTCCCGGGACAACCACCGGCTGCTGTCGCCCCTCAACATCGCCGTGTGGCGAGACTTTCCCCTTCGAGACCGCCTGTCTGACGCCCTCGGACTGCCGGTGGCGGTGGACAACGACGCCAAAGCCCTGGCACTGGCCGAGGGCTGGGTGGGCGGCGCCGTCGGAGAGGAGAACTACCTGGCCATGGTGGTATCCACCGGGATCGGCGGTGGCATCGTGTTGAACGGGCGACTGCTCGACGGCGCTGACGGCAACGCCGGCCATATCGGCCACGTCTTCGTTATGGAGGGCGGACGGGCCGATGCCGCCGGGGCGGTGGGGCTGTTGGAGGGCCAGGCCTCGGGCACCGCCATCGCCGACCTGCTGGACGGCGCCGCCCCTGCTGATGCGCCGTTGGAGATGCGCCGTCGAGCGGGCACGTTGGTGGGCCGGGGAGTCGGCTCGGTGGCCAACCTGCTGGATGTGCGCCTGGCCGTGGCCGGCGGATCAGTGGCCCTGGGCTACGGTGGCGATTTCTTTGATGCTGCCCAAGCCGAGATCGACCGCATCTGCCGTCTAGCCCACTCGCGGGGCGCCCGAATCATCCCCAGCCCCCTGGGTGCTGACGGCGGTCTCATCGGCGCCGCCGCCGTGGCCGGCCGGACACTGAGCTGAGCTCTCCATCGGGGGTTAGCCCGCTCGCTTCGACCACAGGCAGTTCAAAGGGCGCAGGTAGAGGCGGTCGCCGATCTTGCCGTGCTGGTCGCCGGTGTGGAGCAGGATGCCGGCTCGGTAGCGGCCGGGGGCGACGACATCCAGTTTGTCTCGCAGCCAGGCAAGGTGGTTGAGCTGGGCCCGGCTGGGGGAGCGGGTGGCTTTGATCTCCACCGCGACCACGTCGCCGTTGGGGGCTTCGAGCACGAGGTCCACCTCGCGGCCCTGGTTGTCGCGGTAGTGCGAGAGGGTCAAGTCGTGCTCTGTGGCGGAGAGCTGACGGGCGATCTCGTTCACGGCAAAGGTCTCGAGGAGCGGTCCGGCTGCCGGAGAGGTTGGCGGCATGAGGCCATCAGCGTCAAGCCCCAGGAGGCTGGCAGCGAGGCCGCTGTCGGTTATGTGGAACTTAGCCCGGCGCAGCGGCCGGGAGGGCAGGTTCCGTGACCAAGCCGGGAGTTCATGGACCAAGAACACTGTCTGCAGCCACTCGAAGTAGGAGCTGACTACCGGGCGGCTCACCTCCAGCTTTCTCGCAGCGTCTGACAGGTTGACGTGGCTGCTGGTGAGCCCGGCGGTCCAGCGCAGAAGCGCAGGTAGCGCCGCGGCTTTGCGAATGTCGACGAGCGAGGCGATGTCGCGCTGGGTAACCGTTTCGACGTAGCTGCGGAACCAGCTCCTTCTCCGATGGGGGGCTAGGCCCACGACCTCCGGGTAGCCGCCTCGGCAAACGAGTTCAAGGTACTCGCTTCGGACCATACCGTCAGCGGGGGGCAGCCGATGTTGGCCGTCGAACCAGCTCATGATCTCGTTGGGTTGCGAACCGGCCAATTCTGCTTCTGACAGCGGCCACAACCGGAAAATCTGAACCCGTCCCGCCAACGACTCGCTGATAGATGGAACGGTCAGGAAGTTTGTGGACCCGGTGAGCAGGAACCGGCCTGGTGTCGGCTCGGCGTCCACGAGCTGCTTCACTGCCCGGATGAGCCTGTTTCCGCCCAGCTGGGCTTCATCCACGACGAGGGGGTGGCGCTGGTTGTCCAGGTAGCTGACCGGGTCGGCTTCGGCCAGCTCTCGCTGCGCCTCATCGTCCAGGGAGACATAGGTTCCCCCCCGGTTTTCGGCGATTGCCTGGGCCAGGGTCGTTTTGCCGCACTGACGGGCCCCGTGCAGCAACACCACTCGGGACCACTCCAAGGCGTCTTGCACTTGGGGCTGAATGTGCCGCCTGACGAACTCCACGCCCTGACTCCAATTGCTGATTGACAAACTGCATGCTATCTAATTTACAAAACGCAGTACCACTAATTGACAAATCGTCGGCCCTTCGCCAGCAGCCACGAAGCAGAGTTCGGCGTGCCTAAAGAACCCGAGTCGTGAACCCCTTTGCACACCTTCCGGATTCCTTGGCTTGACCTGCTACACACCGCTAGCCCCAGTGGTCGGCTTGGTAGGCCATCATGTTGTCGCCGTGAAGCTGCTTGGTGGCGTTGCCAGTGCGGACCCAGAACTCAGAGGCTGGGCCTCCTCCTTCAGGTGCCCTGGCGAATACCGGTTTGGCCGAAGCTGAGGCTGTGACGATGCAAACGTCTGTTCCGGCGTGGCGCTCAAAGTGGATGCGCACTGTTGCCGCGGTTGGAGCGGACAGAGCATTGTCGAGAAGCTGGCGCAAGAAGAGTTCGTAGCCGTCTGAGTTTCCTTTGCTTCCCAGGGTTCGCATATCGTCGGCGAGCCCGATCGCGTTCGCGTCATCGTCCACTCCGATGAGCAGCTTGCCTCCCTCTGCGTTGAGGAACCCGCACACTGTCTTGGCGATCACATGCTCTAGCTTCTTATCCGGCCGGCCGGTGTGCAGGTTGAAGCGGGCGGTGGATTTGAATTCGACGGTCTGCGATTCACCGGCGTCTAGCAGGTCATCCAATGTGAAGGAGGAGTGGCCTTCGCCGGGGCGATCCCACAGGCGTTCAAAGCCACTCCGAGTCACTCTGGCCATCAGCGCCCGGCGCTTCTCGAGAAATTCTGGGTATTCCAATTGCTCCCAGCCCACTGGCAGCGCATGCCACTCGATTTGCCGTTGGCGCTGGTCAGGATTCAGGCGGCTGGATATTGCTGGCCAGTACTCCATGGGGTCGCTAGCTCCGACATCAGAGTTTTCTGGCCAGTCCAAGAAGGCCATGTTGGCGATGGCGTTGACCTGTCGAGTTTCGGTGATGCCTCCAGCCTTCAGATGAGCCTTTGGGAAGAGGTGATGGCGCTCGACTGAGCGAGTTGCGCTCTCGCCAGACCTTAGCAAGTCCCTCATCTTGAGGCTGCTGAACAGGAGTTCGGCATCGAGCAGGTTCAGAGCGGCCCAGTAGGCGCACAGAGCAGGGGATTTGGCTGATGATGTGTCGAGCCGTGTCGGGAGCGTGACATCCCAGTAGTCGTTTGTGAAGTTGGCTTTGATCTGCCGGTCGAGTTCAGCGCAGAACGCGTCAGGGTTGTTCGGCTCCAGAGAGCTTATACGGCCCAAGTCGGCATCTAAGGCGGTTTCGCTCGACCCTGTGTAGCGGCCTGTCGTGTGGGCCATGAAGAACCAACGGGCTATCACGCGCTGAAGAGCCGAGACGCTCAAACCAAAGTTTCGGCGGCCGATCAGCCAGATCACATAGCAGTAGATCAAGGCGGTATCGGATGTGACCATACGCCGCCCGCGGAAGCCAGCAAGAGTCAGGCACTTGAGGTACTCATGCCAGTTGGTCAGGTCAAGCACCTCGTCTTGGGCCGAGCGCAGCCGTTCAAACTGCTCATCTCGGCGAGCAGTTGACACTTCTCCGGTGCTGAGGTCCTTGCCTCTGAGAATGCTGTAGACATGCTGGAGGCGGGCTCGGCGGAACGCTAGCCCGACGCTCGCCCGAAGTAGCTGGTCGGGGCTCGGGTCAATGAAAGCGTTCTTTGGTGACGGGCCCTGCACAGAGGGGTCAACGGCGTCGCGGCTGAATTGCTCGAGTTCTCTTCGCCCCTTTTCTAGGTGAACTGACATCAGCGTGAGGATGAAGTCTGCTTGGTTGAGCTGCACCCCTTCTGAGTTGATCCGTACGAAGATGTCTGCGACCTGCTCCTCGTCGGCGTTCGCATTGAGTTGTATGACCTGGAAGCGAAAATCTCTGAGGTCGCGAACGCGATCTATTCTGCCTTCGAGTTCCTCATCCTCCTCTTCGAGAAGTTCTTTACCCCGGTTCTCGGCCAGCCTGGTCAAGAAGGAGCGCACCGTTGCTCGGTAGCGGTCCTTCCACAGCTCCGTGATGTCGGGAATGAACTCAGGGTCTTTTCTGATTGCTGCGTCGGCCACCTCGAAGGTTTCGTTGGAGGGGCAGAAGGCGATTTGGATTTGGGCGGCGAGTATAGAGGGCGCTGATTGTGCTATGCCCCAGAGGTGAATCCATTCTGCTGCTTGCAAGGCGACATGGCTTGGGTACCAGGCAGTCGTCAGTCGCTGAAGTTTTGAATTTTCAGGTGGCGGGACATGGCTGAGCCGGCGGGGCCGAGGAGCATCTGAGCCCGCAGGTGGCGTTTGTGGAACAGTGCGACGAGGGCCTCGTCGTAGCGGGCGGTGTCGGCGTTGGCCAGTACGAACCGCTCCAGCTCAGCCTCACCTGCCAGCCACGACTCGGGGCGATGGCCCAGCAGCTCGTGGAGGTCGTCAAGGTCGGCTTCGGAGACGGCGTCGCCGATCTCGTCGATGCGGGCGGCGTGGCGGGCCATGCGGAACATGGTGCGCAGCTTGTAGCGGAGGTATTCGTCTTCTATCTGTACGGTGCGCAGGTTTCGCACCAGGTGGTTGAGCACCACCTCGGCCCGGGACTCCCGGGGTTCGGGCAGCTCCACCTCGGGCAGCTCCACGTCGAGGATCTCGGCGAGGGCCTCGGTGGCGAACAGGTTGGTCTCGTAGCACCACTGGAGGTTGGTCATCAGATCGGAGTCGGGGGCCGGCTGCCGCAGCGCTGCGCTGAACGGAAGCTGGTTGGAGAGGGTGAACATGAAGTGGTGGCGTTGGATGGCGTCTAGGTCCACCGGCTCTCCGGCCAGCTCTGCGTAGCGGTCGTACAGCTTGGCGAAGTCGCCGAACCCGAGCACGGTGTCGCGCTGGCGCCATGCGGCCAAGTCCATCATCGGGTCGCCGATGTGGCCGATCTCCACGTCGAGCACGGCCAGCACCCGGCCGTTTTGGTGGTGGAACTGGCCGGTGTCCCACACGATCACCGACTCCCGGCCCCAGGAGAACGGGGGATTGCGCCGCAGCCAGCCCAAGGCGAACTCCAAGAACGGGTCGGGGAGCGTCTTTTGGCTGCGGTACAGCTGCTCGTAGCGCCTCAAACCCACGAGCCCCGACTCCTCGGGTCGCCCTGCCCGCGCGATGCCCGCGTCGACGAAGGGCCCGATGTCTAGGGCGTGCATCCGGGCCAGGATGTGCAGGTAGTCGTCCACCACGGCGTCGCGCTCGGCGTCGGTGCAGTTCTCGAAGTGGTTCTCGCCCGGAACCCGGTCCATGACGTAGGCCGCGGGATCGTCGATCCATCCGTGTACCGGGGCCACCGGGATGCCGTGGTCGCCGAGCAAGGACTGCAGGCGCATCTCGTGGTCGAGCGGGAAAACCAGCGGCATGTCGGTGCGGTCGCCCCGCACGCAAAGCTCCAGCCGCTCGCCGCTGCGGTCTACATCGGCGAACCACACCGGCCGCCAGCGGGCCTGGCGCTCGATGGCGGTGACCGCGCCCCCCAGGTTGGCCTCCAGCCAGGCCACCACCTTGTCAGTTGTGGCTTCAGCGTCCAAGGCGCCTCTCGCAGCGGTCATGGTTCTCCTCCACGTCACCCGTGCCCCTACAGCACGAGTCCAACCATAGGCAGTTGATGGGGCGGAGGTGGAGCCGGTCGCCTGCCGAGAGGCTGTAGGGGCCAGCGTGCAGGAATTCCTTGGCCAGCTCGGCCACCGGGTGGCACTTGATTTTTCCTCTCCAAGATGCATCCTCCCGGCGATGATGCCAGACTTCTTCGGAAGCCATCGTTTTCACAGAGGAGATGCGCAATGGCGACCTGCCAGCCGGCAATTTTCAACGAAATGGGCAAATACCAGTGGTACGTCCACCTCAGCCGCGGCGACGGCGCCGACTTGGGGGCCATCAAGTCGGCGATCTCCGACTGCCGCCGCAACTGCGACGCTCAGGGGATCAACCTGGTGATCGGCCTCGGCCCCACGCTGCTGGCCGACCTGACCGACGACGTCCCCGACGACTTCCAGCCCTATCATACGGTGGAGTCCGTCGACGGCAGCGGCCGCGAGGCCAAGGGCACCCAGGAGGAGCTGTTGGTTTGGATGACCCACGACGAGAAGGACTTGGTGTGGAAGGCCCAGTGGGATGCCCGCATGGCCCTGGTCGCCGCGGGAATGAGCGTGGCCCGGGAGACTCCCACCTTCATCTACGGCGACAGCCTGGATATGACCGGCTTCATCGACGGCACCGGCAACCCGGCCGATGAGGATCAGCCCGCCGTGGCCATCATCGGTGACGGCGAGGCCGGTGCCGGCGGCAGCTTCATCATCGCCCAGCGCTGGGTTCACGACCTCGTGGCCTGGGAGAAGCTGGACGTGGCTACCCAAGAGGCGAACTTCGGCCGGACCAAGGCCGACTCCACCCGCTTAGACCAGCAGGCCCCCCACTCGCACCTCGCCCACGTGGAGCTGCGCGAGGGCGAGACCGCCGACGCGTCCAAGCCCAAACGGGATGAGATCGCCCGCCGGTCCACGCCCTATGCCTTCCACGACGGCACGGTGGGGCTGTACTTCATGGCCTTCTGCAAGACCCAGGCCCCGTTCCGGGAGCGCATGGACGCCATGTACGGTCGAGGAGGCCAGGTGCGCGACATGCTCACCGACTACTCCAATCCGGCCTCGGGGAGCTACTACTTCGCCCCCTCGGTAGAGTGCTTGGACGCCAGCCTGGCCTAGGAAAAAACAGGTCAATCCCCGTGTTGGTGATTGACGCCATGAACGTGATCGGGTGCCGACCCGACGGTTGGTGGGCTGACAGGGATGGCGCGCTGATACGCCTGGTTGAAGACATCGGCGATGCCGGTGTCCCGGCTCTGGTCGTGGCCGACGGCAGCCCGGTGCCCGGCCTGCCTGCTGGCGCTCACGGCATCGTCGATCTCGCCTACGCCTCCCGCCGCGGCCCCAACGCGGCCGACGAGCGAATCGCCGATGAGGTGGCGGCCATGGCCGATCCGTCTTCGGCCACCGTGGTCACCTCCGATCGGGACTTGGCCCGCCGAGTGCGCCGCCACGGTGCCGTGGTCGTCGGCGCCCGGACCTTCCGCAACCGCTTGGACCGCCGGTTGGAGTGAACGCCTCAGCTTTCTCGCAGGGCTTGATCTGGGGTGTAAGGTGGTGGGGAAATACGACTTCTAGGGGGGAGAGCTGGTGTTTCCTTCACGATTCGATTTGATCGTGGCCGAGACCATTTCCGATGCGGTGCAAGCCAAAGCGGATGCGGGAGAGGGCGGCCGGTTCTTGGCCGGGGGCCAGAGCCTCATCCCCATGATGAAGATGAGGGTGGCCTTCCCCGAGAAGCTCATCGACATCAACCGCATTTCGGGCATGGATGCCATCGAGCGGTCCAACGGGCATCTTCACGTCGGGGCGCTGGTCCGACATGCCGATGTGGCGGCCTCAGACGCCGCCTTCGGCGCTATAGTCGCCGCCGCTCCGTGGGTGGCCGATCCACTGGTCCGCAACCGGGGCACCATGTGCGGCTCGGTGGCCCACTGCGACCCCGAGGGCGACTGGAACTCGGTTCTGCTGGCCACCGGGGCCGACGTGGTCGCTCGGGGGCCCGGCGGCGAGCGTCCCATTCCCATCGGCGAGTTCGTGGACGGGGCGTTCACCTCCTCGCTGGCCGAGGACGAGCTGGTGGTCGGACTCCGCATACCGGTTCCGGCGGGGCGCTCCGGCGGTGCCTATCTGAAACTGGAGCGCAAGATCGGCGACTATGCCACGGTGGCCGTGGCTTCGCATTTGGAGCTGGACGATTCCGGGGCCATCGCCGCGGCCGGGCTGGCCATGACTTCGGTGAATCCCATCAACACCAAGGTGGTCGACGCCGAGGCCCTGATGGTGGGCCAGCAACCCTCAGCCGAGCTTTTCGCCGAAGCGGCCGAGCTGGCTGCCGCGGCCGCCGAGCCCCGCGACGATGTCCGGGGCACGGCTGCTTGGAAGCGCCAAGTGGTTCGCACCTACACCAAGCGGGGGCTGGCCGCCGCCGCTCAACAGGCCGAAGGGAGCTGAACATGGAGATCACCGTCACCATCAACGAGTCTGATCACGCTGGCGATGTGGAGCCCCGCACGCTGCTGGTGGACCACATCCGCCGCACTGTCGGGCTGACCGGCACCCACATCGGCTGCGACACCACGAGCTGCGGGGCCTGCACGGTGCTGATGGACGGCCGACCGGTCAAGTCCTGCACCGTACTGGCCGCTCAGGCCGACGGCGCCGAGGTCACCACCGTCGAGGGCCTCAAGACCGCCGACGGCCTGCACCCCATCCAGTCGGCGTTCACCGACGACCACGGTCTCCAGTGCGGGTTCTGCACCCCGGGGATGATGCTGGTGGGCGCCTCGCTCATCGCCGAAAACCCCGATCCGTCCGACGACGAGGTGCGCTGGGCCATCTCTGGGAACCTGTGCCGGTGCACCGGCTACATGAACATCGTCAAGGCCATAAGAACGGCGGCGGCACGAACCGCAGCTGCCGCCAGCGAGTCCAACGGAAGCTGAGGAGCGTACATGTCGGCACCAACCACTCCGGCCGAGATCGGCGGCATCGGCCACAGCGTCCAGCGCAAAGAGGACGCCCGGCTCATTGAGGGCCAGGGCAACTTCCTCGATGACATCGAGCTGCCCAACACCCTGCACATGGCCATCCTGCGCTCCCCGCTGGCCCATGCCCGCATCAACGGCATCGACTCCTCGGCAGCCTCCGCCCTCGAGGGCGTGGTGGCGGTGGTCACCGGTGAGTTGATGGACCAGCACGGGCTGGCCTGGATGCCCACCCTTTCGGGCGACACCCAGGCAGTGCTGGCCACCGACAAGGTGCGCTACCAGGGCCAAGAGGTGGCGGCGGTGATCGCCACCGATCCATACATCGCCACCGACGCCCTCGAGTTGATCGAGGTCGACTACGAGGATCTGCCGCCGGTAACCACCCCCCAGCAGTCGCTGGGGGAGGGGGCGGCGCTGATCCGGGACGAGAAAGAGGGCCAGACCGACAACCTGGCCTACACCTGGGAGACCGGCGACAGGGGCGCCACCGAGGCGGCCTTCGCCCAGGCCGACCGGGTGGTCACCCTGGAGACCCACTATCCCCGCTCGCACCCGGCCCCGCTGGAGACCTGCGGCATCTTGGCCGATGTCAACTCGGTGACCGGCCAGGCCACCATCTACATGACCTCGCAGGCCCCTCACGCCCACCGGACGCTGTTTGCCATGGTGGCCGGGCTGCCCGAGCAGAACATCCGCATCGTCAGCCCCGACATCGGGGGCGGTTTCGGCAACAAGGTGCCCATCTACCCCGGCTACGTGGTGGCCACCGCGGCGTCGCTGCTCATCGGCCAGCCGGTGAAGTGGGTTGAGAGCCGCACCGAGAACCTCATCTCCACCGGCTTCGCCCGCGACTACTACATGAAGGGCGAGCTGGCCGTCACCGACGAGGGCCGCATCCTGGGCCTGCGGGTGAACATGCTGTCGGACCAGGGGGCGTTCTACTCCGACGCCCAGCCCAGCCAGTTCAAAGCCGGGCTGTTCCACGTGGTCACCGGCAGCTACGACTTCGGCGCCGCCCACATCGACTGCAAGGGGGCGTTCACCAACAAGGCCCCCGGCGGCGTGGCCTACCGGTGCTCGTTTCGCATCACCGAGGCTTCCTACCTCATTGAGCGCTTGGTGCAGAACGCGGCCTACGAGGTGGGCATCGACCCGGCCGAGATGCGCCTGCGCAACTTCATCCAGCCCGAGCAGTTCCCCTACGAGACGGCCACCGGCTTCGTGTACGACTCCGGCGACTATCCCACCGCACTGCGCACCGCCCTAGACGAGGCGGGCTACGAGGATCTGCGCCGGGAGCAGGCCGAGGCCCGGGCCGAGGGCCGTCTCATCGGCATCGGCATCGCCCACTTCACCGAGGCGGTGGGCGCCGGGCCGTCGCGCACCTACGACATCGCCGGGCTGAAGATGATCGACTCGGCCGAGCTGCGGGTCCACCCCACCGGCAAGGCCATCTTGAAGCTGGGGGTGAAGACCCAGGGCCAGGGCCACGAGACCACCTTCGCCCAAATCGTGGCCGAAGAGCTGGGCATCCCCGCCACCGACGTCAAAGTGGAGCACGGCGACACCGACCACACCCCTTACGGGCTGGGCACGTATGCGTCGCGCTCCACCCCGGTAGGCGGGGCGGCCACGGCGGTGGTGTCTCGCAAGCTGGCCGACAAGGCGAAGAAGATCGCCGCCCACCTCCTTGAGGCGGCCGACGAGGACATCGAACTTGACTCGGGGGTGTTCTCGGTGGTCGGGAGCCCCGACCGGTCGGTCACCATCCAAGACGTGGCCCTGGCCGCCTACACCAACCTGCCCGAGGGCATGGAGTATGGGCTTGAGGACGTCACCTACTACGACCCGCCCAACCTCACCTACCCCTACGGCAGCTACATCGTGGTAGTGGAGGTGGATCCCGACACCGGCGTGTGGGAAGTGCAGCGCATGGTGGCGCTGGACGACTGCGGGGTGCGGATCAACCCGATGATCGTGGAGGGGCAGATCTGCGGCGGCCTCACCGAGGGGTTCGCCATGTCGGCCATGCAGTGGATCACCTTCGACGACGACGGCAACTGCATCGGGGCCAATTTCATGGACTACCTGGTGCCCACCGCCTGGGAAACTCCCCGCTTCGAGCTGTTGGCCACCGAGGTGCCCTCGCCCCACCACCCCATCGGCGCCAAGGGCGTGGGCGAGTCGGCCACCGTGGGATCGCCCGCTGCGTTCGTGAATGCGGTCATCGATGCCGTGGCCCACTTGGGGGTGCGCAACATCGACATGCCGGTGTTGCCCGATCGGGTGTGGGCCGCCATCGACGCGGCTAGCTGATCTACCGGGGTTTGTGGGGGAGGACGGTGATGGCCGATGCCCCCTCATTTCGCGCAATGACGCTGTGAACGCCGACGTCATGGCTCGGGCCGTGGAGCTGCGGGCCCAAAGGCAGCGGTTCGTGCTGGCGGCGGTGATCTGGCGGCGGGGGCCGTCGTCGGGCCAGCAGGGGTCGCAGGCGGTGATCCTGCCTGACGGCACGGTGCGGGGCTGGCTGGGGGGCAGCTGCGCCGAGCCCACCGTGATTGCGGAGGCGCTGGCCTGTTTGGGCCACGGCGAGCCCCGGCTGCTGTGCTTGGGCCCATCGGAGGGCCGGGACCGCGATCGCAGCAGGGGAACCGGGCTGGCCGAGGGCCGCGACGAGGGGTTGCGGAGAATTGCCATGGCCTGCGAGTCGGAGGGGGCGATGGAGGTCTACCTGGAGCCGGTCCTGCCCGCCCCCCAGGTGGTGGTGATAGGCCGCACGCCGGCGGTGGACGCCATCGCCGCGGTGGCATTGGCCATCGGCTGGGACGCGGTGGTCATCGACGACGGCGGACGGGCTGAAGACCACGAGCGGCCCGAGCTGGTGCGCACCAGCTCGGATCTGAGCGGCCTGCCCGTCGACCGTGCAACCGCCGTGGTGGTGGCCACTCAGGGGCACTATGACGATGCGGCGTTGGCGGCCGCACTGGCCACCGATGCCGGCTACATCGGCTTGGTGGCCTCGGCCAAGCGGGCTGAGGCCGTGAACGACTACCTCCGCACCCAGGGTTTCGACGACGGCGACCTAGCCCGCGTCAGCGCGCCGGCCGGCCTGGACCTCGGCCGCATTCCCAACCGGGAGATCGCCGCCGCGGTCATTGCCGACCTGGTGGCTCGCCGAGCCGGGGGGCAGCTGTTGATCGAAGCCGAGGCGGCACCCCGAGACCGTCCGGTTGAAGCCGTCGACCCGGTGTGCGGCATGTCTGTTCTGGTGGCCGATGCCCGCTACCACACCATCCACGACGGCACCGACTACTACTTCTGCGCCGCCGGTTGCCAACGCCGCTTTGAAGCTAGCCCCGCGGTCTTCGGGCTGGGCTGAGGCTGGTTGCGGGGATCCTCGGCGGCCAGCAGCGACCCGACTGGCCGGGGCTGGCTCAGGCCGCAGGGTGCAGGACCACGTCCAAGGCGACGGGGGAGCGAAGCACGATACCAGTGTCGGGGGGCACGTCGCCGGCGAACTCGAAGCGGTCGAACCGGTCGAGCAGATACTCCAGAGTGCGCTCCATCTCCAGTTTGGCCAGCAGCGAGCCGGTGCAGGTGTGGGGGCCGGCACCGAAGGCCCGCACCGGGCCGATGGGGGTGTAGTTGGGGCGCTCGACCCCCTCGAAGCGGCCCACATCGAACACCTCGGGGTCGTCGAACCGGCCGGGGTCGTGATTGGCGCTGGCCACGAAGCCCATGAGTTTGCTCTCGGCCGGTACTACGGTCTGGCCCATCTCGATGTCTTGGTTGGCCATGCGCACAACGGCCTGCACTGGCGGCCGGAACCGCAGAATCTCGGTGGCCGCCGAGCTGGCCAGCGACGGGTCGGCTTTGAGCCGCCGCCACTGCTCAGGGGCCAAAATGAGGTGCTTGACCAGATTGGCTAGCGCCCGGTCGGTGGTTTCGATACCGGCCGACAGCAAAAAAGCGGTGAAGCTGCGGACCTCGTCGTCGGACAGCCGCTCGCCCTCGTATTCCATGGAGCACAGGTCGGACAGCAGCTCGTCGCCGGGACAGGTGCGGCGCTCCTCAATGCTGGGCGTGACGAACTCGAAGAGCTCGTCACGGGCCGCCTCGCCTTTGGCGTGGACCACCGGGTCTTGGCGTATGTTCGAGGTGCCCGCGGCGACGATGTCGTTGTACCAGGTGCGAAAACTGCCGGCCTTGCCCATGTCCATCAACTCGGCTATGGCCCCCAGCGGCACCGGCTCGGTGAGCCCGGTGCGTAGGTCGGCCACCTCCGGGGCGACGGGAAGCTGCTCGCCGTACTCATGCACCAGCCCCGAGACGATCTCCTCGATGGTGGCGCCGAGGTGCCGGGGGCTGCGCAGCCGCTTGGCCAAGATGGCGTCCTTGCGGCGGTGCTCGTCGCCCGACATCTGCAAGATGGCCCGGCCGAAGATGCTGGAGGTGCCCGGCCGGTTCATCAGCGGCCCGAAGCGCTCCCCGTCTTCTAGCATCGCGGTGATGTCGTCCCACCGGGTCAGCACCCAGGCACCGAGCGGCTCAATCCAGACGACCGGCGCCTCCTCCCGCATCCGGCCGAAGACGGGGTAGGGGTCGGCCCCCACGTTGTCGGCGAGATAGGCCGAGAACTCCTCAGCGACCGGTCTGATGGCCGACAACGTGGGGATACCTTGTTTGATTAGCCGGGTTTGATTAGCCGATCTCGAGCCCGTATTCACCGTCGAACGTGTCGGCGTAGAAGCTGAACGGGTTGGCCGGCACCATGCCGCTGGTGCCGGGGTCGAGCGAGAACGCCGCACCGCACTGGCTGTGCTGAGATGCTGACCAGTCAATCGGGCAGGTGATGCCCATGGTGTCGAAAGTGCCCCTGAGGGCGTCGGTCAGGCTGTCGCGGCTCAAATCGCCGGTCTCGGCGGCCCGCTCCACGGCTTGGTGGAACACGTAGCCGTTCAAGAAGCCATGGGCGAAGTTCAGGTTGAGGTGCTCGCCGCCGTAGCCGGCCAGCGAGGCGCACCGTTCCATCTCGGCGGAGGCTTCGATGCTGTTGTTAGCGGTCAAGAACGAGTGCATGCCGAAAGTCTGGTCGCTGATCTCTTCGGGGCCCTCGGTCCAGATGGAGTTGGCCGCGATGCCGTGGATGCCGATGATCGGTATGTCGGTGATGCCTGCATCGGCCATGCCCTGCATGACCACCAGCCCGGCAGCAGGGGAGCCATGAAGGGTCACGTAGTTGGCGCCGTCATTGTCGATGCCCTCTTGGAGGGCCGCCATCTGCGCGATCACCTCGGTGGCGCCCGGGGCAACGTACTGGGTGCCCAAGTAGGTGCCGCCCGCTCGGGTCACCGACTGTTCCACATAGGCGGCGAACTCGGTGCCGGAGGGCACCTCGAGGCTGATGCCCATGACCACCGCGTTCTCGATGCCGCCCACATCGGCGGCGATTTGGCCGGTGGCGAGGTCGGCCTGGTCGCCGTAGTGGGCCAGGTTGTTGAAGTACTGATCGCCCTCGAGCTGGACGTCGATTGTCTGGGGCGGGCCGATCACCGGCAGGTTCAGAGCCTCCACGTCGGGCTGGAGCTGGGTGCTTATGTGCGAGCCGCCCAGGCCGAGCAGGGCGATCACCTTGTCGTCCTCGGTGAGCTTGGTGAAGTTGATGGCCGCGGTCTCGGCGCTGAACTGATCGTCTTCGGGCAGGTACTCGATCATCCGCCCCAGAACGCCGCCCGACTCGTTGGCGCACTCGAAGTAGGCCTCGATGCCGTGGCTGTTGAACGACTGCGACGAGGCCGTCGGCCCGGTCAGGTCACCCATCCAGCCCACTTTGATGGCGCTGGAGGTCACCCCGTTGTCTGGGTTGTCGGGCACCATCATGTCCATCGCGCCCTCTTCCATCTCCGTGGACTCCTCTTCCTCGGCGGGGGCAGGCGCCTCCTCCTCAGCCGCGGGTGCTTGCTCTTCAGCCGTCACCGGTGCAGGAGCAGCACCATCGTCGTCGTCATCGTTGCCGCAGGCCGCTGCGATCAGTGCAAACGCGAACAAGGCCGCCAAAATTTTCAGCCAACGTCGAGTCACAGGTATCCCCCTCTTATATCAGTCGCCGTCGAAAGGCGACCCCGTTGATGACAGACCGATAGTTGAATGTCCAACAATCGGCAGTACAGGCATTAACTGTAACTCAAACTGGTGCTCGGCGTTAAATCTTCGGCGATCTCAGTTTTCGGCCATCTCGGTGCCCAGGTAGGCGGCGATCACCCGCTCGTCTCGCTGCATCTCGGCCGGGGTCCCCTCGGCGATCTTCTGTCCGAAGTCGAGCACCATCACATGGTCGGCGATCGACATCACAACGCCCATGTCGTGCTCGATGAGGAACACCGTCGTGTTGAGCTCGTCTTGAGCGGCGTAGATGAAGCGGATCATGTCCTGCTTCTCGTCCACGCTCATGCCGGCCATGGGCTCGTCGAGCATCAGCAGCTCGGGCTCCATGGCCAAAACCCGGCCGAACTCGATGCGCTTTTGCACTCCGTAGGGCAAGTCGCCCACAGGGTCGCGCTTGAACTCGCCCAGATCCAGCAGTTCGACGACCCGCTCTATGGCCTCGCGCGCCGCCAACTCCCGCTTGACGGCGCCCCGGGTGAACAGCCCGCCTGAGATGAGCCGGGTGTTCTCGTGGATGTAGCGGCCCAAAAGCAGGTTGGTGAGAACGTTCTCGCCCATGAACAGCCCCAGGTTTTGGAACGTCCGGGCCACTCCCAGGCGGGCGATCTGATAGGGGCGGTAGGTCAGCAGGTCTTCGACCGGCTTGCCGTCGGGGTGGAAATGCACTGTGGCGCCAGCCAGCGGCTTGTACACGCCCGAGATGGTGTTGACCAGCGTGGTCTTGCCGGCGCCGTTGGGGCCGATGAGGGCGAACAGCGACCCCCGGTCCACCCGACCGCTGATCGAGTCGCAGGCTCGCACCCCGCCGAACTGCACCGTCAGGTCGTCGAAGCTCAAGATGGGCTCGCTCATCGGCCGCCGCCCGCGGGGCGCCCGCCCCGGGGGCGCTCGATGGCGGCGTAGGAGGTGTGGGCCTCCCCTCCCCCTCCTAGGTACAGCTCCTGGACCATGGGGTTGCCCCGGAGCTCGGCCGCGGTGCCCTCCATGAGCACTCGGCCCAGTTCCAGCACGTAGGCGCTGGCCGCGTGTTCGAGGGCGAGGCTGGCGTTCTGCTCGATGACGAGGATCGATGTGCCTCGCGCCTCGTTGATCTCGGTGAGCAGCTCGAAGAGGCGGTGGACGATCTTGGGGGCCAAGCCCAGCGACAGCTCGTCGCAGATCAACAGCGAGGGCTGCGACATGAGCGCCCGGCCCACCGCCACCATCTGCTGCTCGCCGCCCGACAGCAGTCCGGCTGTCTGGGCGAGCAGCGGGCGGAGCTGGGGGAACAGCTCCAAGTTCTGTTCCAGCGACTCGTCGATACCGCCGAGGTCGCTGCGGCTGGCCGCACCGCACAGCAGGTTCTCCCTCACTGTCAAGTTGGGGAATAGCTTGCGGCCTTCGGGCACCTGGGCCACGCCGGCGGCCACGATCTCAGGACTCTTCTTGCCCACGACCGACTCGCCGCCCAACTCGATGCTGCCTCGGCGCACCCGCCCCTTGTGGAGGTACAGGAGGCTGGTGATCGAGCGGACCAGGGTGGTCTTTCCCGCGCCGTTGGCGCCCAGCACCGACACGAAGCCGCCGGGGGGAACATTGATGTGCACGTCGTCGAGGGCGGTGACGCCGCCGTAGACCACCGTCAGGCCCTCGATCTTCAAGCCGAGCCCGCCGACGCTCACCGACTGCTCCCGGCCAGTCTTCGCCCCAGCCAGCCCTTGCAGTCCCGCCACATGCCGGCCAGGCCATCGGGCTTGAACATCAAGATCACCACCACCAAGAACCCCTTGATGGCCAAATCGATCTCGCTGGGGTAGTCGCTGAGGAAGTCGATGTCTCGCACGAACCAGAGCTCTTCTCGGGCCCACTTGAACCACTCGGGCAAGAACCAGAAGAAGGCCGAGCCGAAGATGGCGCCCTGGATGCTGGAGAAGCCGCCCACCACGATGATGATGGCGTAGTTCAGCACCGTCTGGACGTTGAAGCTGTCCTCTCCCCGAGAGCCGATGTAGAAAGAGGCCAGCGTGCCCGACATCGCCACCACTGCGGACGAGACCGCGAAGGCCATGAGCTTGGAGCGGGCCACGTTGATGCCCAGCAGCGAGGCGGAGACGTCCCGGTCTCGCACTGCGGCGAAGGCTCGACCTTCCCGGGTCCGAACCACGTTCACCATGAAGAGGATCGACAGCACCGTGATGGGCATGATCACCCAGTACCACCGGAACTGCCCGGTGATCACGAACTCGCCGTTCTGGTCGGGGTCGATGCCGGGCAGCCAGTGCAGCCAGGAGGCGATCCGCGGCGAGTTTTCGCCCTTGAAACGGATGCCCACGAAGCCGAAGTACTCCTGGAGGTACTCCCGCCACACCAGCATCATCACGAAGTGGAAGCCGAAGGTGGCCAGCAGCAGGTACAGGTGTTTGAGCCGCAGGGCGGGCAGGCCGGAGATGGCGCCCACCACCGCTCCGGCCACGGCTGCGGCGGGCAGGGCCAGCCACATGTTGCCGCCGCTCCACTGCACGCCGACAATGCCGCCGACGATGCTGCCCAGCGCCAGAAACGCCACATGGGCCAGGCTGATCTGGCCCGAGTACCCCACCAACAGGTTGAACGCCGCAGCCCCCATGGCGAAGATGAGCACCAGGTTGACCACTGCGAACCAGGTGGCCCACGGGAAGTCCATCGGGGGGGTGAAGTCGGAGGCCAGGATGAAGGGCAGCACCAGCAGCCCGAAGGTGGTCGCCGCCGCCCAGGAGCGGTCGCCGGGAGTGCGCCACAGCCGCATGTCCTCCCGGTGGGTGAGCTCGCCCCGAGGCGTCCACTTCCAGGCCAGCCGGGCCACCACGGCCAAGACCACCACCGTGATTAGCGCCTTCCACCAGAAGACCACATCGCCGGTGGTCGCCCCCAAGACGAAGGGGACGACCGCGGCGATGGCGAAGGGGAGGATCCGCTGGAGCGTCGAGGGGCGATAGGTGGGGGGATATTGCCTGGTGGCGGGGCTCTCGACGGTGGTCATACCCGCTCCAGGTCCTTGCGCCCCCACAGGCCGTTCGGCCGCACCAGAAGCACGATGAACATCACCGAGAAGGCCACCGGCTCCCGCCACTTGGTGCCCAGGTGCCCGTTGGCGAACTGCTCGATGATCCCCACCACCAGCCCGCCGACGATGGAGCCGCCCAGGGAGGTGAGGCCTCCCACCACTGCGGCGGGGAAGGCTCGCAGCCCGATGGCCTCGATGCTGCGGTCGATGGCCCCGGTGACGTGGCCGAACAGCAGGCCCCCCAGGCCGGCCATGACCATGGCCGCGGCCCAGGTCATGGCGTACACCTTGTCGGGGTCGATGCCCATGGCCGCGGCGGCCTCGATGTCGTCGGCCACCGCCCGCATGTGCAGCCCCAGCCGGGTGTATTTGAAGAAGGCGAAGAACAGCAGCACGCAGGCCGCCACCACCGCGAAGATGATGATGTCCACATGCCTCACCGTGGCGCCGCCGATCTCGAAGCTGCCCTGGGGGAGCAGGTCGAGGCGGGCCCGCTCGGTCGGGCCGTAGAAGATGAGCAGCAGGGCGCGGATGATGGTGGCGATGCCCAGGGTGATCAGCACGATGGCGAAAAAGCCCTGGCCCACCATTCGCCGCATGATCCCGTAGTGGACCAATAATCCGAATACGAGCATCACCAGTAGCAGCACGAACACGCCGAGGAAGAAGTTCAGGTTCTCCGATACCAAGAACGTCAACGCGAAATACGCTCCGAGCATCAGGAACTCGCCGTGGGCCAGGTTCAGCACATCGGTGCTCTTGTAGACCAGCACGAAGCCGAGGGCCACCACGGCATAGATGGCCCCGAGCGCCAAGCCGCCGATCAAGAACTGCAAGTTGACGCTCGGATCAGCCGTGAAGTTGCCGAAAGCTAGAAGCATCGTTCCCCTCGAGGTCGGCCGGGCATTGCGGCCAACGGGGGGTGACGGTAGTTTTCACCCGACGCGGCCCACAAATCTGGCCAGCGCTGCCGACAGGCGCCCGGCTCGGGCGCTGAAGGCATGACAACATCAGGGGAACAGGAAATGAAGAGCGCGACAGAAGGCTTGGCGGAGCGGATCGGCCGCCTCGAGGCTCGGGAGGAGATCCGCGATCTGGTGGTGCGCTACGGGATGGCGGTGGACGACCGCGACATCGAGGGTTTAGCCGACATGTTCACCACCGATGCCGTGTTCCGCCATGGAGACGGTGCGGTGGTGAACGAGGGCCGCCAGGCCATCGTCGACTTCTATGCCGACCGGCTGTCCTCGTTCGGCGCCACCTATCACTATCCCCACAGCCATCTGGTGGAGATGGATCCCGAACGGGCCGGCTGGGCCACCGGCATGGTCAACGCCCACGCTGAGCTGGGCATCGGCGGGCGAACCCTGGTCACCGGTCTGCGCTACAGCGATCAGTACCGCTTTGAGGGCACCAAGTGGCGCTTTGCCGAGCGCAGCATCGCCATGATCTACTACATGGACATGGCCGAACTGGCCGACGGCGGCCTCTCCGAGCCCGATCGCAAGCGCTATTTCGGCACTGTCGGCCCGTCGGAGCTTCCCGAGAGCTTAGACACCTGGAAGCGGTTCTTTGCTGAGGTCAGCTAGGCCACAGACATGCCGCCGTCGATGACGATGGCGGCGCCGGTAGTCCACGACGACTCGTCGGAGGCCAGGTGCAGGGCGAGCTGGGCGATGTCAGCGGTGGTGCCCAGGCGGCCGATGGGATGGCGGATCACGGCTGCTTCAATCATCTCGTCGATGGTGGCATCGGCAGAGACGGTGGCCGTGGCTGAGAACCCGCCCCGTTTTTCGTAGGTGGCCCGCACCAGCGGGGTGGGCACTGTGCCCGGACAGATGGCGTTGACCCGGATGTTGTCGGGGCCGTAGTCCACCGCCATCTGCCGGGCGAGGCCGATCACCCCGGACTTGGCCGCGGCATAAGCGGCGATGCCCGGCACCCCGATGACACCGCCGACGCTGGCTTGGAGCACCAGCGACCCGCCGCCGGCCTCGACGAGGTGGGGTAGCGCGAATTTGACCGCCAGCCACTTCCCGGTGAGGTTCACCCCGATCACTCGGTTCCACTCCTCCACACTGAGATCACCGGCCCGTCCCGGCCCGTCCACCCCGGCGTTGGCGTACACCGCGTCGAGGCCGCCGAAGGCCGCTACTGCTCCATCGGTCATGGCCCGGCAGTGCTCGGGCTGGGTGACGTCCACCCGTTGGCTGACCGCCGAACCCCCGATCTCGGCCGCAGTGGCGGCGGCGGCGTCGCCGTTGATGTCGGCGCACATCACCTGAGCGCCCTCGGCGGCGAACAGCTTCGCCGCGGCCCTTCCGATGCCCGAGCCCGCGCCGGTCACGATGGCTCTCTTGCCTTGCAGTCTTCCGGTCACGGCGAGAAACCCTACTAGTTTTCCCCTCATGGCTCAGGAGCTGGTACTCGATGCGGGAGATGTGCAAGAGGAGTTCTTCGACCGAGGATGGACCGACGGGCTCCCTGTGGTTCCGCCCACCCCGCAGCGGGTGCGGGCCATGCTCGAATACGCCGCAGTAGGGGCCGGCGACATCGTGGGCAACGTCCCCGAGCGGTCTCGGGAGGTGACGGCGGAGAAAGCAGCGGTGAATGCAGTGATGGCCGGATGCCGGCCCGAGTACTTCCCGGTGGTGCTGGCCGGCTTGTCGGCCATGTTCGATGCTCGTTTCGGCTGCCACACCGTGGTGACCAGCACGGGCGGGGCTGCGCTGTGCGCGGTGGTGAGCGGTCCGCTGGTGGCTGAGCTGGGGTTCAACTCCGGCCGCAACGCGCTGGGGTCGGGCTGTCGGGCCAATGCCACGGTGGGCCGGGCTCTGCGGCTGGTGGCGGTGAATGTGCTGGGGGCCCGGTCGGACACCCTCGACGGCTCCTCGCTGGGCCACCCCGGCAAGTACACCATGCTGGTGGCCGAGGAGCCTCCGCCCGAGGGGTGGTTGCCGTTTCGGGTGGAGCTGGGCTACGGCGAGGATGACACCACGGTGACGATGTTCCCCTCCGAGAGCCCCCACCAGGTGGCCAACCACCTCAACGGCGACCCCGAGGGCATCCTGCTGACCTTCGCCGCCGCCATGACCGGCCCGGCCACCTACGCGGTGGCCAAGAAACACCAGGTGCTGTTGGTGGTTGGCCCCGAGCACTGCCAGATTCTGGCTGAGGCCGGCTGGACCAAGCCGATGGTGCGGGAGTTTTTGGCCACCCACACCAGGGTGACCCCCGAGCACCTGGCCGCCGGCGGGGTTCTGCTGGAGTTCACCGCCCAGAACGACATGACCGCCGATGCCGACGGCAAGCTCAACACCGTTCGGGGGCCCGACGATATCTTCGTGGTCACCGCGGGCAGCGCGGGGGCCGGGTGGTCGGCCTACATCCCCAACTGGGCCCCCGTGGTGCACTCCGAGGCCGTCACCCGCAAGGTGGCTGCTCCCGGTGATGGACTACCCTTGGCCTAGCGAAGGAGGTTCCATGTCGTCGGTCACCGTGCTGTCGCCGGTCTACGAGGATGTCCAGGCAGCCCAGGTGGCGATGGCGCCCCGCTTCACCCCCACCGAGCCCGTGGTGATCGGGGTGATCGACAACGCCAAGAACAACGCCAAGGAGCTGCTCACCTATGTGGCCGAAGGGCTGAGGGCCCACTTGCCGGTGGCCGACATCGTGGTCCACTCCAAGTCGGCGGCCGGCAAGCCCATCGATTCCGACGACGCCGAGATGCTGGCCGCCCGTGCCCACCTCATCATCTCCGGGCTGGGCGATTGAGGGGCGTGTACCGCGTGCAGTCTGCACGATGCCGTTCACATGGAGTCTCGGGGCATCCCGTCGGTGTTGCTGATCACCGAGCCGTTCGAGCCGGTGGTCGAATCTTTCGCCCCTACCGTGGGCATGGCCTCCTATCCTGCGGTCACCGTGCCCCACCCCGTCTCCACCCTTGACGACGAGTCCCTCCAAAAACTGGCCGCCGCCGTCATCGGCGAAGTCGTCGTCCGCCTCACGGCGGCGTAGCAGCTACATCCAATGCCCATATGGAGTCCAACAGAGGTTCCCCTGAGGTTGCCCTTTTCGTGGAGACGCGCGTGGAGACGCGCCCTATAAGCCCTATAGGGAGCCCCTACTTCCAGGGGTCGCGGAGGAAGGCTTCGAATTGGGTGGCGAGGTCGTCGCCGGAGGGGAGGAGGTCGTCGGCCTCGTCTATCTGGCGTTCGAGTTGGGCGACGTAGCCCTTGAGGTCGTCGTCGTCGGCCACTGCGGCGTCAACCCGGTCGCGCCAGGCCGATGCTGCCTCGTCGAGTTCATCATGGTCGGTGATGATGCCGGTGATCAGCTCGAATCGCTTGAGGAGAGATCTGGTGGCCTCGGGGTTGGGAGGTCCGGGCACATAGTGGGGCACCGATACCCGAAGAGAGATGACTGGGATGCGGGCCTCGTCCAAAGCGTCATGGAGCGCTCCCACCAGGCCGGTGGGACCCTCGTAGGTGGGCCGGCCCAAGCCGAACATGCGGGCCAAATCGGCGTTGGTGGAACTGCCCACCACTCCCAGCGGACGGGTGTGGGGGGCCAGGCCGACCATGGCCCCCAGAGTGACCACCAGCCCGGCCCGACACGTTTCGGCCACCTCCACCAGGTAGCGGGCGAACGTCCGCCACCGCAAGTGGGGCTCCACCCCCTTCACCACCACGAGGGGGTGCTTGGCGCCGAGGCGCTCCACTGCAGACACTTCGGTGAGCGGCCAGTCGATGACCCTTCGACCTTCGTCGTTGAAACGGATCTCGGGCCGGTGGTCCTGGAAGTTGAAGAACCCCTCGGGGTTGATGCGGGCCAGCGGCGCCACGCTGTGGGCGCCTTCCTGCATCAGGTGTGCCGCGGTGGTGGCCGCGTCAGCGGCGTCGAACAGCCCCTCCAACGCCACCACCATGACCGGGTTGGCTTGAGAGGGTTCGTCTACCAGCCATTCCAGTTCTACCGCCATGGCCCAAGGTTCGCACTGCCACGGCGGTGGGGCAAGCCGGATACGACAAACCGGACAGGTGAAGCGCACGCAAAGGCGCCGGCTGCTCAGAGCTCGGTTTCGGGCGGGCCGTAGCCGCCGCCGCCAGGGGTGGAGATCTCGAACCGGTCTCCGGGCTGCACCTCCGTGTGGAAGACGCCGGGGTGGTTCTCGACCATGCCGTCAGATCGCAGGACGCGGTTGACGCCGACGGCGCCAGGTGAGCCGCCCTCGATGCCGTAAGGGGCGGCTTCCCGCCGGGAGGACAGCACGTTGAGGCTCATGGGCGCCTCGAACCGAGTGCGCCGTACCACCCCGTCGCCGCCGCGATGGCGGCCAGCGCCGCCGCTGCCCCGGCGTATGGAGAACTCTTCCACCACCACTGGGTGGCGCTGCTCCAGCACCTCGGGGTCGGTGAGCCGGGCATTGGTCATCCCGGTGTGAACGGCATCACAGCCGTCTCGCCGGGCGGTGGCGCCGGCACCGCCGCACACCGTCTCGTAGTACTGGTGGCGCTGATTGCCCCACACCACGTTGTTCATGGTTCCCTGCGAGGCGGCCACCGAGCCCACCGCTCCGAACAGGGCGTCCACGATGAGTTGGGATGTCTCCACGTTGCCGGCGAACACCGCGGCGGGCTCGACGGGGCTGATCATGCTGGGCGTCGGCAAGATCAGCTCCACTGGCTCTAGGCAGCCGCTGTTGAGCGGGATTGCGTCGTCCACCAAACAGCGCAGCACATAGAGCACTGCGGCCCGGCAAACCGGCTGGGGGGCATTGAAATTGCCGGGATGCTGGCCGCTGGTGCCGGTGAAATCGACGGTGAGTGCCCGGCGGCCTCGATCCACCCGCAAGGCCACCGACACTTGCGACCCGTCGTCGAATCGGGCGGTGAACGAGGAGTCTTCCAAGCGGTCGATCAAGCGGCGGACCGACTCGGCGGCATTGGTCCGTACATGGCCCATGTAGGCGTGGACTGTGGCCAGGCCAAAGCGGTCGATCACCGCCTTCAGGGAGACGGAACCCTTCTGACAGGCGGCCAGTTGGGCTTTCATGTCGGCGATGTTGACGTCGGGGCTGCGGGCCGGCCACTCGGCGCCGGCGAGCAAGGCCCGGATTTCTGCTTCCCGGACGCGCCCGCCCCGGGCCAGCAGCTCGCCGTTGAACAGGACCCCCTCCTCGGCGATGTCGGAGGCATGGGCCGGGGCTGAGCCGGGGGCGGTGCCGCCGATGTCGGCATGGTGGCCCCGGGCGGCGGTGAAGAACAGTATCGTGGTGCTGTCGGCATCGAACACCGGCATCACCACGGTCACGTCGGGCAGATGGGTGCCGCCGCTGTAGGGGGCGTTGGTGATGAAGGCATCGCCCGGCGCCATCTCACGATGGCGGGCGATGACGGCCTTGACCGCCATGTCCATCGATCCCAGGTGGACCGGCATATGGGGGGCGTTGGCGATCAGCTCGCCGTCAGGGTCGAAAACGGCGCAGGAGAAGTCCAAACGCTCCTTGATGTTGACTGAGGCGGCGGTGTTCTCCAACGCCACCCCCATCTGCTCGGCGACGTTCATGAACAGGCTGTTGAATATCTCCAGCATCACCGGGTCGGCTCCGGCGCCGACCGCGGCATCCGGGCGAGGCGCGATCCGGGTCAATACCAGTTCTCCGCCCGGGGCCACCGCCGCGGCCCAGCCCGGTTCCACCACGGTGGTTGAGTGGGGGTCGACGATGACTGCGGGGCCGTCGAGGGCGGTGCCGGGATTCAGGTCGGCTCGGCGGTAGAAGGGAGTGTCGACGGCCTCCGATTGGAAGATGGCCCGATGGCGGGCCGAGGGCAGGGGATCGTCCGCCGGCGGTGGGGAGGCCGGGGCAGCCCGACCGGTCGGAGCTTTCGGGAGGCTGCTGCGTGCGACGGCCTCCACGCGGATCGACTCCAGCACGATCGGCGTTTTTGGGGAGGTGAACCCGAATCGGGTTTGGTGCGCAGCCTCGAAGGCGACCAGCACCGCCGGGTAGTCGTCGGCGGTGATTTCCAGTGCGGTGTCGGAGCCCTCGTAGCGCAAGAAGAGGCCGGCTTCGATGTGGATGCGGGAGTGGTCCAACTCGGCGGCCACCTCGGCGTGGGCCGCGGCGGCCAACTCCTCGATGTCGGCCGCGACAGCGGCCAGCAGGTCTTCGTCGAACAGCTGGCCCATGGCCCGCTCAGACACCGAGCGCACGTCGGCCAGGCCGATGCCCAGCGCAGAGAGCACGCCGGCATGGGCGTGGATCAACACCGTGGACATGCCCAGTTCATCGGCCACCCGGCAAGCGTGCTGGCCGCCGGCGCCGCCGAAGCAGGCCAGCGTGTAGGCACTCACGTCGCGGCCGCGTTGCACCGAGATGGTTTTGACGGCGTTGGCCATATTCTGGACTGCCACGTCCAAGAACCCCTCGGCGGCCCTCTGGGAAGTCCACAGACGTCCGGTGGCGCCGGTGACGGCCGCTGCTAACTCCTCGAAGGCGTGCCGGGCTGCGGCGGCGTCGAGAGGCTGGTCGCCACCGGCGCCGAATACTGTCGGAAAATGTCCGGGGTGCAGGCGGCCCAGCACGACGTTGGCATCGGTCACGGTGAGCGGTCCGCCATTGCCGTAGCAGACCGGTCCGGGTTCGGCCCCGGCCGATTCGGGTCCCACCCGGAAGCGGCTCCCGTCGAACGACAGGATCGATCCCCCGCCAGCCGCCACGGTATGGACTTGCAGCATTGGTGCCCGGACCCTGATGCCGGCGACGTCGGCGTCGGTGGTGCGCTCGAAGCGCCCGTCGTAGTGGGACACATCGGTGGAGGTGCCTCCCATGTCGAAGCCGATCAGGCGGCCGTGCCCGGCGGCCTCCCCGGTGCGGGCCAAGCCCACCACCCCCCCGGCCGGGCCCGACAGCAGCGCGTCTTTGCCCCCGAAGTGCTGGGGGTGGGCCAAGCCGCCGTTGGACTGCATGAACAGCAGGCGGGGGCCAGATCGCGACCGCGCTGGCGCAGCGGTGTCGCCGCCACCGGACTGCATCGGCGGCCGCGACGTGTCGAGCTGGTCTTGCACGGCTTGGGTGTAGTGGTGCAGCGCTGGGGTCACGTAGGCGTCGGCCACCGTGGTCCCGCCCCGGGGCACGAGGCGGATGAGCGGGTTCACCCGGTGGCTGGCCGAGACGTGGTCGAACCCGGCTTCGGTCGCGATCTCGGCCAGCCGGGCTTCGTGTGCCGGGTAGCGGTAGCCGTGCATCAAAACGATGGCGGCCGACCGCATGCCCTCGCGCCGGGCGGCCGCTAGCTGCTGGCGGGCATCGTCTTCGTCTAGAGGGCGCTCCACGGTGCCGTCGGCCCGCAGTCGCTCGCTCACGGCGATCACCCGGCTGTACGCCACGTCGGGCAGCACGATGTCGAGGGCGAACAGGTCGGGCCGGGTCTGATATCCGATGCGAAGAGCGTCGGCGAATCCCTTGGTGGTGGTCAGAACGGTAGGCGTCCCCCGGCGTTGCAGCAGGGCGTTGGTGGCCACAGTAGTGCCCATTTTCACCTCGGCCACCTGCGCCGAGGGGATCGGCTCGCCAGGGGCCAGCTCGAGCAAAGACCGGATGGCTTCGACGGCGGCATCGCGGTATCGGGGGCTCTCCGACAGCAGCTTGGCGGCGACGAGCTGCCCATCGGGGCGCTGGGCTACCACGTCGGTGAACGTGCCGCCCCGGTCAATCCAGAATCGCCAGCCCCGTCTGCCCATGCACCCGCTACCCGGCAAGATCAGCGGCGACGCGCTCGGCCACTGCCATGGCGTCGGCGATGGCTTCGTCCTGGTTTATGTAGCGGTAAGTGGCCAGACGCCCGGCGAAATACACCGGGATGTCGAAGCAGGCCGCGATCTCATCGGCCAGCTCGGCATTCCGGCGCTCGTTGGCCCCGTCAGCGGTCAGCACCGGGTAGTGGCGCCGGGGAACGCCCGGCATCTCCTCGCTGACCACCGTCCCGCCGATCTGCTGTCCGGTGGCGTGTTTGGTCTCCACCGTGCGGGTATGGGGGACCCGAGCCGACGGCCGGTTGGTGACGTAGGCCGGAGTCAGCACCCCGCGGAGGTCGTCGGTGGGGCGATAGCGAGACACCATCTCGACGCCGCGCCACTCAAGCTCGCCGGGGCGGCGGGCGAAGTCGTCTAGCGCGGCGGTGATGATCACCGCGTCGTACGACTGGGCCAGATCGTCGGCATCGTCCACGGTGATCTCAGAGTGCAGCGTGACCGCCACCGCAGACAGCACCGATTCGATGACCTCGTTGACGCCGTTGGGGGGAAAGTACTGCCACCGGTCCCGGAACAGCCCCCTATGGCCGTCATGGCGCAACTCCACCCGCTTGGGAGCAAAACGGGTCGACAGCTCGGTGGCCGGTCGTCCCCACTGCTTGACGGTGTAGTCCTTGATGAACAAGTCGTACAGGGTCCGCCCCATCATGGAAACCACATAATCCTCGAAGTTGTCGCCGGCGGGCTGAGGCGGGAGGCTGGCCAACTCCCGTTCCACGGAGGGCCAAATCGGCAGTTCTCTCAGCTCCGACACCTGTGGGGGCCACGAGAGCAGGCGGCTTTCGCGGTCGTCATCGTCGGGCGACAGGTATACCTCGGTGAGCACTTTGTGGTCGTAGGGCCGGGTGAGGCCATGGGCGTTCACAAAGCTGTTCACCGCAGCATTGGAAGTATGGAAGATGTGGGCGCCGTTGGGTTCGTACACCACGCCGTTCATGGTCTCGGCCCGGGAGTGCCCGCCCACCACGCCGGTCTTCTCTAGCACCTCCACCGAGAACCCGGCTTCGGCGAGCAGGCGACCGGCCACTGAACCCGTCCAACCGGCGCCGACGACGGCAATCAATCGCATCCTCATGAGGGCCGACGACCCCGAGTGATCTGGCGACGCACCACTGGTTTGGCCCGCGAGCGAAGAGTTGGCTCAACGAGGGGTCGGCGAGGGTGTCGCCTCGGCGCCTGCGGCCTCCTCGGCTTTCGTCGGCGGCATGCCGATGCCGAGGAATCCTTCGATGCGGGCCAACCGTTGGCCGTTGGCTGCGAGCCCGTCGCGGAG
>JAPYOC010000185.1 GCA_028278955.1 Candidatus Poriferisocius aerobius
GTTTCGACTGGGGCCGAGCTCATGGGATCCACGTGCCGAAAGGGGTGGCTAGGCGGCGTCGATGTCCAGCATCTCGGCCCGATCCCGCACCGAGTCGAGCGACCGCCCGATAACCCGGCGGATGGACTCTGCGGTCATCCCGACCACTTCGCCGATCTCCCGATAGCTGTGCTTGTGCCCGTCGATCAGCCCGTAGCGCATCTCCAGCGCAAAGCGGGACTGTTCGTCCAGCACGTCTAGCAGCTCGGCCAGCGTGTCCATTTGATCAGCAGTCAGCACGAGGTCTTCGGGGCCGGGGCCGGCATCGGGTTGCAGGTCGACCAACTCGCTGCTGTTGTCATCGCCCACCGTGGCGTTCAGAGAGGTCAGCGACGTGAGCCGATGGAGCAGGGCGTGCTCAGAATCCAAGTCCGCACCGCCTCCAGTGGCCTGGCGCACCGCAGCCCGCAGGCTGGCCGCCCGCTCGCCCGGTAGCCGAATCAGGTTGGCCTTCTGGTCCAGCGCCCGGCCGATGGACTGGCGGATCCAGAAGGTGGCGTAGGTCGAGAACTTGAACCCCTTGCGCCAGTCGAACTTCTCCACCGCCCGATTCAAGCCCAGGTTGCCCTCTTGCACCAGATCCAGCAGCTCCATGCCAGTGGGCAGGGGGTATTTCTTGGCCACGCTCACCACCAGGCGGAGGTTCGCCCGTATGAAGCGGTCTTTGGCCCTGGCCGCCTCTTTGACCTGGCTGCGCAGTCGGGGGCTGCGTTCTCCGGCGTCCAACCGGGCTTGGGCCTCGCAGCCCCGTTCAATGGTTTGGGCCAGCCTCGTTTCGTCCTCTTTGGCGAGCAGTGGCACTAAGCCGATCGCGTTGAGGTAGTGGCCTGTCGAGTCGTCCATTGCGTCCTGTCTTGTCGTCAGTGCAAACTGCAACCAACCGGCAACCCGGTTTGTTCCCGTTCGCAGTCCGCCGTTGTGGTCTGAAATTACCGTTGTGGTGCGCTGGCGCCCGAACGAATTATCTCGCCCGGCGGGCGGCACAGAAGCCATCACTTCGTTTCGTACACTGCGGACAGTGAGTCGCGTCGGGATATTCGGGGGCACATTCGACCCCGTCCACGTCGGCCATGTGGTGGTCGCGGCCTGGGTGCGGGCCGTGCTCGGCCTTGATCGGGTTGAGCTGGTGGTGGCCAACGAGCCCTGGCAGAAGCTGGATCGGCCGCTGCTCAGCGCGGCGCACGATCGACTGGCCATGGTTGAGGCGGCGGTCGGCGGGATCGATGGGGTGGTGGCCTCACCGGCAGAGATCGACCGAGGGGGTCTCACCTACACGGTGGACACTTTGGCGTCGTACCGGGCCGCTGATCCCGATGGCTCGCTCTTTTTGATTCTGGGCAGCGATGCCGCCGCAGGCCTCGACACTTGGCACCGCTACGAGGAGATCGCCGAGATGGCCGAAGTGGTGGTGGTGGACCGCACCGGCGCGATGGGCAAACGCCCCTCGGTGTCCCACCGGGTGGTGGAGTGCCCGCTGATCGATCTGTCCAGCACCCGGGTGCGGGAGTGGGCTGAGGCTGGTCGGCCTCTCGACGGCCTCATCCCTCCGGCCGCGCTGGCCTACTGCCGCCAAAAGGGGCTTTATGAGTGATTCTGGGGCCAGCGGCGATGGCAATGCCCAACAGGGCAAGCCGGCGGGCTGGTGGCGATGGGGTTGGCCGCTGCTGCTGTTGGGCTTGGGCGGAGCGGTGCCGCTGTTGGTCTGGCTGGGGTGGTCGGCCATTTCCAGCAGCAGTGACGGCACCGAGGTCGGCGCTCCGATCAGCCCGGCCGCGCCCGGATACGAGGCCTTCGTCGACCCGACGCCCACACTGCTGTTGATCCACGCCAACGGCGACCGGCTTCACGGGGTCGCGCTGCTGGTGCTGACCGATCCCGGAGTCGAGGGGGCAGTTCTGATGGTGCCGTCGGAGACGAGGACGTCCAATGGGCGCCTCAGCGACCGCTGGGCTTCCTCTGCCGTCGCCGGAGTGGCCGATTCGGTGGCCGAGCTTTTGGGCTTTCGCCCCGGCGAGACGCAGGTGGTGGATGACGACGGGTGGGCGGCGCTGGCGGCGGCGGTGGCGCCGGTGGCCGTCAGCAGCCCGGTTCCCCTGCTCGGCCCCGACGGGCAGACCCTGTTCGGGACCGGGGCGCTATTGGCGGCGGCCGATGTCGGGCCCTACCTGGCCGGACGCAGCCCGGGCGAGTCGCCGCTTGTCGGGCTGTCTCGCCATGTGTCGTTCTGGCAGGCCTGGCTCTCGCAGGTGGCGGAGTCAACCGAGCCAGACGTGATCCCCGGCGAGACCGACCGGGGAATGGGCCGATTCGCGCGAAGCCTGGTTGCGGGTGAATTCCTGATAACCGCAGTGGGCGAGGGGGCCGCCGACAGCGGGGAGGTGGTCTTGGATCCGGCCGACACGGCTTTTCTGGTGAGCGAGGTCGTCCCGTTCCGCCTCTCGGCCTCGCAAGCGCGCTCGCCCGGGGTTCGACTGCTCGACGGCGTCGGAGACCCTGAGCTCACCAAGGCTGCGGCTCGAGAGCTCAGCAGGGCCGGTGCCCGCATCACGAGGATCGGCAATGCCGCGGAGTTCGGCTGGGAGACCACCAAAGTCGCCTACCACGACTCCGGCTTCGCCCCCCATGCCGAGGCCTACCGCGATGCCCTGGGCATCGGCTCGGTCGCCGCTGAAGAGTTCCCCGAACCCGCGGTCGGCATCACGGTGACGTTCGGCGCGGATTTCTTCCAACTCCTGGCCAAAGAGGAGTAGAGTGCGGCTGTGATCGCTGCATGAGCGTCAGCACCGCGGGCCCAGAGGTTGTGTGGGAGTGGGTGAGGGCTGCAGCGGCCGCGGCGGAGGACGGTCCGGGCACCGACACCGTCATCATCGATGTGGGCGAAGTGCTGGCCATCACCGACCACTTCGTCATCACCAGCGGGGCCACCGCCCGGGCGGTGCGGGCGCTGGCAGAGCGGATCGAAGAAGCGGTGGGTCTCGTCGGCGGGCCCAAACCAATCTGCGTCGAGGGGCTGTCGGAACGCGAGTGGGTTCTCATGGACTACGGCGACTTCGTGGTCCATATCTTCACCGTCTCGGCCCGGGAGTACTACGCCCTCGACCTCCTCTGGAGAGACTGCCCGACCCTGGCCGCCGATCTTTCGTCGACCTAGTCGGCGATACGAGAGCGAGGAAGGCAAGAGCCGGACGGCGTCGGGCGGGGTGGAGCTGATGGGACTCGAACCCACGACCTCTTGCATGCCATGCAAGCGCTCTAGCCAGCTGAGCTACAGCCCCGCGCCGGGAGCACTGTAACAGCCGATCTGACTTTTCCCCACACGGGTAACAGTTATTGGCTGTTGTCGGAGGGTCGGTAGATTGGGCGGCCATGGACGGCTACGACCCGGCGGCCATCGAGCCCAAGTGGCAGCAGCGCTGGGTTGACAACCGTGTCTACGAGATCGACAACGACGACCCCCGGCCGCCCTGCTATGTGCTCTCGATGTATCCGTACCCCAGCGGCCCGGCCCACATCGGCCATGTCCGCAACTACACCTTCGGCGACCTGCTGGTGCGCTACCGCACTATGCGGGGCGACGGCGTGCTGTCGCCCATAGGCTTCGACAGCTTCGGCCTGCCCGCCGAGAACGCCGCCATCAAGACCGGCACCCACCCCCGGGCCCACACCGAGGCCAACATCGAGCGGCTGTCGTCGTCGCTGCGCCGCATCGGAGCGGTGTACGACTGGCGCCGCACCCTCAGCAGCCACGACCCCGACTACATCGGTTTCACGCAGTGGATCTTCCTGAAGTTCTACGAGGCCGGGCTGGTGTACCGGGCCACTGCCCCGGTGAACTGGTGCCCCGGCTGCCAGACCGTGCTGGCCAACGAGCAGGTGCTGGCCGACGGCGCCTGCGAGCGCTGCGGCAACTTGGCCCAGCAGCGTGAGCTGGAGCAGTGGTTCTACCGCATCACGGCCTACGCCGAGGAGCTGCTCGACGGCCTCGACGGCTTGGACTGGCCCAACCGGGTCAAGACCATGCAGCGCAACTGGATCGGCCGCTCCGAGGGGGCTGAATTCACCCTGCCCATCGCCGATTCTGACGGCACCCCCCGCGACGACGTCGAAGGCGTCCCGGTGTTCACCACCCGGCCCGACACCGGCTTCGGCATGACCTTCGCGGTCATGTCCCCCGAGCACCCCCGGGTTCTCGAGCTGGTGACCGAGGATCGCCGAGCCGAGGTGGAGGCATTCATCGCCGCGGCGTCGGCGCGCAGCGAGATCGAGCGGCTCTCGGCGGGCGGGGCGGCCGACAAGCGGGGGGTGGACACCGGCGCCCGGGTGGTCAACCCGTTCACCGGCCAGCCCATCCCCCTGTTCTTGGCCGACTACGTGCTCACCACCTACGGCACCGGGGCGATCATGGCCGTTCCCGGCGAGGACCAGCGCGACTGGGACTTCGCCACCGCCCACGGCTTGCCCGTCATCCGCACCGTGGCGCCCCCCGAGGACTTCGACGGCGAGGCTTACACCGGTGACGGTCCGGCCATCAACAGCCAATGGCTGAACGGCCTGCGGATGAGCGAGGCCAAGGCGGCGACCATCGACTGGCTGGAGCGCCAGGGCATCGGGGAGCGCAGGGTGAACTACCGGCTGCGCGACTGGCTGCTGTCCCGCCAGCGGTACTGGGGCTGCCCCATCCCCATCGTGTACTGCGATGGGTGCGGGGCGGTGCCGGTGCCCTACGACGACTTGCCGGTGGGCCTGCCCGACGACGTGGCCTTCATGCCCACCGGCCGCTCCCCGCTGGTGGACCACCCCGGCTTCTCGCGCACCTCCTGCCCGGTCTGCGGCGGCCCGGCTCGGCGGGAGACCGACACCATGGACACCTTTGTGGACTCGTCGTGGTACTTCCTGCGCTTCGCCGACCCCCACAACTCCGAGCGGCCGTTCAGCCCGGAGGCGCTGGAGAGATGGCTGCCGGTGGACCAGTACATCGGCGGGGTGGAGCACGCTATCTTGCACTTGATGTACGCCCGGTTCTTCACCCGGGCGCTCGCCGATCTGGGCGTGGCGCCCGCCGGGCTTCGAGAGCCGTTCCAGCGGCTGTTCACCCAGGGCATGGTGCGGATGGGCGGGGGGAAGATGTCCAAGTCGAAGGGCAACCTGGTGGCCCCCGAGGACATAATCGACGCCCACGGCGCCGACGCGCTGCGCTTGGCCATCCTGCAAGTTAAGCCCCCGGCCGAGGACGTGGACTGGGAGGACTTCGGACTCGAGGGCTGCGCCCGGTTCCTGGGCCGGCTGTGGCGGCTGGCCGCCGGAACCGCAGAGCGAGCCAACCCGGCTCGCTCCGGTCCGGCCACCGAAGCCGACCAAGCGGTCGACGCGGCCGCCCACCGGCTGATCGACCGCATCACCTCGGAGTTCGACCGCTGGTCGTACAACACCGCGGTGGCCGGCTGCATGGAGTTCACCAACGAGCTGTACCGCTATGTGCAGTCCAGCGACGGCCCCCACCACGACACGCTGGCCTTCGCCATCGACTCGCTGCTTTTGGCGATGGCGCCCATGGTGCCCCACATCTGCGCCGAGCTGTGGGAGATGCGCCGGGGCGGTGACATCCACACCGAGCCGTGGCCCACCGCCGACGAGGCCAAGCTGGCGGTGGAGACGGTGACCATGGTGGTGCAGGTGAACGGCAAGGTGCGCGACCGCATCGAGGTGCCGGCCGGCATCGCCGACGCCGACGCCGAGGCCCTGGCTCTGGCGTCGGAGCGGGTGCAGCCGTATCTCGACGGCGGCGCGCCCCGGCGGGTGATCGCCCGCCCCCCCAAGCTGGTCAACGTGGTGGCCTGAAGGGGCGGCCTGTTCGGCTTGCGGTTAGCGGGGCGACCGCCCGGGAACGGCTTGCAGGGCTTGGCGTGCTTCGGCCCAGAGTTCTCCGGGGCGCAGGCCCTGGCCGAACGAGAGGCGGTCGATCAGGCCTCCGTAGCTGGAGGCCACGGCGCTGGCTAGGTGCTGGGGCTCGGCCACAACCCCGAAGGTTCCCAGCATGGTGTCGTCGATCACATCGGCCATCTCCACCCACTGGCCCTGCACGGACATCCGGGTCAGATCGTATTGGGCGTCGCCCCAGCCGTGGTGCTCGAGCACCGGGCGATAGGCGGGCGTGGAGCCGTAGAAGGCCAGCCGCTGGCGGGCCGCCTGGGCCGCCGAGGCCATCTCCTCCTCGGTCTCGCCGGTGACGATGGTCTCCGGCATCGACACCTCTATCTCCATCGGGTCGCGGCCGGCCCGGGTCGCGCCCCGCTCGAGGGCGGGCAGCGACACCTCCCGCATGTAGCTGGGCGTGGAGAAGGTGTGGCTGATCCAGCCGTCGGCCGACTCGCCGGCCACCTCGGTCATCAGATCGCCCACTGCGGCCAGGTGGACGGGGGGAGGCCCGAAGGGATTGGCGCCGGGGCTGAACATCGGCGTCATGAGGGTGTGCCGGTAGAAATCGCCCCGAAAATTCAGGCGCTCTTCGGTCTCCCAGCTTTCCCATATGGCCTTGACGGCTTCCACCATCTCCTTCATGCGGGCGGCGGGGCGAGACCAGGGCATGGAGAACCGCTTGGTGATGTGGGGCTTGATCTGCGAACCCAGCCCCAGGATGAAGCGCCCGCCGGAATAGGCCTGAAGATCCCAGCCCAGATTGGCCAGGATCATCGGGTTGCGGGCGAATGCCACCGCAATAGACGTCCCGATCTGGACACGGCTGGTGTGCTCGGCGGCCAGCACCAGGGGCAGGAACGGATCATGGTCGAGTTCGGCCGACCAGACTCCGTCGTAGCCAGCGGCCTCCACGCTACGGGCTAAATCGGCAACCTCCTCCAGAGGCCCAACCGAGCCCTTTTGGACTTCTCTTGCGGTCAGACCGCCGTCCAGTCTCATATCCTGTCCTTTCGGGCCGGCACGGGCTTCACTTGGACTCGTCCTGGTCGCGCAAAAAGCGCTCTAGTTCTTCGGCCAGCTGGTCTCCAGTGGGGATTTCTGCCCCGAATTCTACCATGCTGGTGTCGTAGGCGCTCTCCCAGCGGCTGAGGAGCCGCTGATGGCCGGAGTTCTGGGCGATTGCGGCGTCCAGCCGCCGGGACACCTCCAGTCCTTCGGCGATAAGCGGCGCAGGGTCGAACCGCAGATCGGCCGCGACGCGCAGCCCTTGGAACAGCGCTGCGGCAGCAGCCGGGAACGGCGAGCCGGCGGCGTAGTGCGGCACCTGGGCCCACACCGACACCGTGGCCAGCCCGGCGGCCTCGAATCGCTTGGCCAGTGCCGCACTGATGCCCGCGGGAACCTCCAGGTCTCCCCGGGGGGCGCCGAACCGCTCGATGAGATCCGGGGAGGTTCCAGTGGCCGACAACCGCACCGGGCGGGTATGGGGCACCGCGGCGGGATAGGCGCCCAGCGACACCGATTTGGCGACCCCGAATCGCTGCACCAGCTCGCCGACCTCGGCGCAGAACGCCTTCCAGCGGAAGTCGGGTTCTGGGCCGGCCAGCATCAGGAAATCTCTTCGGTCGAGGTCGCTCACCGCACGGAGTTCGATGGCGGGCCAGCTGATATCGCCCACCCGGCCGTCCTCTATGGCCATGGTGGGGCGGCGGGCCCGGTGGTCCACCAGCAGATCGGCGTCGAAGCTGGCCACCAGCACGCCATCGTCGGGCTGCGCCATGATCTCAGCGGCCCTGCGCATGCCGTGGCCGGCATCCACCCAGCCATCCAAGGCGATGACCAGCACCGGATCAACCAGGCCGGGATCCTCGCAGACGGTGACCAGTTCGCCGGTCACGCCACCTGCTCCGCAGCGGCGGTGGTCATGCGGGTGAGAGCATCGACCCGGGCGGCGAAGCCCTCGGCGCCCTGGGGCGGCGCCTTGTCTCCCATCGCCCCGCTCACATATCGGCTGTACACGCCCTCCAAGATGCAGGCGACTTTCCAGTAGGCAAAGGCCAGGTAGAACTCGAAGTGGTCCAAATCGCGTCTTGACGCCTCTTGGTAGCGGTCTTTCATCTCTTCTCGGGTGGCGAATCCGGGAACTCCGGTGGGGGGACTGTCCAGTGCGAATTCCCGGTCTTCGGGCTCGGCCCAGTACACCAGGAGCTGGGCGACGTCGGCATTGCGGTCACCCAGGGTACACAGCTCCCAGTCCAGAACGGCCGAGATCCGGCCGCGGGCGTCCAAGATGCAGTTGTCCAGCCGGTAGTCGCCGTGAACGATTCCCGCCGGCCCCTGGTCGGGAATGCGGGTCTCCAGATGGTCGTGTACCGCCTGGATCTCGGGACGCTCCCTCGTCTTGGACTCCTCGAACTGGCGCATCCAGCGCTGCAGCTGGCGGGCGATGTAACCCTCTTTTCGGCCGAGATCGCCCAAGCCCACCTCGTCCACGTCCACGGCGTGGACGAGGGCCAAGGTGTCGGCCACCGACTGGGAGGCCGAGCGGCGCAGTTCGGGGGCCAGTCCGCACGCGTCGTCGGATATGCGCACAACGTGTCCATCGACGAAGTCCATGACGTAGAAGGGGCGCTCGTTCACCGCTTCGTCCTCGCACAGCCCAAACGTCCGGGGCACCGGCACCTCGGTGCCTTCCAGCGCGGCGATGATCTTGTGCTCCCGCCCCATGTCGTGGGCGGTGGCCAGCACCTGATACAGCGGAGGCCGGCGCAGCACGTAGCGCCGGCCGCGGGCGTCAGTGGCCTTGAAGGTGAGGTTGGAGTGCCCGCCGGCGATCAACTCGAACGTCAGTGGCAGGGTGGCGCCCGCCACGTTGGCCTCGAACCACGCGCTGACCGCGTTGTGTCGGATACCTCGGATGTGGTCCATGCGAGAGGTCACGCTAGCGTTCACCACGGCTTGATAAGAGTTGGCCGTCAGGCGAAGCGGTGCTTGCGGCCGCGGCGGTCGGCCAAGAGAGGCTGTCATGGCTGATGTGACTGATGCGACATTTGCGACCGAGGTGGTTGAGCGGTCGAACGCGGTGGCGGTGGTGGTGGACTTTTGGGCGCCTTGGTGCGGGCCGTGCAAGACGCTCGGGCCGATCCTGGAGCGGGCGGTGGCGGCGGCCAACGGTGCGGTGGAGCTGGCCAAGGTCAATGTGGACGAGAACCCCCAGACCGCCCAGGCGTTCCAGGTGCAGGGCATTCCCGCGGTATACGCCATGCGGGGCGGCAAGGTGGTGGACGGCTTCGTCGGCGCGCAGGGCGAGGCCGCTGTGGCCGAGTTCGTGCGGCGCCTGTTGCCCAGCGAGCAGGACAACGAGGTGGAGGCGCTGGTGGCCGCGGGCGATGAGGCATCCCTGCGGCGGGCTCTGGAGCTAGACGCCGACCACGAAGGAGCGGTAGTGGGCTTGGCCGATCTGCTGGTGGCCCAAGAGCGGGGAGAAGAAGCCCTCGAGCTGTTGGAGCGGATTCCCGAGAGCGCCGAGGCCCGCCGGGTCGCCGCTTTGGCCCGCACCGGCGCCGGGGCCGGCGCCGAAGACATGGAGGCCCGCTTGGAGCATCTGCTGGGCCGGGTGAAAGCCGACCCCGACGCCCGCCGGGAGTTTGTGGATTTGTTGGAGATCATGGGCGCCGACGACCCCCGCACCCCGGTCTACCGAAAGCGCCTCACCGCTCAGATCTTCTGATGTCAGATCTACTGGTTGAAAATACTTTCAATCATTCCTGATACACTTTTTGTGCTTCCCCTTCGCTGAGACGGCGCGCTGCGCCCAGACCCGGCCATGGAAGAATCCTCGATTCCCCCTCCCCGTCCGACCCCTGCGGAGAGGGTGCGGGAGATGTTGGACGACTACCGCTACCTCATCACCCCTCCGCGGCTGATGATGGCGGGGGCCGGACTCGCCGTTGCCATCGCAGTGGCGGCCTACCTGGTGGTCGGCGCCAACGGCACCCCTCGACCCGAGACGGTCATCCCCTTGGCCAAGCCGTCTCCGGTTTCGCCAACCCCGGCGGCGGAAGCCCCGCCGATCTTGGTCCACGCGGCCGGCGCGGTCGACAACCCGGGGGTGTACCTGTTTCGGGGCGAAGCCCGCGTGCTGGACTTGGTCGAAGCCGCCGGCGGGTTGGCCGCTGAAGCCGACTTCAACCGGGTGAACCTGGCGGCCGTGCTCACCGATGAGCAGTGGGTGTACTTCCCGCGGCGGGGAGAGGCCGATTTGCCCGTTCCCCCGGGCGCCGGCGGGTCGGCGGCCGGCAAGGCGACGGCCCGAGCCGGGCCCCTGAACGTGAACACAGCCGGCGCCGAGGAACTCCAGTCGCTGCCCGGAGTGGGCCCGGCCATTGCCGCGGCCATCGTCGAGCACCGCCGCCGAATCGGGGGGTTCTCCTCGGTCGACGGGCTGCTGGCGGTATCGGGCATCGGCCCCAGCAAGCTGGAGTTGATCCGCGACCTGGTCGCCGTGTGAGCCCGCGGGCGGCGGCGAGCGACCGCCACACCGTGGCGCTGGCCGCGGGGACCATGGCCGGCGCCTGGTGGTCGGCGCCTGTTCCGCTGGTGCCGGCGATCGTCTTGGGGGGTGTGGCCCTAGCGGTTCGCAGGCCGTGGCTGCTGGTGGCCGCGGTCGTGCTGCTGGGCTCCTCGCTGGGGGCGCGGGCTTGGGCTGGCTTAGACCCGGTCGAGCCCGCAGCAGTCGAAACCGAGGCCGCCTTGGTGACCGATCCGACGCCGGTCGGCGAGGGAGTGCGGATGACCGTCCGGGCGCAAGGGCGGCGCTACGAGGGGTGGGCCTACGGTCGTGCCGCCCGAGAGCTGGGCGATGGATTGGCGGGGGACCGCATCCTGCTCCGCGGCAGCGTGCGTCCGATCCAGCCGCTGCCGTCCCACCAGGCGGCCCGACACATCGCCAATCGCCTGACCATCGACCGCATCAGCGCCCACCGCAGCGGTGCTTTGCCCTATCGGCTGGCCAACTGGCTGCGCCGCACCATCGCCGCAGGGGCGGAGTCCCTCGACGACGATCGCCACGCCCTGCTCACCGGCCTCTCGTACGGCGATGACCGCTTCCAGTCGCCGGTGGTCGCCGATGACTTCCGGGCCGCAGGCCTCACCCATCTGCTGGCCGTGTCGGGCCAGAACGTGGCCTTCGTGCTCATCCTGGCCCGCCCGCTGATCGAGCGCTTCGACTATCGGGGTCGCTGGGTGCTCACCCTCGGGGTCATCGGATTCTTCGCGCTGGTCACCCGGTTCGAGCCCTCGGTGCTGAGGGCGACCGTGATGGCCGCCATCGCGGCCACTGCCATCCTTTTGGGGCGCGAGGCGTCTAGTCGCCGGGTGCTGGCCCTGGCCGTGGCCCTGCTCGTGCTTATCGACCCGCTGCTGGTATACTCTGTGGCCTTTCGGCTGTCGGTGGCGGCCTCGGCGGGCATCATCTTGTGGTCGCCCCGCCTGGCCGAGCGTCTGCCTGGGCCGCGGATGTTGGCCGATGCGCTGGCGGTGACCATCTCCGCACAGCTGGCCGTGTCACCGCTGCTGATCGCCACCTTCGGCGGGGTGCCGGTGGCCTCCCTGCCCGCCAACCTGCTGGCGGCGCCGGTAGCCGGGCCGATCATGATGTGGAGCCTCTCGGGGGGAGTTCTGGCCGGGCTGGTGGGCGGGGCCCCGGCGCATGCCATCCACTGGCCGACCGATGCGGGCATCGGCTGGATTCAGGCGGTGGCCGGGTGGGCGGCCTCGGCTCGACTGGGGGAGTTGGGGGCGCCGCACCTGCTTGCCGTCGTCATCGGTGCGGTGATCTGGTGGCTGGCTCGGCGCCGTTTGCTGCGGGCGACGGCCGCTGCGGGATTGGCGGTGGTCCTTTTGGCGCCGGCGGTGGCCCTGCGAATCGCCGATCCGCCGTTCTACGCCGTTTTGGACTCCGGCGCCGAGGTGTGGCGCCATCGCGGGGCGACGGTCGTGCTGCTGGGCTCCAACCGGTCGACCGAGAGACTGCTGGAAGATCTGCGCCGAGCCGGTGTGGGCGCGGTGGATCTGGTGATAGCCAATCGCGGCACCCGAGCCCAGCGAGAACAGGTGCGGGCGCTGAAGGGGCGCATTTGGGTGGGCAGGGCAGTTGCGCCGCCCGGCCACCGCATCGGCGGCGCCGCTGCGGTCC
>JAPYOC010000186.1 GCA_028278955.1 Candidatus Poriferisocius aerobius
CTCGGCGGGATCGCGGCAGTGAGCATGTGTCTGCTATCCCGTCTTGGGGGGGGCTGTCGAATGGGTAGGTCCTCGGTCCTCCCAAGCTGTCGTTGACGCAGAAGTCGGGGCCGGTGACGACCCCGGAGTAGTAGCGCGATTGCGACGTTTGGGCGGACGCGTACGCGGTGAGTCCAGTCAGGATTCCGGTTATGGCGATGAGCGCAACACTCAGCTGCAATGCCCGCCTCGGTTTGCTGGTGCTGTTGGACATGCTGCCCTCCAAAGTTTGCGGTTGGCGCGCCAATCAGTTTGCGGCCCCGAATCTTATCGCAGGCAAGGTGGTGGCTGGTGAACCCCCGTCTCTATCCAGCGCATGGCCCCTACAGCCGGGCCAGCAGGTCTTGCGGGGTTTCGGCGGGGGCCTCGCAGGCGTAGTTCCGGCAGACGTAGGCCAGGCTGTCGGTGCGGTTCTCCCACAGTGGGGAGTCGTAGGGCTCTCCCCAGGCCAGCACGGTGTTGGGCCGGTAGCTTTCCCGCACCGCGTCCACCAGGTCGGGTCGGTCGCCGCCGATGACCACCTCGGTGAGCCCGGTGGCGTTCATGTCCATCGCTTCCAGCAGATGGCCGAAGCCGCTGGGGTGGTTGGCGGCCACCTCGCCCAACAGCGCCAAGATGTCTCGGGCCCGATCCAGATAGTGGTTCTGCCCGGTGAGGGCGCCCAGGCGCAGGAGGGCTACCGCTGCGGCGCTGTTGGCCGAGGGCACGGCGTTGTCGGTGATCTCCTTGGGCCTGCAGATCAGCTCCTCGGCGTCTGCTCCCGTGGTGAACACCCCGCCTCGCTGGTGATCCCAGAACAGCTCCAGGAGACCGTCGACCGCTTGGATGGCCTCGTCGATCCAGCGGGACTGCCCGGAGGCCTCGCCCAGTCGGGTGAAGGCGTCGGCCACGGCGGCGTAGTCCGCGGCGTAGGCCAAGTGGCGAGCCTGGGCCGGCCGGTCGCCGTCGCCGGCCTGCCAAGAGCGCAGCCAGCGGCCGTCGGCTCGGCGCAATCGGTCTAGCAGGAACCCGCCGTTCTTGATGGCCGCTTCCATCCACTGCTGGTTGCCGGTGGCCGCGGCGGCCTCGGCCAGCGCGGCCAGCATGAGGCCGTTCCACTCCAAGAGCACCTTGTCGTCTAGGCCGGGGGGGATGCGCAGATTTCGGGCCGACAGCAGCCGCTCCCGGCTCAACTCCACGCTGGCCGGGCGCAGCAGGTCGCCTCGCACTGGACGCCACAAGATGTTGTGGCCCTCGAAGTTGCCCCCTTCGGTTACCCCGAACCAGGCCATGAACTCGGCGGCGTCGCCGCCGAGCACCGAGATGATCTGGTCGGGGCTCCACACGTAGAACCGGCCCTCCTCGCCCTCGGAGTCGGCGTCGAGGGCGGAGTAGAAGCCGCCGCTCTCGTGGCGCAGATCCCTCAGCACGAACCCGATGGTCTCGTCCAGCACCTGCCGGAAGCGGGGGCGGCCGGTCACCTGCCAGGCGTGCAGGTACAGCCGGGCGAACAGGGCGTTGTCGTACAGCATCTTCTCGAAGTGGGGCACAATCCACTGGGCATCCACCGAATAGCGGCTGAAACCGCCGCCCAAGTGGTCGTAGATCCCCCCTGAGGCCATGGCGTCCAGCGAATTGATCACCAGGTTGAGAACGTCCTGGTCGCCGCAGTGGAGGTAGGAGCGCAGCAGCACCTCATGGCTCATGGTCTGGGGGAACTTCGGGGCACCGCCAAAGCCCCCCCAGGCGGCGTCGTACTGCCGGCGCAGAGCGGCGGTGGCCTGGCCCAGCACCTCCGGACCAGGCCCGCCCGAAGCCCGCTGGGGGTTGGGCCGGATCAGCGCGGTGCGGTTCAGCGACTGGGTCACCTGGTCGGCCTGGCTGTCCACCTCAGTGCGGCGATTGGCCCATACGTCCTGGATCCGGTGCATGATCTGGGTGAACGACGGCATCTGGCCCCGGCTGACCTTCGGGTAGTAGGTGCCGCCGTGGAATGGGCGGCCGTCGGGGGTGGTGAACACGGTCATGGGCCACCCGCCGCGACCGGTGAGAGCTTGCACGGCCTCCATGTAGATGGTGTCAACGTCGGGCCGCTCCTCCCGGTCCACCTTGACGTTCACGAACAGTTCGTTCATCACCTTGGCTGTTTCGGGATCCTCGAACGACTCGTGGGCCATGACATGGCACCAGTGGCAGGCCGAGTAGCCCACCGATAACAAGATGGGCTTGTCGGCGGCCCGGGCCGCGGCGAACGCCGCGGGGCCCCACGGGTACCAGTCCACTGGGTTGTCGGCATGCTGGCGCAGGTAGGGACTGGTTTCGGCCCCGAGGCGATTCATGGCTCTGACACTAACGAACCCTGACACGAACGAACCCAGGCACGAACGAACCCAGGCCATCGGCCAGACTTGGATGATCGAGAGGATCAGAACGTGAGGCTGTGGATACAGGGGGCCCGGCTCCGGACGCTTCCCGCTGCGGTGGTGCCGGTGGCAGTGGGCACTGCGGCGGCGGCGCCCGACGCGGTGTGGTGGCGGGCGTCGGTGGCGCTGGTGGTGGCGGTGGCTCTTCAGGTGGGCGTGAACTACGCCAACGACTACTCCGACGGGATCCGGGGCACCGACGCCCATCGGGAGGGCCCGGCCCGGCTGGTGGGCGGCGGCGCAGTGGCGCCCGCCCTTGTGAGGCGGGCCGCCTTCGGGGGCTTCGCGGTGGCGGCCGCCGCGGGGCTGGCCCTGGCGATAGCCGTGACGCTGTGGCTGGTGGCGGTGGGACTGGCCTGCGTTCTTGCTGCCTGGTACTACACCGGAGGCCGGCGGCCCTACGGCTACGCCGGTTTCGGCGAGGCCTTCGTCTTCGTGTTCTTCGGGGTGGTCGCCACCGCGGGCACCGCCTTCGTGCAGGCAGAGGAGTTCAGCAGGCTGGCCTTTGCTGCCGCGGTGCCGGTAGGCCTGTTGGCCTCTGCGCTGCTGGTGGCCAACAACCTCCGAGACATTCCCCGGGACCGGGAGTCGGGCAAGCTGACCCTGGCCGTGCGCTTGGGCGAGAGGGGGACCGCCTGGCTCTACGCCGCCTTGGTGCTGGTGGCCATCGGGGTGGCCCCCTTGCTGGGCATAGCCCGTTCGTGGGCACCCCTGTCGCTCGCGTCGCTCCCGCTGGCCGTCCCGGCGGTGCGGCTGGCTCTGTCAGCGGATGCCAAATCCCCTTTGCTCAACCACACTGCCCGGTTGCATTCAGTGTTCGGCCTTTTGCTGACGGTCGGGCTGGCCCTCTCGGCCTAGCCTGAGGCGGGGCCGCCCAGTGCCGTCTGCGAGGCCCACCACTAGGGTCTGCGGGTGGCGGTGATCAGCTGGGCGATGCCGCCGGAGAGCAGCTCGCGGTCTGCCGACTCGAACCCGTGCCCGGCCAAGAGCCCGAGCAGGTCGTCGACAGCAGGCAGGTAGGACGCCGATTTCGGGAGGTAGGCATAGGCGGCCCGATCCGACAACAGCCCGCCGACCAAGGGGACGACCCGGCCGAAATACAGCCTGTGGCCCAGCCGCATCACCGGGTTGGGCGGCTCGGCCACCTCCAGCAGCGAGACCCGACCCCCGGGCACCACCACTCGGGCCATCTCGGCGAACAGCCCACCGAGATCCACCACGTTTCGCAGGGCGAACCCGCAGGTGATGCCCGCCGCGCTCTCCGTCGGGACAGGGAGGCGCAGGGCGTCGCCCAGCACCATCGGGGTGTGCAGCCGGCCCGAGTCCCGGTGTTTCTGTGCGGCCCGAAGCATGCCGATCGACAGGTCGAAACCCGCGGTGCGGTAGCCGGCGGACTCTAAGTCTCGGCAGAGATCTCCGGTGCCGCAGGCCAGATCGAACACTCGGGCCCCCGAGGGCAGCCCCAGCTCCCGCACCGCCCGCCGCCGCCATCGGCCGTCCATGCCCAAGGTCAAGAGCCGATTGAGCATGTCGTAGCGGGGGGCGATGGCGTCGAACATCGACCGGACCGCGGCCGCTTTCTCCTGGCCCTGGGGCAGCGCGGGGTCGGGATTCACTGAACGGTGAGCCGGTAGGCCCGGTTGGTGGACCAGTGGTCGAAGCCCAAGCGGTGGTAGGTGGCCACCGCGGGATCGTTGTCCGACTCTACATAGAGGAAGCCCACGGTGAGCCCCTGGTCGGCGAGGTGGTCGAGGCCGGCCAAGGTCATGGCCTTGCCCAGGCCTTGGCGGTGGAAATCGGGGTCTAGGGCGATGGCGTAGATCTCGCCCCCCGGCGGGCTCTCATCGGGGTGGACCTTGGTCCAGCAGAATCCGACTAGGCGGCCATCTCGCTCGTGGAGCCGGAACCCCTCGGGGTCGAACCAGCTTTCGGCCATGCGCTGGGCCAAATCGCCGACGGTCATGCCCCCTTGTTCGGGGTGCCAGTGGAATGCCCGGTTGTTGACGGCCAGGAACTCCTCGTCGTCGGCGCCGGGCACGAACGCCCGGGTGGTGATGGCAGAGCGCGGCGCGGGCAGCGACCGTTGCATCCGCCACAGGTGCCGGTAGGGCTGAAAGCCGAGTTCGGCGGCGAACACGTCGTCGGGCTCGGCGGCCTGCTCGATCCAGAGCTGGAGCGAATCCCCAGACTCGGCATCGGCGACGACCGCTCGAATCTGGTCGGCGGTGGTCGCGTCCCGGGGCAGGTCGGGGGCGATGGTGACCGACCAGGCGAACTCTCCCCGGTCGGGTCGGGAAACCGTCAGCGTCACAAAACCCACGGTAGCGGCCCCGATCGCCGACTCCGGGGTTCGGGTCGTTACGATGCGGTCGATGGCGAGGCCGCGCACCCCCAAGGGCAGAGCCAGACGGACACACGAGCTGCTGGCCGAGGAATATCCCGAGGCGGTGTGCGAACTCGACCACGAGAACGCGTTCCAGCTGCTGGTGGCCACCATTTTGTCGGCCCAATGCACCGACAAGCGGGTGAACATGGTCACCCCAGAGCTGTTTGCGGCCTATCCCAACCCGGAGGATCTGGCCGAAGCGCCCCTGTCCCACGTGGAGGACCTGGTCCGGTCGACCGGCTTCTTTGCCACCAAGGCCCGCAACATCGTGGGCATGGCCCAAAACCTCATGGATCGCTTCGACGGCACCGTGCCGGGGAAGATGTCCGATTTGGTGAGCTTGCCCGGCGTGGGCCGCAAGACCGCCAACGTGGTGCGCAGCGTGGCCCTGGGCTTGCCCGGCCTGCCGGTGGACACCCATGTGGCCCGCATTACCGGCCTATTGGGCATCACCGGGCAGAAAGACCCGGTGAAGATCGAGCGGGAGCTGAACCCCATGGTCCCGGCCGCTGAGCGAGGCGAGTTCTCTCTCCGGCTCATTCTCCACGGACGGCGAGTGTGCATCGCCCGCCGCCCCCGCTGCCACGAGTGCGTGCTGGCTTCTTTTTGCCCATCCGCGGGCCGGTGAGGCCGGCTCTCGCCACCCGAGCCGCCCGACGAGCAGCGGGCTATACCGCTTCGGCCAGGGCGGGCATGACCCTTTCGACCACCAATTCCAGCGTCTCCCAGCCAATGACGGGGTCGATGCCACCGCACAGGGGGTGGAGCGTGGCCGCCCCCTTGGTGCGGACCAGCTCGACGCACTCTTCGGGCGTGAGCACTTCGAACTGGCCGGAGGCTTTGAGGCTGGCGATGTCGGAGGCCTCCACGTGCCAGCCGGAGCGCTGGTCGGGATATTGCCAGCTGGCGTAGGCCGCGGCATCGTACAGCATATTGGGGCCGATCTTGGCCCACAGCGCCTCGGGATCCTCGGTCACCAGCACCAGCCCCGGACCGTCGGGCGCCATGGCGAACGCCCCCTCGAAGCCGATCTCGGCGGCCTCGGCGTAGTAGAGGTCCACCAACTCCTGGTCGCCGATGGGCGGCATGTAGGGCAGCCTCAGCCGGGCGGCCCGCTGGGCCGACGCCGGCACTGAGCCGCCCACCATCACAATCGGGTGGGGCTGGGTCGCGGGCTTGGGGGTGACCCACGCGGTTCGGCCCCGGTACTCGAACGGCTCCCCGGTCCACGCCTGCTGCATCACCTTGATCGCTTCCTCGGTGTCGCGGCCCCGCCGGGTGCGGTCTTTTCCGAACATCTCGAACTCCGACTCCCGGTAGCCCAGCCCGGCGATGACGATGAACCGGCCCGGCGCCATCAAGTCGATGGCGGCGATGTCCTCGGCCAGCCGAAGCGGATCGTGATAGGGCACCAGCAGGGCCGACAGGGTACACATCAAGTTGTCGGTAGCCCCCAAGATGGCGGCTGAGATGGCCAGCGGCGCCGACATGAAACCGTCTTCGGTGCCGTGGTGCTCGCTGGCGATGGCCCCGGCGAAGCCCCGGGTGTCGGCCCATTTCACCATTTCCAGCATGGCGCGGTACTGATCGCCGTGGGTCACCTCGGTGAATGGAGGAGTCCGCAGGTCAAAGCGTAGGTTGAACATTTCTTCTCCTGGTCCGCTCGAAAGTTGCCCGTAGACTTACAGATTTCTCGTCAGGCGGTCGAGACGGCGGGTTGCTCCTCGCAGGGCCCGCTCCACTTCGTAGAGCTCGAACGAGACGTCCTCCCGGTCGGTGCCCTCGTAGCGCCGGGCCACCTCCGCCACCCGCTCCCCGAGGTCTTTTATCACGCTGCTCAGCGAGCTGAGCTCCGCCCCGTCCGCCGCCATCGATGGGTCGTCCACGGAGAGGTTCTACCGCAAAACCTGCCCATCGCTTGCGCTCGACCCCGGCTGCGAGCGGCAAACCCTTCGTTCGGCGGCGCCGCCGGCCGGTAGTTTTGGGGGTCGTGCTAGAGCGAGTGGACTTGCGGGGCGTGGCTCAGATCGCCGACCGCCTACCCCGGCCTGAGCCCGTTTCCGAGGGCGCGGTGGCCGCGGTCCGCGAGATCGTCGATGCAGTTCGAATGGGCGGCGACGCCGCCCTCGCCCGCTATACCGAGCGATTCGACGGGGTCTCCCCAATGAGCTGGCGGGTTCCGCCAGCCGAAGTGGCCGCAGCTCCAGAGGGGATCGACCCCTCGTTGCGGGCCGCTCTAGAGGCGGCGGCCGAATCCATCACCGAGTTCCACTGCGGCCAGGTGTCCAAAGAGCAGATCCACAGCCGCCGGGGCGTCACCATTCGCAGCTGGGACCAGCCGGTGGGCCGAGCCGGCTGCTATGCGCCCGGGGGCCGGGCCGCCTACCCGTCCACCGTCTTGATGACTGCGCTGCCCGCCCGGGCGGCCGGAGTGGAGCAGGTCGCGCTGTGCATCCCTCCCGACCGCGGGGGCCGGGTGGCCGGCGTCACCCTGGCGGCGGCGGCCATCGCCGGAGTCGATGAGGTGTATGCGGTGGGGGGCGCGCAGGCCATTGCCGCCATGGCCTTCGGCACCGAGTCGGTGGGAGCGGTTGATGTGATTGTGGGTCCGGGAAACGTCTACGTGGCCACCGCCAAACAGCTGGTGGCCGGGTTTGTCGGAGTGCCCGCCGCCTTCGCCGGGCCCTCCGAGGTCGTGGTGGTGGCCGACAAGTCCGTTCCGGCAGAGTATGCGGCGATAGACCTCATCGTGCAGGCCGAGCACGGCCCCGATGGGCTGGCCTGGCTCGTAACCTGGGATGCGGAGGCGGCGGAAGCGGTGGCCGACGCGGTGGCCGAACTGTTGCCCGACGCTGCTCGCCACCACGACATTGCGGCCACGTTCGAGCGCAACGGGCGCATTGTGCTGGTGGACGGCCCCGAGTCTGCCGCCGAGGTGGTCAATTTCATCGCCCCCGAACACGTGCAGGTGATGACCGAGGCGCCCGAGGCGGTCATCGGCCGGGTCCGAAACGCCGGGGCGATCTTTCGCGGCCCGCTGTCGCCGGCCTCCGTCGGCGACTACGCGGCCGGCCCCTCCCACGTGCTGCCCACCAACGGAACGGCCCGCTTCGCCGGGGTGCTGAGCGTCCGGGACTTCACCAAGCCGATGCACGAGATCGCCGTGGCCCCCGAGGGATTGGCCGCAGCGGGCCCCCATGTGGCGGCCATCGCCCGCGCCGAGGGACTGCATGCCCACGCCGATTCGGTCTGTTTGCGGGCCATAGCCGACACGGTCCCCAGTGGAACCGGCAATGAGTAGCCCCGGCCGGCTCTCGGTGAGGGAGAACCTGGCCCTGATGTCCGGCTACCACTCGCCGCAGTTTGATGTGGCTGTGCGGCTCAACACCAACGAGTCGCCGGTGCCCCCACCCCAAGGGTGGGCCGAGGCGCTGCGGGCGGCCCAGGCCGAGATCGACTGGCACCGCTATCCCGACCGGAGCGCTCACGAGTTGCGGGCCGCGTTGGCCAAACACGAGGGGGTCGCGCCCGAGCAGGTGTTCGCGGCCAACGGCTCCAACGAGGTGCTTCAGTGCTTGATGCTGGCATTCGGAGGGCCGGGCCGCACCGCGCTGACCTTCGAGCCCACCTATGCGCTGCACTCGCACATCTCCCGGCTGGCCGCCACCGAGGTGGTCGCCGGCGAACGGGATGAGGACTTCTCCCTGGCGGCCCACGATGCCTCGGCCATGGTCGCCGAGCACCGCCCGGCCGTCACATTCCTGTGCTCGCCCAACAATCCCACCGGCATGGTCGAGCCCTCGGAATTGGTCGAGAGGCTGCTGGCCGACGTTTCCGCCCTGCCCGGCCTGCTGCTCATGGACGAGGCCTATGGGCAGTTCAACCCCCACACCTGGGTGGACCTGGTGGACGAGAGTCGCCCGCTGGCGGTGGCTCGCACCTACTCCAAGACGTGGTCGATGGCCGCCGCCCGGCTGGGTTACCTCGTGGCCCCGTCGTGGGTGGTAGCCGAACTGGAGAAATCGGCGTTGCCCTATCATCTCGACACAATGAAGCAGATCGCCGGGCGCCTGGCCCTCGATTATGGAGACGAGATGAAGGAGCGGATCGCCCTGTTGGTGGCTGAGCGGGAGCGGATCGCCGCTGCGCTCGACCGGCTTCCGGTCCGCCAGTGGGACTCGGGGGCCAACTTCATCCTGCTGCGGCCTGACTCCGGAAACGGCGAGGCCGTTTGGAAGGGTCTCATAGATCGGTCGGTGCTGGTGAGGAACTGTTCCTCGTGGCCCCGGCTGTCGGGCTGCCTGCGGGTCACCGTGGGAACCCCGGCTGAGAACGACGCCTTCCTGTCTGCGCTGAGCGAGGTGCTGGCGTGACTAACTCTTCTCGAACGGCCTCTGCCTCTCGGTCCACTGCCGAGACCAGCATCGAAATCGCCATCGACCTCGACGGACAAGGCCAGGGTGCGGCGAACACCGGGTTGCCGTTCTTCGACCACATGCTGAGCCAGCTCGGCCGCCACGGCGGCTTCAACCTTCAGGTTGACGCTTCCGGCGACCTGGAGGTCGACGCCCATCACACGGTGGAAGACGTCGGCATTCTGCTGGGCTCGTGCTTCGCCGAGTCCCTGGGCGACAAGGCCGGGGTCCGCCGGTTCGCGTCCATCTCGATTCCGCTGGACGAGGCGGTGGTGGAGGCCGTGGTCGACCTGTCGGGCCGCCCGTTCCTGCACTACGAGGTGAGCCCGCCCGGCCAGAAGATCCTGGGCGACCCGCCGTTCGACCCCCAGCTGTGCGAGGAGTTCTGGCGGGCCTTCGCCACCTCGGCTGCCCTCACCCTGCACATCACCATGATTCGGGGTCGCAACACCCATCACATCATCGAGGCCAGTTTCAAGGCGGTGGCCCGGGCCCTGCGCGACGCCGTTCGGGTGGAGGGCACCGGCATTCCCTCCACCAAGGGCGTTCTGTGACCCGCCGGATCGTCGGCGCTCAGGGAGACACCAGCGCTCAGAGCAGGCCGCTTATCGCAGTTTTGGACTACGGCATCGGCAACCTCCGGTCGGCTCAGAAGAGCCTCGAGCGCATGGGCGCCGATGCCCGCCTCACCGCCGATGCCGGGCTGATCGCGGAGGCCGCCGGGGTGGTGCTTCCGGGAGTGGGGGCGTTCGGGCCGTGCATGGCCGCCCTCTGTCGCACGGGGCTCGATGAGCAGGCCCGGGCCGCCGCGGCCGATGGCCGCCCGTTTCTGGGCATCTGCATCGGCTTGCAGCTTCTCTATGAGGAATCCGAGGAAGCGCCGGGAGTGGCCGGTCTGGGCATATTGCCCGGGGTGGTGCGGCTGCTGCCCGGAAACGTGAAACGGCCCCAGATGCAGTGGAACCGCTTGGGGGTTCGGGTATCGAGTCCTCTGCTCGAGGGGCTCGGCGATGCCTGGGTGTACTTCGTACACTCCTTTGCCGCCCCGATGGCCGACAACGTGGCCGCCGTTTGCGAATATGGCGGTCCGGTGGCGGCGGCGATAGCCGACAACAACGTGTGGGCCACGCAGTTCCACCCCGAGAAGTCAGCCCGCCCCGGCCTTCGGCTGCTGGAGAACTTCGTGAACCACGCCCAAGCCGCGGCCGCCGTGGCGTGAGATGCAGCTCTACCCTGCCATCGATCTGAGGGGCGGGCGCTGTGTGCGGCTCTACCAGGGGTCCTACGATGCCGAGACCGCCTACTCCGACGACCCGGTGGGCCAGGCCCGGCAGTTTGTCGACGCGGGGGCCTCGTGGCTGCACGTCGTGGATCTGGACGCGGCCCGCACCGGCGAGCCGGTCAACCTGCCGGTGGTCTCCGCCATTGCCGATGCGGTGCGGGTTCCGGTGCAGGCCGGCGGCGGGGTCCGCAGCCTGGACTCGGCCGCCGCTTTGGCCGACGCCGGCGCGGCCCGGGTGGTGCTCGGCACCGCGGCGGTGGAGACCCCTGAGCTGGTGGCCCAGGTGGCTGCTCGCCAGCCGGTGGCCGTGGGTTTGGACGCCCGGGGCCGCGCCGTGGCCACCCACGGGTGGGAGCGGGCAGGCGGGGGGGACTTGCTGGAGCTGGCCGGCTGCTTCGAGTCGTCAGGGGCCGAGGCGTTGGTGGTCACCGATATCAGCCGCGACGGCACCATGGGCGGACCGGACATCGAGGGCTTGAGCGCGGTCCTCGCTGCCACCGGCCTCGCGGTGATCGCGTCCGGCGGAGTGGCCGCGCTCGGCGATCTGGCCGAGTTGGCCGCGGTTGGCGGCCACCGCCGGCGGCTGGCCGGGGTCATCGTGGGACGAGCGCTCTACGAGGGCCGTTTCACGGTAGATCAGGCTGTGGAAGCGCTGGCCCCGTGAGCAGGCCGGCCGCCGGGGGTGGCAACGCCCGGATCATCCCCTGTCTGGATGTCGATGCCGGCCGGGTGGTCAAGGGGGTCAACTTCGTGGATCTGGCCGACGCCGGCGATCCGGTGGAGTTGGCCTCCCGCTACGACCAGCAGGGCGCCGACGAGGTGGTGTTCCTGGACATCACCGCGTCTTCGGATCGGCGGGAGACCACCTTAGATTTGGTGTACCGCACCGCCGAGGAGGTGTTCATCCCGTTCACCATCGGCGGGGGCATCCGCACGGTGGACGATGCCCGCCGCCTGTTGCGGGCCGGCGCCGACAAGGTGGCGGTGAACACCGCCGCGGTGAACCGCCCCGAGTTGGTGGCCGAGATCGCCGACGAGTTCGGCAGCCAGTGTGCGGTGGCCTCCGTCGACGTCAGGCGTGCCGGTGGTCCGCTCTCAGCCGCAACCCCGCCCATCGGCACCCACCCCACCGCCGGAGGCGATGTTCGCTTCGAGATATTCACCCACGGGGGCCGCACCCCCACCGGCATCGATGCCGTCGAGTACGCCATCCGCATCACCGAGCTCGGGGCAGGGGAGATACTGCTCACCTCCATGGACCGCGACGGCACCCGCGACGGCTTCGATCTCGAGCTGACCCGGACGGTGGTGGAAGCAGTGAGGGTTCCGGTGATCGCCAGCGGGGGAGTCGGCACCCTCGACCACCTGGTGGAGGGGGTGCTTGAAGGCGGTGCCGACGCAGTGCTGGCCGCCTCCATCTTCCACTTCGGCGAGCACACCGTGGCCGAGGCCAAAGCCCGCATGGCCGCCGCCGGCATTCCCATCCGCCCCGCCGACGCCTGAGCGGCGTCGCTGGCGAGCAGGACACGCGCGATTATTTCTGCGACACGCCACTAGAGGCCGGCGAGGAATTCGTCGAGCAGATCGTTGAGCCTGTCGGTGCGGCCGACGAGGAAATGGTCGGCGCCGCCGACGGGGCAGATCACGGTGTTGCTCCAACCGGCGATTGCGGCCTGCGCCTGCTCAGGAGGGTTGAACTGGTCCCGCTCGGGCACGGCCAGCCGCTTGGGGCGGGCATCGGCGGCGGCCTTGAACCGGTCGGCTTGCAGCACCCGCAGCGGCGGGGCGACCAAGAACCAGCCGGCCAACTCGAGGGCGTCGCAGGTCAAGGCCAGGTCGGCGCCGAACGACCAGCCGGCCAGCACCAGGGGGCACTGGTTGTGGGCGGTGGCCGCCATCGCCTCCACCGCAGCCCGCACATCGAGCTGTTCGCCCTCGCCGAAGTCATGGCTGCCCTCGGAGCCTCCCACCCCTCGGAAGTTGAACCGCAGCACCGCGCAACCGGTCGCGGCCAGGTGGTGGAACAGAGCTGAAACCACCAGCGAGTGCATGTTGCCGCCGCGCTGGGGATGGGGATGGGCGATCACCACCCGGTTGCGGGGCTGGTCGGGCACGGCCCACTGGGCCTCGAGGCGGAGGCCGTCGTCGGTAGTCAGTGTTGTGGATATCGGCGCGGCCTTGGTCGGCCCGAAATCGTCGGTCATATGCCGGCCACGGTAGCTTTGTCGTCCGATGTCCAAGCCAGCAGACGCCGCCAGCAAGGTCTCGCCCCAGGACAAGCTCCCCATCAAGATGCTCAACGACCGCATCCTGGTGCAGCTGGACTCCCCCGAGGGCGAGCGCCGCTCCACGGGAGGCATTCTCATCCCGGCAACAGCTCAAGTGGGCAAGCGCCTGGCGTGGGCCGAGGCCATCGCAGCGGGCCCCAACGTCCGGACCGTCGAAGCTGGCGACCAGGTGCTGTTCAACCCCGAGGACCGCTATGAGGTGGAGGTTCGGGGTGCGGACTACCTCATACTGCGGGAGCGGGACATCCACGCGGTGGCCGCCCCCCGCCTCGACGAGACGAGCACCGGCCTGTATCTCTGACTCGGCAAATGGCTCTATTCGGGCCAGAGCCTGCTCCTACGATGGGGTGATGCCGCAAATCACGCCGATACAAGCCGCTCCGGGAGCGCTGGAAGAGGTGGTGTTCAATGCTGATGGGCTGGTTCCCGCCATCGTGCAGGAGCACGAGGGGGGGCGGGTGCTGATGATGGCGTGGATGAACCGGGAGTCGCTGGAGCGCACCCTGCAAACCGGGCGCACCTGGTTCTGGAGCCGGTCTCGCCAGGAGTACTGGTGCAAGGGGGAGACCTCCGGCGACCGCCAATACCTCCGGGGGGCGTACTACGACTGCGACGGCGACACCCTGCTGCTCGTCGTGGAGCAGGAGGGCCGCGGGGCGTGCCACACCGGGGAGTACTCATGCTTCTTCCGCTCGTTCGGCGAGCCGGTGCGGCCGTCGGCTTGATCGGGCCTCGATGTCCGCGATCAGCCCCAGTCGCCGGGAGTTCCACCGGCTGGCGGCTGAGTGGGCCGTGGTGCCGGTGTGGCGGGAGCTGGTGGCCGACCTCACCACCCCGGTGGCCGCTTTCGTCCGCACCGTGGGCGATGAGCCCGGGTTCTTGCTGGAGTCGGTGGAGCACGGCGAGCGCTGGAGCCGCTTCTCCTTCATCGGCCGCCGCCCGCTGGGCACGCTGGTGGCCCGCGGCCGCCGGGTAGCTGTTACCGGGGAGATACCGGAGGAAACCCCGCTCGATCAGGGGATTCTGGCGGCTATCGAGCACATTCTGGGCCGGTGGCGGTCTCCGGCGATGAGCGATCTGCCCCCGCTGCACGGCGGCTTGATGGGCTATCTGGGCTACGACGTGGTCCGGGAGGTGGAGCATCTCCCCAATGCGCCGGTCGACGACCAGGGCTTGCCCGACGCGGTGATGTCGGTGATCGGGGAGCTAGCCGTTTTCGACCACTGGCGCCAGCGGGTCACGCTGATCGAGAATGTGGTCATTCCGGCCGGCGCGTCGCTGGCCGACGTAGACGACGCCTATGACGGGGCGATCGCTGCCCTCGCCGAGCTGGCCGCCGACGGGGCCAGGCCGGTGGTAGAGCCCCTTTTGGAGCCCCCGGCCGAACATGAGGAGCTGCCTGAAGTGGTGTCGTCCATGGGCACGCAGAGCTTTTGCGGCGCGGTGGAGGCCGCCAAGGAGCACATCCTCGCTGGCGACGTCTTCCAGGTGGTGCTGGCCCAGAGATACGATTTCGACCTGGGGGCCCGGCCCTTCGACGTGTACCGCTCGCTGCGACAGGTCAACCCTAGCCCCTACATGTACTTCGTGCGCCTGCCCGAGGTGTCGCTGGTTGGCTGCTCGCCAGAGCCGATGGTGCAGCTGCTCAACGGGCGGGTCATCTCCCGGCCCATCGCCGGCACTCGGCGCCGGGGCCGGGCCGAGGCCGAGGACCGCCGCATGGCCGCCGAGTTGTCCGAGCACCCCAAGGAGATTGCCGAGCACATCATGCTGCTAGACCTCGCTCGCAACGACGTGGGCCGGGTGGCGGCTTTCGGCACCGAGAGGGTGGACGAGATGATGACTCTGGAGCGGTACAGCCACGTCATGCACTTGACCTCGCAGGTGTCGGGCGATCTGGCGCCGGGGCGGACCCCGGTGGACGTGCTCCGGGCCACCCTGCCGGCGGGCACCGTTTCGGGAGCGCCCAAGGTTCGGGCCATGGAGATCATCGACGCCCTGGAGCCGGTGAAGCGAGGCCCCTATGCCGGGGTGGTCGGCTACCTGGACTTCTCGGGGAACGTCGACACCGCCATCGCCATTCGCACCATGGTCGTTCGGGGGGAACGGGCGTCGGTGCAGGCCGGGGCTGGCATTGTGGCCGACAGCATCCCCGAGCAGGAGGACTTGGAGTGCGCCAACAAGGCCCGAGCCCTGCTGTCGGCGGTGCCCGCCGCCCGGCGAATGAACCGGCGTCGGCAGTGAGCGGTTGGCAATGAGCGGCCTGGTGGACTTGTCGACTGCCGTCGGGGCCTGTCCGACCGAGCGGGGGGCGCTGGCAGTGTCTGGTCCCGATGCCGAGGGCTTCTTGCAGGGCCAGCTCAGCCAGGATGTCGCCGCGCTGATCCCCGGCCGGTCCGCCTGGTCGCTCATCTTGGGCCCCCAGGGGCGCATCGACGCTTTTGTCCGCGTTACCCGGCAGGCTGCCGACCGGTTCGTCCTCGACACCGACGGCCCGTTAGAGCAGGCTATCGCCCGGCTCGAGCGGTTCATGCTCCGCACCGATGTGGCCCTGGTGCCGCTGGAGTGGCAGTGCATTGCCGTGCGCGGGCCGGGCGCGGCAGACGCGACCGTGGACGGGGAGGTCGTCGGCCCGGTGCCCGGTGGTGGGATCGACGTGCTGGGCCCGGCCCCCACCGTGTCGCCAGACGTGCCCGCAGTGGCCCCCGAGCTGCTGGAAGCCCATCGGATCCGGTGCGGCTTGCCCCGAATGGGGGTGGATATCGACGAGCGCACCATCCCTGCCGAGGCCGAGGTCGTCGGCTTCACGGTGAGCTTCGCCAAGGGGTGCTTCACCGGCCAAGAGCTGGTGGCCCGCATGGATTCCAGGGGCAGCACGGCCCCTCGCTATCTGCGTTTGCTCACCCTGTCTGGTCGGGTCGGCCTGGCCTCTGGCCAGCCGATCACCAGCGCCGCCGGCGTGGATGTCGGCGTCGTCACCAGCACCGCTTGGGACACGATCGCCGGGGTTACCGTGGCTTTGGGCTACCTCAAACGCGCCGTGGAGGTGCCCGCCGAGGTGCGCGTGGCTGGCCTCCTGGCGCAGGCCGCCGCCGTTCCCCGCCGGCAATCCCAATCCTGAGGGAGCCAGCCGGTAGTTTTGCAGGCAGTGTTCATCAAGATCTGCGGCATCACCAACGTGGAGGACGCCTTGCTGGCTACTGCCTTGGGCGCCGACGCGGTGGGCTTTGTCATGGCCCCGTCACCCCGGCAGCTTGCGGCGTCCCGAGTGCAGGAGATCGTCCGGCGGCTCCCCCCCGGCGTGCTTACCGTCGGGGTGTTCTGCAACGAGACGCCGCAGCGGGTGCTCGATGTCGTCAACCGCTGCGGCGTCAAAGCCGCTCAGCTGAGCGGCCACGAGAGCATCGCCGACACCCGCTCGGTGCGCGACGGGGTGCCGGTGGTGATCAAGGCCTTCCCCGGCGGCAGCGGAGCACTGGCGGTGGCCGACCGCTACGGGGCCGATATGGTGATGGTCGACTCCGACACCCCCGGTTCGGGCAAGGTGTTCGACTGGTCGCTGGCCGAGGATGCTCCCGGCGGCCTCAGGCTCATCATGGCCGGTGGCCTCAACCCCGACAACGTGGCCACCGCCATCACCAAAGTGCGCCCCTGGGGCGTGGACGTGGCCACCGGGGTGGAGCTCTCGCCCGGACGCAAGGACCCGGAGAGGATGCGAGCCTTCATCAACGCGGCCCGGCAGGCCGCGCCGACGGGAATGAGGGCCTTCGCGCCCGAAACCGCCCCGGAGAGTCCTGAGCCGGCGGGGCCCGAAGTCGCCGCCGCCCCCTACGACTGGCAGCAGGAGGGGCTGCGGTGACCATGGCCGAGCCCGTCGGCGGGCGGTTCGGGGACTTCGGCGGGCGGTTCGTGCCCGAGACGCTGGTGCCGGCCTGCGAGGAGTTGGAGAAGGCGTTCCGCTCCGCCTGGTCCGACCAGGGTTTTCGAGCCGAGCTGACCCGGCTGCTGGCCGACTATGCCGGGCGCCCGTCGCCGCTCACCGAGTGCCGCCGCCTGTCCGAGGAGCTGGGATTGCGCTTGCTGCTCAAGCGGGAAGACCTCAACCACACCGGTTCCCACAAGATCAACAACGTGCTGGGACAGGCGCTGCTGGCGACCCGCATGGGCAAGACCCGGCTGGTAGCCGAGACCGGCGCCGGCCAGCACGGCGTGGCCACCGCTACTGCGGCTGCGCTGTTGGGCTTGGAGTGCGTGGTGTACATGGGCGAGGTGGATATGGAGCGCCAGGCCCTCAACGTCTTCCGAATGCAGCTGCTGGGGGCCGAGGTCCGATCGGCGGCATCGGGCAGCCGCACGCTGAAAGACGCCATCAACGAGGCCATGCGCGACTGGGTGGCCACCGTGGAGAGCTCCCACTACTGCCTTGGCTCGGCGATGGGCCCCCACCCGTACCCGTGGATGGTGCGGGAGCTGCACCGGGTGATCGGCGACGAGGCCCGCGGGCAGTGCCGCCGGCTGCTGGGCCGGGATCCCGATGTGGTGACGGCCTGCGTGGGCGGCGGCAGCAACGCCATCGGCATCTTCAGCGGGTTCGCGGCCGGCGATGCCGCGCTGGTGGGCGTCGAGCCAGCGGGGGGTGCCGCCATCGGCCGGGGCGTGCCCGGCGTGGTCCACGGCTCCAAGTCGTTTTTGATGCAGGACGAGCACGGCCAGGTGCTGGAGGCCGAGTCGATCTCCGCCGGGTTGGACTATCCCGGCATCGGCCCAGAGCACTCCCATCTTGCCGCCATCGGCCGGGCCCGCTACGAGTCGGTCGCCGACGACGAGGTGGTGGCCGCCTTCGAGCTCTTGTCGCGCGCCGAGGGGATCATTCCCGCTCTGGAGCCGGCTCACGCCCTGGCTTGGGTGTCGCGGGCTCGCGAGGAGCTTGCCGGCCAGGTGGTGCTGCTGAACTTGAGCGGGCGGGGCGACAAGGACGTCGCCCAGATGATGGGTCGCTTGGGTGGGCGCTGACCCCGGCCCGTTGGAGGCCGCGCTGCGGGCTCGCCGATCTCAAGGCGGCAAGGCGCTGGTTCCCTATCTGACCGGGGGGCTCGGCGACTGGCTGGCCGCGTTGGCCGCCGCCGCCGACGCCGGGGCCGATGCGCTAGAGGTGGGCATACCGTTCTCCGATCCGGTGATGGACGGCCCGGTCATCCAGCAGGCCAACGACCGGGCGCTGGGGGAGGGGATCACCCCCCTTGGCGTGCTGGACGCCCTCGGGCGGCTCGACGCCGGCGTTCCGCTGGCAGTGATGGCCTACTACAACATCGCCTTTCGGTTCGGACTGGAGCGGTTCGCCTCTGTCCTCGCCGAACGGGGAGTGGCCGCCGCCATCCTTCCCGACCTTCCCCTGGAGGAAGCAGGCCCGTGGACCGCAGCGGCCGACGCGTCCGGAGTGGAGACGGTGCTCTTGGCCGCGCCCACCGCCTCAGATGAGCGGTTGCAGCGGATCTGTGCCCGCACCCGGGGCTTCGTCTACGGGGTGGGACTCTTGGGGGTGACCGGAGTGCGCGGCGAGCTGGCGTCGTCCGCGGTGGTCATGGCCGAAAGGCTCAAGCGGCTGACCGACCTGCCCGTGCTGGTCGGCGTGGGAGTGGGCACCCCAGAGCAGGCCCAAGAGGTGTGCCGGGTGGCCGACGGCGCTGTGGTGGGATCTGCGGTGGTGCGCCGGATGCTCGACGGCGGGGGCCCCGACGCGGTCGGGGAGCTGGTCGGACGGTTTCGCCGGGCGCTGGAGTGAACCTGGGCTTTCCCGGCCCGAACTTGGCATTTTTCCCAAGTAGGCTGGTTGACTCTTGGGGCTTCATGGTTGAGGCTATTTGAGTCGCACCTTCGCCATTCGGGAGGATTGTATGAACAAGTCAGAGCTGCTGAACAGCATCAGCGAGCGCACCGGTGAGAGCAAGAGCACCGTTGAGGCGGTGCTCAACAGTTTGGAGACGGTGGTCACCGAGCAGGTCGTCTTGGGCGACAAGGTGTCTATCACCGGCTTCGTGTCCTTCGAGCAGACTTCACGGGAGGCCCGCACGGGGCGCAACCCCCGTACCGGGGAGAGCATCCAGATCGCCCCTTCCAAAGGCTGCAAGGTCAGCGCCGGCGCCCGCCTGAAGTCGGCGGTGAAGGGGATCTGAGCCAACAAGTTCCTCTGAAGGGAAACTGATCGGCTATCATAAGACCCATGGCTGATTGGCTGTTGTCGCCTGGTGACCCAGCACCAGATTTCACCTTGTCGGATCAAAACGGCAACCAGGTATCGCTGAGTGATTTCGCCGGCCAGAGGCTGGTGGTCTTCTTCTACCCCAAAGCCCTCACCCCCGGTTGAACCATTCAGGCAAACGGCGTGCGTGACATCGCCGCAAAGCACAGCGTCGCCGCAGTGGGCATAAGCGGGGACAAGCCCGATCGCCAGAAGCGGTTCGACGACAAGAACAGCCTTGGCTATACCCTGCTCTCAGACCCCGACCATGAGGCCGCTGAGGCCTTCGGAGTGTGGCGGCAGAAGAAGATGTACGGAAAGAGCTATCTCGGCGTTGTGCGCTCGACGTTTGTGGTGGGCGCCGACGGCTCCGTCGAGCACGCCTGGTACAAGATCAGCCCCAAAGACACTGCTGTCAAGCTGGCCGCAGCGCTGACGGCCGAGTAGCAGAACCCGCCGCCTCTTCCATGAGGCCTCCGTCTGAGGTTCTCCCGCACCGGCCCCCGTTCCTTTTCCTCGACGAGGTCACCGCCATGGTGTCCGGACAGCGGGCGGAGGGCTGCTGGCGGCTCACCGGTGACGAGCCCTTCTTCGCTGGCCACTTCCCCGGCCGCCCCACCCTGCCGGGGGTCCTGATGGCCGAGGCCATTGCCCAGCTCGGAGCCTACATCGTGCTCTGCGACGACCGATTCACTGGCAAGCTGCCCTTGTTCGGCGGCCTCGACCGCGCCCGCTTCCGCCGCCAGGTGGGTCCTGGCGAGCAGTTGGATTTGCAGGTGGAGATGACCCGGCTGTCGGCTCGAGCCGGCTGGGGCGCAGGGCAGGCCTCGGTGGCCGGCGAGTTGGCCTGCTCCTGCGAGCTGCTGTTCGTGGCGGTTGACGCCATCGCCTAGCACCGGGCGGCCGGCACCCCGCTAGTGGGTCGGAGGGGGCCCGATCACGATAGACCCGTTGTGACCGCCGAAGCCGAACGAGTTCGAC
>JAPYOC010000187.1 GCA_028278955.1 Candidatus Poriferisocius aerobius
GGAAACCGGTGGGCTTGTCTTGGGGCCCGAGGGAGGACAGGTGTCGAAATGATCAGACGAATGTTCCGAGTGCTCAAAGAGGATGCGGGGCTGCTCCGGGCCCAACTGCTCGGCATCGTGGTCGGTGCAGTTCTCCAGGGCGCCGGTTTTGCTCTGCTGGTGCCCATCTTGAAGTCTCTGTTCGACGGCGACACAGGCCGAGCCTGGGTGTGGACAGTCGGTCTTGTCGCGGTAGTGGTGGTGTACGGAGCAGTTCAGTTCATGTCGCAGTTGGCAGGCTATCGGGCGGCAGTCGGCCTATCGCGGGGGCTGTTCGCCCGACTCGGCGACCACATTGCCACGCTGCCTCTAGGTTGGTTTTCCGGCGACCAGGTGGGTTATATCGGCCAGCTGACCAGCAAGGGGGTGATCGACGTGATGGGCGTTCCCGCCCATTTGCTGCGCCCCCTTATGACCGCGGTTATCACCCCTTCCACGGTGGTGGCGTTGATGTTCATATTTGATTGGCGGTTGGCGCTGGTGGCGGTGGCCACCATGCCGGTGATGGCGCTTATTTACCGCTGGGCCGCCGGGCTGGTGCAGGAAGCAGAGGAGCGAACTAGCCGGGCGGGTGCCGATGCGGCATCGAAGGTCGTAGAGTTCTCCCAGAGCCAAGCAGTGCTCCGGGCTTTTGGGCGCCATGTCGAAGGCCACCAATCGCTGGACGATGCGTTGATGGAGCAGCGCAACGCAGGCCGGGCTTTGCTGGTGCGGGCGGTTCCCGGGCTCATCTCATTTGCATTGATGGTTCAGCTGGCGTTCACCTTGTTGATCGTTGTCGGGGTAAACCGGACGCTAGATGGCAACCTAGCCGCCCCCGAGCTCATTGCTTTGTTGGTGCTAGCAGTGCGTTTCGTAGAGCCTTTGGCGCTAGCTGCCGATCTTGGCGGAGCAGTAAAGATCGCTCGCAACTCGCTTCACCGGATGGACGTACTGCTGGCAACATCACCGCTGCCCGAAGGAGACCAAGTCGTGCCTGCGGCTGACGATAGAGGGCGGGTAGAACTGGACGGAGTGGTGTTCAGCTACGGGGAAGGCCATGACGAGCCGGTTCTGAACGACGTGTCCATCACCGTGCCGCCAAGATCAATGATCGCCCTGGTGGGGGAGTCAGGATCGGGCAAGACCACCATAACCAGGCTAATTGCCCGGTTCTGGGATGTGGATGCTGGAGCAGTTCGAGTGAGCGGCATTGATGTACGGGATTTCACCGCTGAGGCGCTGATGACCCAGCTAGCCATGGTGTTCCAGGACACGTATCTGTTTGGCGGCTCAATTGCCGACAATCTCAGATTGGCCTGTCCCGATGCTACCGATAGCGATCTGGCGCGAGCGGCTGAGTTGGCCCGTCTCGATGAGGTGATTGAGCGACTACCCGGCGGGTGGGAGACTGATGTGGGCGAGGGGGGCTTTTCGCTGTCAGGCGGAGAGCGCCAGCGGGTGGCCATCGCCCGAGCGCTGTTGAAACCAGCTCCCATTGTGCTGCTTGACGAGGCCACTGCCGCGCTGGATCCCGAAAACGAGGCCGCAGTGCAAAACGCCATCGACTCGCTGCGCCAAGACCGCACGGTGATCGTGATTGCCCACCGGTTGAGCACGGTGGCCACTGCCGATGAGATCGTGGTGCTGGACAACGGAGGTGTGGCCGAGGTGGGCAGTCACCAAGAGCTGTTGGCTCTCGGCGGCCGCTATGCCTCGTTTTGGCATGAGACCTCCCGCGCTGCGGGCTGGAGGCTTGCCCCCCAAGATTAGGGCGATGAGGGCCGCCCCAGCGTGTTATTGGATGTGGGTTGGAGAACGGTCTTCTATGGTTGCGCTCAGTGATGGCGATGAGGCCAGGAGATGTCTAGTTATCTCGTGGTGGGGATGGTCAAACACCTCCGACAATGTCCCGTGCTCGCACAGCTTTCCTTCGTCGAGTACCAACACCCGGTCGGCGATTCGGGCGACCACTCCGAGATCATGGGTGATGAACAGAACGCCCAGCGAGAGGTCTCGCTGCAACTCGGCCAGCAGATCAAGCACCCCGGCCTGGATCGACACGTCGAGGGCTGAAGTGCTCTCGTCGCATATGAGGACATCGGGTTCAGCGGCCAGGGCGATGGCGATGGCCACCCGCTGGCGCTCTCCGCCGCTGAGCCGGTCTGGGCGTCGATTGAACAGGTCGGGGTGGAGGCCGACCTGTTCGAACAAATCGAGACCGATTTTTCCGGCCTGTGAGCGGGAAACCCCGCGGAAGCGCTCCACGCTGCGGGCCAAAGCGGCCCCGACCCGCCTTCTGGGGTTGAGTGCGGCCCAAGGGTCTTGGGCAATGAGCTGCACGCGTCGTCGTTCGTCTTGGGTGCGGTCGGCGGCCCGAGGCGCGACCAGTTTGTCAGCGAGTCTGACGGTTCCCGCTTCGGGGGCATGGACTCCGATGACCGAGCGGGCGATGGTGCTCTTTCCCGAGCCCGATGCGCCCACCAGAGCGACGCATTCGCCGGGATGGATATCGAAGCTGACGTCTGCTGCGGCCACGACGCGGCCCGATCGTGTCTCGTATGCGGCCCGAAGCCCGTCCACTTTGAGCGCTGAGGCCAGATGATGTCCATCAAGAGCGGAATGAGGAGGGCGTTGGTCGCGTTTCTTCGCCAAATCGGGGCAGGCATCGATTATCTCCGCCAGGTAGTCGCTGGTCGGCCGGTACACAACGTCGATGAATGGTCCCTGCTCGATGATCTCGCCGTCGCGCAGCACAACCAGCCAGTCGGCGAGTTGGGCTACCACCGCGAGATCATGGGAGACGATCACAGTGGTGCGCCCAGATTGCTGGCGGACGATTTCGTCTAGCACCATGGCCTGGGTGACGACGTCGAGGCTGGTGGTGGGCTCGTCGAGAAGGAGCAAGCGGGATCGGTTGGCGAGGGCGCGGGCCAGTGCGAGCCGCTGCTGCTGCCCTCCAGAGAGCTGGTAGGGCCGTCGGCGGCGGAATTCGCGGTCGGTAGGCAGCTGCACGGCGTGCAGGGCTTCGGTGATGGCCTGGGAGTTGGCTCGTTCGACGATCCGTTCGGCGATGAGCTGCTCGACGCGCATCGATGGAGTGAGCGATGCCGGCGGGTCTTGTCCGAGGTAGGCCGCCCCCTCTCGGCGGAGTCGGGCCACCGTCGATCGCGGCGCGCCGAGAATCGGGATGCCGTCGACCGCTACCGCGCCTTCTGCCCGCAGGTCACGGTGGACTGCGCCCAACATCGTCCGCAACAGGGTGGATTTTCCTGATCCCGACTCGCCGACGATTCCCACGGTTGTGCCCCCGGCGACCTCGAAGGAGATGTCGGTCAGGATCAGACGACCATCGGGGTCGGCAATGGTCAGAGAGTCGACGGATAGTTTCGGTGCGGCATCGAAACGGAGAAGTTGGGCAGTCATTGCTCTATCCGGGCTGCCAATCGGTCGGCCAGCAGGTTGGCAGGCACAGTCAACAGGGCGATCATCAGGGCTGGGGCGGCGATCGCCCAGAGGTTCAAGCTGGCGCCGTCAAGGTTCTTGCTGATCTGGGTGGCCCAATCGGTGGCCGGCGCGCCTGGGCCAAAGCCGAGGAAGCTGGCTGCAGTGACCAGCTGAACGGAGGTGGTGAAGCGCAATCCGGTGTCAGACAGCACCGGCCCGGCAACGTTGGGGAGGACTTCGTGTCGCAGGATCCAACTGTTTGACTCGCCTCGGAGTCGGGCTTGCTCCACGAAGGAACTGCCCCATGCTTTAGTTGAGGCCGACCGGGCGTATCGCACGGAGTAAGGGAAGGCCACGACCACTACCGCCGCGATGGGAACCCATGCGCTCTTGCCGAAGCGGTGGAGGAGCAGGAGGAGTATCAGCATGGCCGGCATTGCGATGATCACCATGAGCAGCGCATCGAGAGTTCGGTTGCGGGGATGCCGTCCGGCCAGAAGCCCCACAGTGTCCCCGGCGACGGTGGCGGCCAGTGTCGCTACCAGCGGGATGATCACCGTTCGGCGGCCTCCGTGGAGGATTTGCGACCATACGTCGCGGCCTAGCCGATCGGTGCCCAACCAGCCGTCGGCACCAGTGTTGGCCAGCGGCCGTCCGATGGTCTGGCCTGCCGGGTGGGGGGCGAACCAAGGTCCGAAAACGGCGAGCACTACCACGGCGATCAAGATTGCGGCGGCCACCACCGCGGTCAGGTCGAGGCGGCGGCTGCTTCGGGCCGGTGCTGGCGCGAGAAGCGATGGGGTGGTCATGGCAATGCTGCTGACGGACGAGAGCTGCTGCGGGGGGTATGGCGAGTGGTGAGAACTCCTAGCAGATCGGCGATGAGGAAACCGGCGATCACGGTTGTGGTCATTATCATGGCGATGGCTTCGACAACGGTCACGTCCCGCCTCTCGATCTGCTCGACCAGCAAAGACCCCAATCCGGGATAGGCGAAAACCTGCTCGACGATCACGGTGCCGCCGATCAGGTAAGGCACTGAGAAAGCAAGCACTTGTGCAGTGGGCGCCGCGACCGAAGGCAGCAGATGTCGACGCAAGACCGTGGTCTCTCGGACTCCAGCGAGACGAGCTGCTTCGACAAACGGTTGCGAAGATGCTTCGGCCACCAAGGCCCGAACCAGCCGCAAGCCATAAGAGCCGGCCACCAGGGTGATGGTGGCTACTGGCAGGATCAACGTGGACGGGGTGTCGAGCGGCGTACCGCCCAGAGGCACAAGCGATACCGACGACACCCAATCCAGCCGAAAGGCGAACAGCGATATCAGCAATCCGGCAATCACGAATTCGGGCATGGCGACAATGGACAGCGTGCCGATGGACAGGGCCCGGTCGGCGCGATTTCCCGGTCGCCGCCCGGCTATCAAGCCGCCGCCCACCGCGGCGAGCGAAGTTGTGGCAAAGGCGACCACGGCAAGAATGGCAGTGTTTCGCAAGGGGGTGGAGACAGTGCTCCACACCGACCGGTTGCCGGTGGCCTGTAGGCCGAGGTCGCCTTGGGCCATGCTTTTGAGCCAGTCCCAGTACCGAACCACTGGGGAGCTCTCTAGGCCGAGTTGCTCACGCAGGGCCTCGACCCGGTCTGGGCTGGCGTTTCTACCGAGGATTGTGGTGGCGGGGTCGCCAGGGAGGATCTCGACGGAAGCGAACACCGCGATGCTGACCGCCAAAAGCAACGCCAGTGAGATCGCAAGGCGAGACAGCAGCCGCAAGATGATCGGCACAGTCTGCCTCCGCTGCTCAGTTCAGATAGGCAGAAGCAAAGTAGGGGGAACTCTGGATCAGGGAAACTCTCTCGATGCCGGGAATGGAGGCATTGATCTGAGGTTCGAAGGCCCAGACGACCAAGCCATCCTCGTAGTGGATCATGGCAAGGAGCTCTTCGGTCTTCTGCAGCCTCTCATCAACGTTGACGGTGGCCTGCATATCGGCCAATCCAGCGTCGAATTCAGGAGTGGCGTACCCTGAGATGTTGAACGTGCCCTGAGAGCCGCTGAACGATCCCATGTGAACCCCAGCTGACCGGTTGATGTAGTACATGCCCTGTGCCGGGGTGGAGAAAACAGCGGCGAAATCATTGAAGTAGGTGGCTGCGTCTGCCTCTTCCACGGTGACGGTCACACCGGCTTCTGCCATCTGCTGGGCGAACAACTCCGATGAGTCCACAATGCCGGGGACAAGGTCGGCTGCCCGCATGGTGAAGGAGTCCACTCCAGCGGCGGTGAACAGCTCTCGAGCGGTGTCCACATCGCGCTCGACTTGGGGAATGGAGTCGTTGTAGCCGGGCAGCCCCTTCGACGGCATGTCGTTGCCGATCTCGCCATTGCCCAAGAGCACCACATCAATGAGTGCCCAGCGGTCGATGGCCAGCTTTACCGCACGGACGACATCAGGGTTGTCGAAGGGGGGCGTATTGAGGTTGAGGACAAAGCCTCGTATGAGCGAGCCGCCGCCCGAGTCGCGGTGGGTTTCCAGGCTGCTGTCGCCCTCTATAGAGGCGGCGCCGGCTGCGCTGATGTTCCATGCGTAGTCGATGTCGCCGCTGCGCAATGCGTTCAGACGGGTGGCGGGATCAGCGATGCCCACGAACTCAAGGGTGTCTAATGCGGGCGGATCGCCCCAGTAGTCGGGGTTTCGCTCCAACAGGGCGCCGACACCGGGCTCGAACGAAACCAGCTTGTACGGCCCGGAGCCGATGTTGTTCCCCCAGTCGGTGAACCCATCAGGAACGATCAAGGAGAGCTGCCCGAACACAGCTTCGAGGAGGTCTCCTCGGGGGGCGCGCATCGGGATGATAAGCGTCCGGTCGTCTACAATGGTGCTCCCCTCTAGGTTGACAGCGGCGTAGCTCTGCCCGAAGTTGGGTGATGCGGCTAGGAGACCGAGGCTGTAGGCAACGTCGGCCGCGGTTACTGGGCGCCCGTCATGGAACCTTGCCCCCTCCACCAGGGTGATAGTCCATTCGGTGGCATCGGCGTTGGGCTCGATTGACTCGGCGAGCTGAAGGACGAATTCCCCGCCCTTCTGCAGCACGAGGGAATCGTGGATGTGGAACAGGACTGAATATTCAAGTGGTCCGGTGGTCGCGGCCGGGTTCAAGGTGTCTGCGGGGGAGGAGAGGGCGGCGATTCGCAGCGTCCCGCCGGCGGGCACCGCCGCTGGCTCCGCCACGGCTGTTGCGGTCGCAGGGGCCGTGGCAATGTCTGCCGCGGTAGGGCTGGGCACTGCCTCTTCTGCGGTCGGGGATGATGAAGCCGAGACGGTGGCCGATGCCGAGGGCGCCAGCGACTCTTGGGTCTCAGTCGAGCTGTCCCCGTCGCTGGAGCAGGAAGCGAGAAGAACGGCAATCGCTGCGGCAATACCGACGCAGGCGATTCTTTTGCGATAAATCTTCACGAAGAGTCCTTTCTGGCGGACTTATACCTAAAAAGGTGGATATAAATTGTTGTATAGCTAAAGATAATTAGGTGGCCATAGTGTAACGCCCGGCCATAAGCCAAGAACAATTCTCATTCTTTCGAGCCCCCACCGAACCTGGGGCGATTTCCGTTCAGGGGGTCAGGGGCCGAGGAGCGCGGCGGGGATCACTGCGGTGTTGTCGCGGCGGCGTTGGGCGTACAATTCAGCGGTATGCGGGGCATCATCGGCTTCGGGGGCTATGTGCCCTACAGGCGGTTGGACCGGTCGGCCATCACTGCGGTCATGGGCCGGGGCGGCGGGCGGGGCACCCGATCAGTGGCGTCGTACGACGAGGACACCACCACCATGGGGGTGGAAGCGGCCCGATTGGCGCTTCGCCCCGTTGATGCTGAGCCCCGGGCCCTGTGGTTTGCCACCGCCGACCCCGCGTACCTGGAGAAGACCAACGCCACTGCCATCCACGCCGCGCTGAGGCTGGACGCCTCAGTGGGCGCGTTGGACTTCGGGGGCGCAGTGCGCTCAGGTATCGGGGCGCTGCGGACCGCTCTGGATGCGAAAGGGCCGACGCTGGTGGTGGCTGCCGACATCAGAGGCGGACTGCCCGCCGGCGCTGATGAAGCCGCGGGTGGCGACGGCGCCGCCGCATTCCTGGTTGGCACCACCGACGACGGGCCGGTGGTGGCGGAGCTGCTGGGCTCGGCGTCGGCCACCGAGGAATTCGTGGACCGCTGGCGTCAGCCGGGCTCGCCCAGCACCGGCCAATGGGAAGAGCGCTTCGGCGAGACCCGCTACAGCCCGCTGGCCGCCTGGGCCTGGAAAGAGGCGCTAGGCGTGGCAGGCATCCAAGCGGGCGATGTGGATACAACGGTGGTGACTGGGGTTCACGGTCGGGCGGTCAAGCGGGTGGCGGGCCAACTCGGAGTACGGCGGGTAGCCGACGATTTGGGCGCAGCGGTGGGCAACACCGGAACCGCCCATCCTGGGCTGTTGCTGGCCAACGAGCTGGAGCAGGCCGAGCCCGGCCAGACCATCGCGGTGGTGATGCTGGCCGACGGCGTAGAGGTGCTGGTCCTGCGGGCCACGGAGGCGTTGGCCTCCCACCCGCCAGCCCTCGCGGTGGCCGATCAGATCACCGCTGGCGCCGAGGTCAGCTATGCGACGTTCTTGCAGTGGCGGGAGATGATCCAAGTGCAGCCTCCCAATCGGCCCGAGCCGACCCGGCCGTCGTCGTCGGCCGCGGCTCGGGCCCGAGACTGGAAATACGGTTTTGTGGGCAGCCGGGGTGCTGAGAGCGGGATGCTGCACCTGCCCCCCGCCCGGGTGTCCATCCGCCCTGAGGACAAGCTCGACGCCATGGATCCCGCACCCATGGCCGACGTCGGGGCCACCGTGGCGACCTTCACCATCGACCGGCTGGTGTATTCGGTGAGCCCGCCGGTGGTGTTCGCCGTGGTGGACTTCGACGGGGGCGGCCGGCTCCCGGTGGAGATGACCGACGTGGACCCCGACGCGGTCCGAATCGGGCAGCGGGTGGAGATGACGTTCCGGCGGCTGTACGAGGCCGCGGGCATCTACAACTATTTCTGGAAGGCCCGCCCGGCGCGGTAGTCATCGGAGCACGAGGAGGCGACCCATGGCGAGTCATGGCATCAAGGACCAGGTGGCGATCATCGGGATGGGCTGCACCCCGTTCCGGGAGCACTGGGACAAAGGAACCGACGACCTGCTGATCGACGCCGCCACTGCGGCGTTTGCCTCGGCCGGGGTGGCCAAGGCCGATGTGGACGCCTTCTGGCTGGGCACGGCTTCCAGCGGCATGAGCGGGTTGACGCTGAGCCAGCCGCTGAAGCTGGAGGGCAAGCCGGTCACCCGGGTGGAGAACTTCTGCGCCACCGGCTCCGAGGCGCTGCGCCAGGCCTCGTATGCGGTGGCCAGCGGGGCCTACGACATGGCCATGGCCATCGGAGTGGAGAAGATCAAGGACTCCGGCTACCAGGGTTTGAACCCCGCGTCCGCCCCCCACGACGGCACCAAGCGGAACCTGACCGCCGCAGCCATGTACAGCCTGGTGCTGCCGGCCTACGCCGCCCGCTACGGGGTGGACACCGACGAGCTGCGCATGGTGGTGGCCAAGATCGCCGAGAAGAACCACCGCAACGGGGCGCTCAACCCGCTGGCCCAGTTCCGCCGGGAGATGCCGGCGGAGAAGATCTGCGAGATGGCCCCGGTGGCCGGGCGGCTGTCGGTGTTCGACTGCTCCGGCGTGGCCGACGGCTCGGCCGCCGCCATCGTGGTGCGGGCCGAGGACGCCCTCAGGTACTGCGACGCTCCTCTGTATATCAAGGCGCTGGCGTTCGTGTCGGGCACCGGCGGTGGGCTCATCGATCCCGATTACGACTACACCACCTTCCCGGAGTGCGAGATGGCCGGGGCCGGCGCCTACCGCCAGGCGGGGATCGACGACCCTCGCTCGGCGCTGGCCATGGCCGAAGTCCACGACTGCTTCACCCCCACCGAGATGGTGCTCATGGAGGACCTGGGCTTCTGCGAGCGGGGCACGGCCTGGAAGGAGGTGCTGGCCGGGACCTTCGAGCGCAACGGCGACATGCCGGTCAACACCGACGGCGGCCTCAAGGCGTTCGGCCACCCCGTGGGGGCGTCCGGCCTGCGCATGCACTACGAGTGCTGGCTCCAGCTCCGGGGCCAGGCCGGCGACAACCGCCAGATCGACCTGTCCACCCGCAACCTCGGCTTGGTCCACAACCTCGGCGGCTACCCCGGCGAGATGGTCTCATTCGTCTCCATCCTCGGCTCTGAGCTGGGGTGAGCCTGCTCTGTCAGCGGCCGAGGGCGGCTCGCCCATGACGGTGGGAGGGTCAGGCAACGACCCGGCGGTCGTGGAGCCCGGCGATCTCCGGGCTCGACAGGCCGAGCACGTCGGCCAGCACCTCGTCGGTGTGCTGGCCGAGGCGGGGGGCCGGTCCGGGATCAGCCGCGCTTTGCTCTGAGAAACGCAGCGGCGGGCCGGGGGTGAGATATCGACCGGTTTTGGGATGGCCCACTTCGGCGAACAGGGGATTCTCGGTGGAGCAGCGGGGGTCGTTGGCCACCATCTCCAGCATCGACTGGTAGCGGCCCCAGCACACCCCCTCGGCGTCAAGCGCAGCCGATGCCTCGGCCAGGGTGTGCTTGGCGCACCACTGGGCCACCAGCGGATTGAGGCGGTCGAGGGCCAGGTAGCGGTCACCGTCCACCCGAGTGAAGTCCAAGCCGGTCTCGGCCTCGAGCGCGGCCACCTCGTCGCCGATCCCGCAGGCGGCCACAATCGCCTGCCATTGTCGGGCGCTGACGGCCACGAGCTGGATGCGCTCACCGTCGGCTAGCGGGAAATCCCGCCCGAAGGCGCCGTAGACGTCGTTGCCGATGCGGGGCCGCTGGGTGCCCAGGAGCTGGGCCTCGGCCACATGGCCCAGCATCGACATCGCGGCCAGGGCCACATCCGACAGGGCCAGGTTCACCAGGCTGCCCTGGGCGGTGCGGGACCGCTGGCGCTCGGCGGCCAACACCCCAAAGGCGGCGGTTTGGCCGCAGATGATGTCCCAGGCGGGCAGCACATGGTTCACGGTGCCGTCGGCGCCGGTGAGCCAGGGATAGCCCACCGCGCAGTTCACGGTGTAGTCCACCGCGGAGGAGCCGTCGTGGTTGCCGGTGATGGCCACCATGATGAGGTCGTCGCGGTGCCGGCGGAGGCTGTCGTACGACAGCCATCCGACGGCGGGGAAGTTGGTGGTGAAGATGCCGGCGTCGGGACCGGGGGCGGTGGCCAGCGCGGTGATGAGATCCCGTCCTTCGGGGGAGCGCAGATCGACCTGGATCGACCGCTTGCCCTTGTTGAGCCCCTGCCAGTAGAGCGACTGGCCATCGGGGGTGAGCGGCCACCGGCGGTAATCGATCCCGCCGCCGATGGCATCGAAGCGGATCACGTCGGCACCGTGCTGCGCCAGCGTCATACCCCCCGACGGGCAGGCCACGAAGGCCGATCCCTCCACCACTCGCATCCCGCAGAGCGCGCCGCTCATGGTCACAGAGTGGTGGCCGTGATGCGGGTCATGGGGTCATTCTTGTGGGTCGATGGCGAGGCTGTCGAGGAGGAACGCCCGCTGGAGCAGCAGCAGATTCTCGGCCACCTGCTCTTGGGGGGTCATGTGGGTGAC
>JAPYOC010000188.1 GCA_028278955.1 Candidatus Poriferisocius aerobius
GTGTTCACCGAGATAAACCAGCGGGCCGGCCTGATGGGCGACGACGAGGCCAAAGCCCGCCTAGAGGGGCTGGGGCCGGCTCACGCCCTCGGGCGCATCGGCACGGTCACCGAGGTCGCCGAGGCTTTCGAGTACCTGATCGGCGCTGAATGGACCACGGGCTCGGTGCTCACCGTCGATGGGGGGCTCAGCCTCGGCGTCACCCATGCGTGACCCGATCACCACGGTCCAAGACCACCTCGACGGCAGCAGCGCGAGCTTCGGCCTCAGCCGAGGCCGCGTCAGTGGCCCAGATAGGAGCGGACCAGGTCGTGGGAGGCCCGCAATTCGGTCGAGGGCCCGCTGATGTCGTTGTTGCCGGTGCGCAGCACATAGGTGCGGTCGGACACCTCCAACACCCCGGCATTCTGCTCCACCAACAAGAAGGTGGTCCCGCCCCCTTCTCGCAAGTCCACCACCAGCTCGAAAAGCTGGTCCACCAGGTTGGGGGCCAGGCCGAACGACAGCTCGTCGATCATCAGCAGCTTGGGTCGGGCGATCATGGCCCGGGCCAGCGCCAGCATCTGCTGCTGGCCGCCCGACAGCGAGGAAGCCTGCTCGCCGATCTTCTCGGCCAGCGCGGGCAACAGGTCCAGCAGTCGGTCGCGGTCGCGTCGGATGGCGGCGGCGCCGTCGGTGCGCAACCCCAACCCCAGCTCCAAATTCTCCTTCACCGACAGGTTCTGGAAGATGCCCCGACCTTCGGGCAGGTGGCCAAGGCCGCGCATGGCCCGGCGCTCGATGGCCAGGCTGCCCAAGTCCTCCCCTTCGAGCGCCACCGTTCCCGACCACGCCGCGAGCACGCCGGAGATGGTTCGCAGCAGGGTGGTCTTGCCCGCTCCGTTGGCCCCCAGCACCGACACGATCTCGCCCTCTTCCACCGATAGTGAGACCCCGTGGAGCACTTCGAGGCGCCCGTAGCCCGAAACCAGATCCTTGATCTCGAGCAGCATCACGACGGCTCCTCCCCCGAATCCACCTCGAAGCCGTGGCCCAAATAGGCCCCGATGACCACAGGATCGGAGGTGACGTGCTCAGGGCTGCCCTCGGAGATGATCTCGCCGAAGTGCAGCACGCTGATCTTGGGGCACAAGCTGGTGACGAGCTGCAAGTCGTGCTCGATGATGATCACGCAGAGATCGCGCTCGGCCTGGATCTGGCGCAGCCCCCGCAGCAGCACGGTCACATCGCCGGCCCCCAGCCCGGCAGCCGGCTCATCGAGCAGCACGACGGTAGGAGAAGCGACGAGGGCCCGGGCCACCTCCACCAGCTTCTGAGAGCCAAGGGAAAGGGCGCCAGCCTCCTCATGGGCTGCTTCGGCCAGTCCGAACCGCTCGAGCATGTCCATGCAGATCTGGCGGGCCTCGGTCTCCTCCCGTCGCTGCTGGGGCAACAGCAGCAACTCGGCAAAATGCCCCCAGCGGAACAGATTGTGACGGCCCAACAGGGTGTTCTCCATCACGGTGGCGTCAAGAATCAGCCGGGGCGCCTGAAACGTCCGCCCGATGCCGGCCCTCACCCGCCTGGTGCGGGACAGCTTCAAGACGTCCTCGCCATGCAGCCGGACCGCGCCCTCGCTAGCCCGAACGTAGCCGGAGACAACGTTGAACACCGTCGTTTTGCCCGCCCCGTTCGGGCCGATGAGCCCATTGAAGCCAGGGGTGAACTGCAGGTCGACCCCCCGCAGAACATGGTTTCCGCCGAAGGCCACTTGAAGGCCGTCTACGGCAAGCGAAGCGACGGCATCAGCGGAATTGGCCCCCGATGGAGAGGCTTCTACGGCGCTCATGGCGAGAAGTCCGACAACGACTCCAGCCTTCGCTGGAGATCTTTCACCCAACGGCTGTCGCGAACTTGCTTCGGCAACATCGCGATCCCGTTGGGCAGGACGAGAACGGCAAGAATCAGCGCGATGCCCAAAATCAAGAACAGCAGCTTCTGGGTGTCTTGCAGCTTCTGGCGCAGGAACACGAAGAACACTGCGCCGATGAGCGGTCCCCATTTTCGGCCCAGTCCGCCGACAATCAGCACGACCAGCAAGAACACTAGCAGCCGGGTGCGAAAGGTAGACGGGTTGGCAAACGAGCTGTTCTGGGCCCACATAGCCCCGGCCAGCGCGGCGGCGAAAGCAGACAGCCCGAAGGCCACCAACTTGTAGTAGGTGGAGGATATGCCCAACGGACCAGTGGCGATGTCGATGTCGCGTACCGCCTTGAGGGTTCGGCCTAGCCGACGGTTGGTCAGCACGATGTAGGCCAGCATCATCAGAACCAGCGCGCCCAGGGACAGCATGTAGGCGCTGAGGATGCGGTCGAGGCCGGGGATCAGGAACTGGGGGACCTGTTTACCGGTGCCGCCGTTGGTCTTTAGGCCGCTCCACACATCGTCGTCTAGCCGGATGATGGTGACGATCAGCTCACCGAGGGCCAATGTCGCAATGGCCAAGAAGAAGCCTTTCAACCGGGCGGCGGGGAAGCCCACCAGCACGCCGATGATGGCCGCGGCAATGCAAACGACCGGCAGAGCCAACAAGAAAGGCCAGTCGTATCCGGCCAGTGCCTCCCGGGCGTCGCTGGGAGCTGACAGCACTGCGGTGCCATAAGCGCCCAGAGCGAAAAGGCCAGCCACCGCAAGGCCCAATGTTCCCGAATAGCCCACCAGCAGGTTAAATCCCACCGCAGCAGCCCCGTATGCGAACACAAAGGCCAGGTTGCCGCGCCCGAAGTTGTTGCCGCTGTCGAAGATGTCGGTCCAGCCGAGAATGGGAATCCACGGCAGGAACGCCAAAAACACGAACACCCCGAGGGTGGTGAGCTGCTCCCGATACCGGCGAACTCCGGGTGGCTTGGGGGGGTAAAGAGGCCGGGGAGAAGCGGCGGCGGCTGTCATCGCCTACACCTCCCGAGTTCGAGCGGTGCGGCTGAACCCGCCGGGGGCAACGAGCAGCACCACCACAACCACCAACAATGCGATGGTGGGCTGCAAGCTCGTGCTGATCTGACCGCCGGCCAAGGCCTCCCCCAAGCCAACGAGCAGACCGCCGGCGAACGTTCCGCCCATCGACACGAAGCCGCCCAGCACCGCAGCGATAAACCCCTTGAGGATGAGGCCTTCAGCACTGCCCAACTCCAACACCGTGGAGCTGGTGTTGAGGATCATGGCCGCACCGGCCACGAAGACGCCGATGGCCCAGGCGATGAGCGAGACCGCGCCGGCATTGATACCCAGCATTCGAGCGGTAGGGCCGTCTTCGGCTATGGCTCTCATCCGCACTCCCCACCTGGATCGGAAGAACAGCGCCAATCCCACCACGATGGCCAACCCCACTGCGATGGTGACAACCTGATCCCAGCCGATCCGCGTGCTGCCGATGTCGAACGTCTCGCCCGACCAGGGAGCGTCGAAGCGCTGCGGGGTGGCTCCCCAAAGGTTCTCGATCAAAGAGCCCAGCGCAAACGTCAGCCCGATAGTCAGCAACAGCAGTGGGAAGTGATCCACCTTGCTGAGGGGTTTCACCCAGTAGCGCATCATCAAGTAGGTCAACACTGCGGTAATGACGGCCAGGATGACCGCCACCGCTAGGGGAAATCCCTCGCTGGTGACCGGGAACCAGTCCAAAAAAGTGGGCAGTCCCTCATTGTTCAGAAAGCCAACGCTGATATAGCCCAGCCCGAGGGCGGAGAACGCCGCCAAGGGCTGGGTCGACAGCCCGGTCAGGGGGCGGACCAGGAAGAACTGGGTAATAGCCCCAAACACCCCGGCAAAGGCCAAGGCGATCACAATGGCTAGCCAGAACGGCCAGCCCACCCCACCCTTCTCAGGATCAGCAGACAGGAACCAGCCCATGTAGGCAGCCACCAGCCCCATCTCCGCAGTGGCGAAGTTGGGCACATCGGTCGACTTCATGATGACCACGATGGCCAAGCCGATCAGGCTGTAGCTCGAGCCGGCCTCCAAGCCAACCACGATCTGCTGGAGGAGTTGATCCACCTGCTGTCCCCCAAGGTGAGCGGTCCGGAGCCGGCGCTCACCGGTCCCGGACTGCCAATCGAGTTAGCTGACCGGCGCCTGGAAAGCCCGGACCTGGGTCCAACTCTCCGTGGCGGCATCATATTGGGCCACGCCCGCGCCGGATGCGCAGCTGTGCCCGCCGGGTAGCGGTCCGCAGGCCACCGGCGGAATCGATGGCACCAGGATCGGATCGGCGGCCAGCGATTCAGCGGTGGCGTGGAAGTTCTCGTAGGAGTAGTCGCCGTCTAGCCGGTCGACGAGTTCAAAGAACGCGGTGGCAATCGAGTAGGTCTGGAGGCTGAAGTTGGGTGCGCCGCCGTCCTTGCCGGGGCCGTCATAGGCATCCCACAGCTCGCGCCAGGTCTGGACAAAGGGAGCGTCGCCGTCGGGTAGCGCCACCTGGAGAGCACCGAGGTAGCCGTCGGCGGCCTCGGGGTTGGCCAAGCCCACCGTGTTCAGACCGCCAGCACCGGAGGAACCGGCGTCAGAGCACACCAGAGCGTCGAATCCTGCCTCATGGAACTGGTCGAGGACCAAGCCGTTCTGGGCGTTGTCCAGCGCGGTGAGCACAGCCTCTGCACCGGAGTCGATCACGGCCAGCACCGCAGGACCGACTACGTCGGAGAGCACCTCGACCTCTTCTTTGGCCGCGATCTCCATGCCGTTGATCGGCGCCTGAATGTCGATAGCGTTGAACGCCTCCTCACCCAGCTCGTTGTCCTGGCCGATGGCAGCCACCCTGGTCACGCCCTGCTCAGCGAAGTAGTCGATGCAGATGCGGCCCTGCTCGGTGCGGGTGGGGTTGGTGAGGTACACCTCTTGTATGTCCTGGTCGGCGGGCGAAACCGGACCCCACAGCGGGGTGCCGGCGGCCTCGATGTCGGGGTAGGTGGACGGGATGGCCTGCGAGCCCGCAGTGCCCACGAAAGCCCACACGTTGTCCTGCTCGATCATCTTGCGAACGTTTGTGACCATCTGCTCTATCTCGAACCGGTCGTCCTCCCAGGCCAGCTCGAAAGTGCAGCCGTCGATGCCGCCGTTGGCGTTCACCTCGTCCACTGCCATCTGGACGCCGCCCAGCAGGCCCTCGCCGGCCACCGCAGCCCGGCCAGTAAACGGCTGCGACGTCCCGATGGTGATCACGCTGTTCTCCGTGCCAACGCCTCTCACCTCACCGTCAGTGTTGGCGCCGCAGCTTGCCACCATCTCGGCCGTGTCGCCACCGTCTTCAACCGCGGCGGGCGTCTCGTCGGCCGTCTCCTCCTCGTGGTCGTGGTCGTCGTCTTCTTCGTGGTCGTGGTCGTCGTCATCGGCTGCGGAAGCGGGTGCCTGGGTAGCAGCAGGCGCCTGGGTTGCCTCAGGCGCAGGCGCAGACCCCCCCTCGTCGTCATCGTTGCCGCAGGCGGCAGCTACGAGGGCCGCTGCGAACAGCAGCGCCAAAACCTTGAACAGCTTGGACATCATTTCCCCTCCGATAAATGGATGTACACAAGTTCGGAACCCTAACAGGCGAGCTGATTCTCTGCGGCAGAATCGCTCCACGGCCGAGATCACGGTGAACGCATTCGCCGAGGGGCGCCGCTCTCCTTCGCTTCTGACACGCGGGCCATGGTCCGCAGCGGGCAGACTATGAGCCATGGCCGACCAACCAGTTGCGTTCGTGACCGGCGCCAGCCGGGGGATCGGCAAGGCCTGTTCGGTGCATCTGGCCCGGGCCGGGTTCAAAGTGGCGGTGTCGGCCCGCACCGTGCAGGAGGGCGAACCGCGGGAGCACTCCTCCACGGTGCGGCGGTCGGACACGTCGCCGCTGCCCGGCAGCTTGTCGGCGACCGCGGCCCGGGTGGCCGAGGCGGGGGCAGAGGCGCTGATCGTGGCCGCCGATCTGCTCGACTTCGACTCCTTGGAAGCAGCGGCGGCGGCGGTGTTGGATCGCTGGGGACGGGTAGACGGGCCCCGGCCACATGGACCGCCTGCTGGACACCCCCATCGAGCTGCTCGACCATCACCTGAAGGCCAACTGCCTGGCGCCGCTGGTACTCACCAAGGCGCTTCTGCCTCAAATGATCGAGCGGGGCGGCGGTGCCATCGTGAACATCACCTCGGCCTCGGGCTACGCCGACCCCACCAAGGCGGCGGGCGACGGGGGCTGGGGAATGGGCTACGGGATCAGCAAGGGCGCCTTCCACCGGGTCGCCGGGTTCTTGGCCGCCGAGCACGGTGAAGACGGCATCAATGCCTTCAACGTGCAGCCCGGCTACATCTCCACCGAGCGCATCGCCCAGGACATGGCCCAGTTCGGCTTCGAGGACACCGGCCAACCCGCCGACGTGATCGGCGCAGTGGTGGCCTGGCTCGCCACCAATCCCGAGGCTCGGGAGATGAACGGCGCCAACGTGGAGGCCCAGTTCTTCTGCCACGAGCGGGGTCTGCTGGATGGCTGGGGCGGCCCAGTGCCCAACACCGCAGCCCTCCGCTACGACCTGAGCGGTGCCATCCTGGCCGAAAAGGAGGCCCAGCTTCTGGCCCAGAGCTCCCGGGAGTGACCGCCGAGGCATCAGCCAGCGGCGGTACAGCGGCCGGCGGCAGCGGGGCAGCGGCCGGCCAGCTCGAGCTCTGCGCGGTCATGCCGGTGTACAACGAGGAGGAAATCGTCGGCGATGTGGCCGAAGCCTGGCTGGAAGTGCTCGACGGGCTAGGGATCGGCTACGAGCTCGTGGCCATCGTGGACGGGGCCACCGACGCCAGCGAACAGGTTCTTCGAGACACCGCTTTGCGCCACGCGCGCCTCGTGGTGGACGTGAAGCCCAACAGCGGCCACGGGCCGACCATTTTGCGGGGCTACCGGCGGGGGGCGGCGACAGCCGACTGGGTGTTCCAAACCGACTCCGACGGCGAGATGCCCGCCGTCGGCTTCGCCGGGCTGTGGGAGCTTCGCCACAACGCCGACGCGGTGATCGGCATCCGCACCGGCCGCAGCCAGTCGCGGGGCCGACGGGCCATCACCCGAGCCGCCCGGCTCACCGTCTGGGCGGCGTTCGGCTGCCGCCTGGCCGACGTGAACTGCCCCTACCGGCTGATGCGCTCGAGTGCGCTGGCGCCGCTGCTGGCGCTGATTCCCGACGACACCTTTGCCCCCAACGTGGCGATTTCGGGAATGCTGGCCCGATCCGGCGCCCGCCTGGCCGAATACCCGGTGCCCCACCATGAGCGCACCACCGGAGTAGCCTCGATCCTCGGCTTCAAGGCGCTACGGGTCGCCGCCCGCTCCTTTGTCCAGACTGTGCGCCTCATCCGCGCCCCTGGCGGCAAGACCTGAGGCCAAGCCGTCGATTTCCCTCGAACCGTCACCCTGGACGGGTACCGTCTTATCAGGGATGACACCTGCACGTCCCCCTCTGAGAACCCGCGAAGGCAACCATGCCCCCATACTCACAGCCAACGCTCCACAGCGTGTCGGACGAGCCCCGCACCGATGGCGATTTCGCCCGCGAGATCGTGCCCGTCCCGGTGGCCGAGGAGATGTCGGAGTCGTTTCTGGCCTACTCCCTGTCGGTGATCACCTCCCGGGCCATCCCCGACGCCCGCGACGGCCTGAAACCGGTGCAGCGCCGCATCCTCTACTCCATGCTCAACATGGGAATCCGCCCCGACGGGCCCCACCGCAAGAGCGCTCGGGTGGTGGGCGACACCATGGGCAAGTACCACCCCCACGGCGATGCCGCCATCTACGATGCCCTCGTCCGGCTGGGCCAGGCGTTCTCTCGTCCCATCGCCCTCATCGATCCCCACGGCAACTTCGGCACCCTCGACGACCCCCCGGCCGCTCCCCGCTACACCGAGTGCCGCCTCGCCGGGGCCGCCATGGAGATGCTGGCCGAGATCGACGAGGACACCGTGGATCATCGGTCCACCTACGACGGCGAGAGCGTCGAGCCCGAGTGCCTGCCGGCGAAGCTGCCCAACCTGCTGGTGAACGGCACCACCGGCATCGCGGTGGGCATGGCCACCAACATGGCCCCCCACAACCTGCGGGAGGTGGCCGAGGCCATCAAGCTGGTGATGGCCAAGCGGCGGCCCAAGCCCACCACCGACGAGCTGCTCGAGGCGATGCCCGGTCCCGACTTCCCCACGGGGGGCGTGGTCATCGACACCCCCGAGGGCGCCCTGCGCCAGATTTGCGAGACGGGGCGAGGCTCAATCCGGATCCAGGCCAAGATGGCGCCGGTCAAGCTCACCCGCAGCCGCAAGGGCATCGAGGTCACCGAGCTGCCCTACATGGTCGGGCCCGAAAAGGTGGTCAAACGCATCAACGACTTGATCGTCGACGGCAAGCTGCCCGGCATCCACGACGCCCGCAACCTGTCCGATCGCCACCACGGCCTGCGCGTGCTCATCGAGTGCGAACCCCATGTGGCGCCCGAGAAGCTGTACTACGACCTGTTCCGGCTCACCCCCCTCGAAGAGACCTTCGCAGTCAACAACGTGGTGCTGGTGAACGGCGTGCCCACCACTGCGAGCCTCTACGACCTGTGCCAGCACTACATCGACCACCGACTCGACGTGGTGGTGCGGCGCACCCGGCACCGCTTGGGCCGGGCCCGAGACCGCCACCACATCCTCGAGGGGCTGATCACCGCGCTGGACAACATCGACGAGGTGGTGGCCATCATCCGGGGCTCCAACGACGCCGTCGAAGCCCGTCAGCGCCTGCAAGACGCCCTGGCCCTGACCGAGATCCAGGCCGCCCACATCCTGGACATGCAGCTTCGGCGGCTCACCGCGCTGGAGAAGCAGAAGATCATCGACGAGCGAGACGAGCTGATTGCCCTCATCGCCGACCTAGAGAAGCTGCTGGGCTCAGACCAACGGCAGCGCAGGGCGGTGCTGAGGGAGTTGGACGAGCTGGCAGAGAGGTTCGGCCAGGATCGCCGAACCGAGATCGTGTCCTACCTCGACGCGCCGGTGTATGAGGCTACCCCAGTGGTCGAGCTGAGCGCCGAGACCGATGGGCCGTGGGTGGTGACCCTGTCCACCACCGGCATCGTGGGCCGGGCGCCGGCGGGGGGACGGCGGCGGTCCCAGTTCGGCCGCCACGACGTACTGGTTGCGTCGGTGGAGGTCGACCTCACCGACACGGTGCTGGCCGTGACATCGGCCGGGCGGACAGTCGCCTCGCCGGTCTCGGCCATTCCCGAGGTGTTGGGCCGCAGCCGGGGCGCCGGAGCATCGGAGGTGTTCGGCGCCATTCGCAGCGAGACAGTGCTCACCCTTGTGCTGCCCGGCGGCGAGCCGCTGGGGATGGTCACCGCCGCCGGCGCGGTCAAGCGGGTCGATTTGTCAG
>JAPYOC010000189.1 GCA_028278955.1 Candidatus Poriferisocius aerobius
GGGGTCGGGTCCGGCTCAGATGCCGGAGCTTCAGCAGTGGCCGCGGCCCGAAGGCCCTCATCATCGGAGGAGCACCCGGCCGACAACAGCGCCAACGACGCTGTCAGCGCCGCCGAGGTACCCAGGGCCCACCGGCGGGCCATCCCCGTTTTCCTCGTCTGCGGCCGATCGGAATAGGCTTCGTGCATGGGCCGAAAGTACAAGGTGATCAGCGCTGACGGGCATGTGGAGACGCCGCCGGATGTGTTTGTGAAGTATGTCCCGGAGAAGTGGAAGGATCGGGCCCCTCGGTTGATTCGCCTGCCTGAGGGGGGAGAGGGGTGGCTGATTGAGGGCCAGCCTTTGCTCCGCAACGGCCAGAACATCGCAGGACGCGACAAGGTCAAGTTCTCCGGCGGCACCTATTTCGACGCCGAAGGCAGCCCGGCCGAGGGGGCCGGCCCCGCCGAGCAGCGCCTCCGAGAGCAAGACCTCGACGGCATCGACGCCGAGGTGCTGTTCCCCCCGGTGTTCGCCAGCCGGTTCCTCGAGGGCATCAAGGACCCGGAGGTGTATCGCTCGATGATCCGGGCCTACAACACGTTCTTGGCCCACGACTACTGCTCGGTGGCCCCCGACCGGCTCATCGGCAACGCCGTCACCCCCATAAGCGGCATCGACCACGCGGTGGCTGAGCTGGAGTTCATCGCCGAAGCAGGTCTGTCGTCGGTGGCGTTCTACAACTTCCCCAACGGCTCTCCCTATGCCGACCCGGTGGACGACCGGTTCTGGGAGAGGAGCCTGGAGCTGGGGCTGAAGCTGGCCCCGCATTTCGGCTTCGGCGCCGGGCAAGCCCCTCCCCAGTCGGCGGCCAAGGGAACCTCCGACAGCCCTTGGGCCAGCGCCCTGGTGCAGCGGGCTGGCAGCCACTCCCCGGTGTACTGCATGGCGCAGCTCATCGCTGCAGGCGTATTGGAGCGCTTCCCGGACATCAAGTTCTACTTTGCGGAGACCAACGCCAGCTGGCTGCCGGGCACGCTGTACTTCATGGACGACAACTACGACCTGTTCGGCGACTGGTTCCAGGTGAGCTACGAGCGCAGGCCCAGCGAGCAGATACTCGACCACTTCCACTTCGGCGTGATACGCGACCCGGTGGTGTTCGACATGGCCGACATCATGCCGTGGGACAACATCATGTGGGGCTCCGACTTCCCCCACTCGGTGGGGTCGTTCCCCGATTCGCAGCAGTACATCGCCGAGCACTTCCCCAAAGTGGATGAGTCGGTCGCTCGCAAGGTGCTGCTCGAGAACCCGGCCGACTACTTCGACCTGGATCTCGAAGCCGACATCACCGAGACGCCGACGGCCTGAGCGCCATCGCATGCCCGGTGGCTTCGGGTCGTCGGAGGGCGCCCGGGGCTCAGCTCAGGTCGAGCACGCCCCGGGCCAGCTTTCCGGCTTCGAGGTCCGCGAACGCCCTGTCGAGCTCGGCGAGGTCGTAGGTGGCCGACACCAGCTCGTCCAGCAGCAGCCGGCCGTCGAGGTACAAGTCCACCAGGGCGGGAATGTCGAACGCGGGGCGGGCCGATCCGTAGCGGCACCCCATGATCGACTTGTTCTGGTAGAGCTTGAACGGGGCGAGCTCCATCACCGCGTCCATCCCGGCCACCCCCAGGATCACCATGTCACCGCCCGGACCCAGCATTTCCACCGCGTCGGCCATCAGAGAGGTGCGGCCCACGCACTCCACCGAGCAGTCCACCCCGCCGCCGGAGATGTCCCGCACGGCATCGACAGCCGGATCGCTTCCGGAGTCCACGAAGTGGGTGGCGCCGAACTGGCGGGCGAAGCCCTCCTTGGCCGGGTTGTTGTCGACCGCGATGATCTTGGTAGCGCCGGCGATGCGGGCGGCCTGGATGGCGTTGAGGCCGATGCCGCCCACGCCGATCACCGCCACGCTGTCGCCCCGATACACCCTGGCCCGATTGAATATGGCGCCGGTGCCGGTGAGCACGCCGCAGCCGATGAGGCAGGCGCTGGTGAAGGGAACCCGCTTGTCGATGGCCACTACCTGGCCCTGGCCGACCACCACCTCCTCGGCGAACACCCCGGTGTTGGCGAAGCCCATGATGGCTTGACCCCGATAGGTGAAGTAGGCGGGCAGATCGCCGGGGCCGGGCTCCTCGCCGGTCTCGTTGCGCTTGGCGATAGCCGCTCCCAGCCTTGAGTTCTGGCACAGGGTGGGATGCCCGGTGGCGCACACCGAGCAGCGCCCGCAGTTGTCGATGGTGGCGATCACCACATGGTCGCCGGTCTCCACGGTGCTGACGCTGCCGCCCACTTCCACCACCTGGCCCGCCCCCTCGTGTCCCATGACGAACGGGGTGGGGAACATCTGCCCGAACGTCCCGTCGATCACCGACACGTCGGAGTGGCACACCCCGGCGGCGCCGATCCGCACCCGGACCTGGTCGGGCTCAAGGTCGGTTGTCCCGAGCCCATCGACTGTGAGGGCTGCGTCACCGTCGAAAAGAATGCCTCGCATTCAGATCACAAGGGCCGCGGCCACGAGCACCAGGGCGACCACTGCGGCCAGGGTCACGGCGGCCAAGAGCATGGCGCCGGGCAGCCGCCGCCCGAAAAGGCGGATCATGCGCCGACTGGGAAGGGGGGCGACCGCTTCGTTGAGGGG
>JAPYOC010000019.1 GCA_028278955.1 Candidatus Poriferisocius aerobius
TCTCTGAACAGGTCTCTGAACAGGCAACACCCACACCGGAGCCCAACCAGCAGGCGGAGAACCCGACCGCGGCCGCTGCGGCCGCCAAGGCCGCCCCCGCGCCCGGCCCCGACTCGGCACCCGTCCAGGAAGCAGCCGCTGAGCCGGCGCCCGGCCCCGACCCATCACCCGACGAGGAAGACGAACAGGGGGCGGTTGGATCATTCGGCGAGGGACTCGACGGCGACTCCGACGGGCTGGTCCCGGCCGTCTTGTGGGGATTGGCCGCCCTGTCCGTCTGGTTTTGCGCCCTCTTCGCCGGACAGCGGTGGAGAAAGCTACCGGCATACGCATTGTCGGCATTGCCGTTGCTGGCTGTTTTGTTCATGGCCTTCTGGCATATCGACCGGGTTCTGCCCTCCTACTGATGTTTGTTGATTTGATGCTGGTTGATGCTGACGCCTGATGCTGGGGCAGCGGTGCTGAAACTCGGTCGAGTCTGGCTCTCGTTTGCACTCCTGCTGGCGCTTGTCGCCGCGGGGTGCGGGAGCGGCGAGGCGGATGACTCCGCCGCCGAGGTGTTCGTCGAGCCCACCGCCGAACCCGACCTCCTGCCCACCGAAGAAGACTTGCGCGATCGGTTCGAGGGCACCGTCACCGACCCCCACAACCTTCTGGTGGGCACATGCTTCAACCAGTACACCTACCTGGACCGCAACGACCTTCCCGCGTTGCTGACCACCGCAATCGGCTGCAACCGCCCCCACAACGGCCAGGTGTACGCCATCGTCATCCACGACGCCCCCCTCGGCGCCCCCTACCCGGGAGAGGAATCGGTCAACAGGTGGGGCCAAGAGCAGTGCTACGAGCAATTCGAGCCCTTTGTCGGTGAGGACTACGTGCGATCGCAGCTCGACATCGGCATGATCACCCCCAGCCGGACCGACTGGGAGGGCGAGGAGAACCGCCGGCGCATCTCCTGTTTCGTGTACAGCTACCGGGGGCTGCTCATCGTCGGCACCATGGAGGACATCGGCCTCTGAGCCGTTCAAGCCTTCAGACTTTCAAGCCCCCGCCAATAGGAGCGGGGGTCGAAACCGGGCTCTCCCCGGTGCACGCCGGTAGGACCGCACCAGCCGCCGTAGGCCGAGGGATCGGCCAGGTCGGCAGCCACCGCATCGACTCGCCCCGGCTCGGCGGCGACCAGCATCGGCAACAGGCCGTCCAGGGTGCGCGCCCTGCCCGATCCCAACGCCGACGCTCCGGCGTCGACCCAGGTTCGCCGCCGCTGGTCCCACCGGTCAGCCAGGCACCCGGCCAACTCATCGGCCCGGTCGGTGATCGCCGTTCGGCCGGTCACGGCGGCCAGCTCCCGGGCGTTGAACACCACCAGGGCGTTGAAACCCGCGGAAGCGGACTCGAAGGCCGGATTGGCCAGCGGCGCACCGCTCGGACTGCGCTCAATCGACGCCACCAGCCGGTTCTTGATCACCCGCCACGACTCCAACGAGAACCCGCCGGGGCAGAAATCGTCCCAGCGCGGGCTGTCGTCGGCCCCGCTCTCCCATGGGTGGCACAGCGCCACCAGCCCGCCGGCCAGTCGGCGGCGGTCGAACAGCAGGAACCGGAGGCCGTGCTCGGCCCCGGCCACGGTCTCATCGTCCACGTCCACGCCCCGGCGCGCCAACTCGGCCACGGCGTGGCCGTACATGGGGGGCTGGGTGATGGAAGAGGCCCGATCGCGGCCCCACAGATCGGCGGCCGCCCCCGGATTGCGGACATAGTTCATGTGGGGGACGAAGCCGTCTTCGTCTTGCACCGATAGCGCAGTGCGAAGCTCGATCAGCCCGCGCTCGTCGCCTAGCTCGGTCCAGCACACCGCGTGGAAGCACGAGTCCCACAGCCATTGCCAGGGATAGGCCGCGGGGTTCGGGGCGGTGTAGCCGTCAGGAACCCAGTGGGCCTTCAACACCTCCCGAGCCGTCTTCCGCACTGACGAGCGGTCGAAGTCCAAGAGCGCACCCATAGCCCCAAAGTCTCACATTTCCCGCCGATCTGATTACCTCGCGGGGATGGCACGAGGAGCGATCGTCTCGTTTCGACTGGGGCTGGCCGACGGCGTTTCCATCGTCGCCCGCCTCTGGCAGCAGATGCTGGCCGACATCGGCTTCGAGATGGTGACCGTTGCCGCCGAGGGCCCGGTAGACCGGCTGGTTCCCGGTTTGGGCATCGGCCAGCCCGAGGGTCCCGACCCCGACAGGTTCGCCGCGGCGGTGGCCGACGTGGATTTGGCCGTGGTGGAGAACCTCTGCACGATCCCCCTCAACCTCCCGGCCGCCCGCACGGTGGCCCGAACGCTGGCCGGTCGCCCCGCCATCCTCCACCACCACGACCCACCCTGGCAGAGGAAGCGGTTCGCCTCGGTGACCGAGCTTCCCGCCCACGACCCCGGTTGGCGCCATGTGGTCATCAACCGGCTCACCGCCGAGCAGTTCGCCCAGCGGGGCATCGAGGCGACGGTTATCTACAACGG
>JAPYOC010000190.1 GCA_028278955.1 Candidatus Poriferisocius aerobius
GGAAACCCTTGAGCAGGTGCTCGATGCCGTCTTCTATGCCCCGGTGGGACTGCTGCTCTCGGGGGACGCGCCGGCCGCGGAGCTGGCCTCTCGTGGCCGCCGCCACGTTGAAGCAGCCCGGCTGCTCGGTCGCATGGCCTTGGGCCATTACCCGACCCCTCCCGAGTCCCAAGACGGCTCAACCGGCCCAAAATCGAGCTGAGCAATGGCCCCGCGGAACGCGGCCCGACCCGCGGGCCCGACCGAGATCGGCGTCATAGCCGAGCTGGCCCGTGAGGCCCGGCGAGAGGCTCAACAATACCGAGGAGGCGGGCGCTGGCTGGCGACCGAGGCCGCTCCTGAACCATTGGAGGACCATCTCGTCCAGATGGTGGCCGACACTGCGGTCCTCGTGGTGGCCGGTTTCTGGGAGGGCGAGGTGGTGGGGTACGGATGGGCCCGTCGGATCGGTCGGCTCGACGGTTCGTCCATTGCCCGGATCGAGGAGCTGTTTGTCACTCCCGCGGCCCGGTCAGTGGGGGTGGGGGAGTCGCTCTTCGACGCGGTAAGGCAGTGGGCGCAGCGGGAGAGGGTGGCCGGGATCGACGCTTTTGTGCTTCCAGGGCACCGACAGGCCAAGAACTTTTTTGAGACTTTCAAGATGACGGCCCACGCGCTCACCATGCACACCCGACTTCAGCACGATCCGGGAGAATGAGCGGCCCGGAGCTGTGCGCGGGAGCGGTTGTAGTGTGCGACGGCGCCATTTTGCTCATCCGGCGGGGCAGCCCGCCCGGCCAGGGGCTGTGGTCGGTACCCGGCGGACGGGTTCAGCGGGGCGAGACTCTGGCCGAAGCGGCTCGCCGGGAGCTGCGGGAGGAGACCGGTTTGGACGGGGAGGTGGGCGAGGCTGCGGGATGGACCGAGCTCATCGGCCGCCGCCGCCACTATGTGGTAGTCGACTTCTGGGTCGCGGTGGCATCCCGCTTCGCCCCGACGGCGGGCACCGACGCCGCCGATGCCGCGTGGGTACCCCTCGAGGAACTAGGCGAGTGGGAGCTTGTGGACGGCCTGGCCCAGTTCCTAGCCGACCACCGGGTGCTCCCCGGATCGCCGCCGCACTAGCCTGCGGGCTAGCCCGCAGGCCGAGAAGCAGTCGGCGCGCCGCCCCCTCGGCGGGCGCGCCGAGGGGGCGGGGTCGGTTCCACGCCGAACAGTGCGGCAATGTGGGGCACCCGCTCGGACAGCTTGGCGACCTCGGCCAGCAGCTCCTTGTCAGGGTTTTCTGGAATGCCCTGTGGCGCCACCGTTCGGCGCACTGGGGAGAATGCCACTGCGCCGAGCACGGTGGTCCAACGCTTCGACGGGGTGTCGCTGGTCAGCGCCGCACCAGCGGCTTCGGTCAGCCGGGTGACGATGTCCTGGGGGAGGGGTGCCCCGGCCTTCGGTGGTCGGGCGCTGAGTCGCAATGCCCGGACCATCCGCCCATCGGCCAGCGTCGACGCAACCTCGGCCAGCCATTCCGCGTGTTCCCGGTCGACCCTTTCGGTGAGCTTGGCGCGCAGCTCCTCGGCCAGCGCTCGGGCTTCGTCGTCGGTGGCTCCGGAGTCTGCGGCCACGACCACCGATCGGAGATCGCGCAGATCAATCTCGTCGATGCCTGCCAGAGCAGCAGCTGCTCTGTCCCGCCACTCTGCGGCCCGCATCCGGACAAGGAGCTTGGCCGCCGCGGCCAAAAATTCGTCGGAGGAGTTTGTCTGGGCCGGCGCCGGCTGAGAAGGCTTCGATTCGGCGAGCGCCGGCCCGGTAGGCGCGTCCGGCCCGTGTTCTGAGCCTTCGGGCCCGGGGGCGGCGGGCGATGTGTCGGCGGCGTTCTTGGCCTTGGCCGCGTCGCGGGCGTTTTTGCGCTGGTCGCGCAAGGCTTGTTCCACTGAGGCAATGCCGTCGCGCGCCATCTTCTCGGCGGTCGGCTTCTGGTCTTCGGGCAACCCGTCGATGATGGCCTGGCGGTGGGCTCGGCCCGGGCGCAGTCGTTTGGCCTTCGGCCGGTCCTCCTCCCGGTGGGATTCCCGGCGAGCGCGCTCGCGTCGATCCCCTCGACTGCGGCGATCCTGTCGGCCTCGGCTGCCATCGCCTTCCCCATCCTGGCCCCGATTCCTGCGGCCGGACACCAGATGGGTCGTGACCAGCGGCTGGTCTCGACCGGATCCCAGAATTTCCAGGGTGTCCGGCAAGGGCCGCTTCTTCTTGGACTCGAAGGCCTCGATGATCTCGATGCCGTCCATATGGAACTCGGCCTCAACGGTGAGCTCGTCGCCCACGCCGGCGCCAAAAGTGATGAGGTTTCCGGCCAGCTCGCCCTTTGGCTGGCGCGCGCCGGCCGCCCTCCAGGTCCACGAGCCATCGGCTCGCTGGCTGGTCAGCTCAATCTCAATTCTGCGAGACACCGGCGGTCACGCTACCGCATCGGCATCCCCCAACAGAACTGCTACCAGGCGTGGCGGCGAACGAAGGGCTGTGCAGCAGCCCAGTCCAGCCCCGCTGCGGCCCTCAGAGGGCGCGAGGAGGCTTGCGGGCGAATCACGAGCATGGTGTCAACACCGCCCCGGCCGACACGCTGAAACCCCTCAGACCGACCGCGACCCGGCTGAGGGAGGGGGTGAGTCCGGTGAACAGCCGAGGGCTCCAGGGCACCCGGGCTTCCACCCGGAGGAACGAGCCTCCCTGAGACTGCTGGATGCAGCCGGACAGCAGAGTGCCGTCGAGTCGGGTGGCGTTGACCAGGCGGCGGTCGCAGCCTTCGCGCCCGCAGCTGCTGACGAAAGCGGCTGCCGCCCGCTCGGCCCGGTCGGCCCCTAGATTGCGGCTGGTGATCAGCTCTGCGTGGTCGGCCAGCGAGCCGCTGGCCACGGCCACCGCCAGTCCCAGCGACAACACGAAGATGGCGCTTTGCATACGGCGGGCTAGCCGACGGGTTCGATGCCGACGGCGGTGATCTGTCTGATCTTGAACAGCCGGCCCAACTCCACCGGGCAGACCACCACCGCCGCCACTGATGGCAGCGAGCCCGCAGGGCGAGAAGCGCGAGGCTGGGACAGCAAGCTGGCGGCGAAGCCGGGGCCCGTCTGGCGGCAGACCCCGGCGGTGGCGGCCAGTCCAGACTGCTTGGCAGTGGCGGCCGCCTCGTCCCACCGCGACCGGGCCGAGGGATCGGCGCCCGGGGGAGGGGCGCCGGCAAGGGTGGCAGCGGCGTGGACGGCAGCGGCTTCAGCAAAAGTCGAATTCCGATAACGGGCCGTGCCCAGCGTCCCGGCGGCGTCTAGCACCGCCACGCCGAGCACCAAAGCGGGAAGGATCAGCAAAAACGATATGGCATCGCTCATGGATCGGTCCTCAGCACGAGCCGGGGACGCTCAGGACGACAGCACCGATGGCTGAGCGGCAGGCAGTGGCGGTGGTGTGCAACGCCGACACCCGGACGCTCAGCGGCGCCGCAGTCACGGCGGCCAGCAGGTTGCAGGAATCGGCATAGACCTCGACCGCTACCGGTTGCACGGCCAAATGGCCGACTTGGCCCAGCGCGGCCTGCGCGGCGGCGGCCACAGCCTCAGGCGGGGGAGCAGGCTGGCACTGCCAGCCCACTGCGGCGGCGGCCTGTGCCGCCGCCGCAGCGGCCGATTGAGCGGCGGCGCCGGCTGACAGCCGGGTCACGTGGCGCACATACAACCCGGTGATCAAAGCGAGGAACAGGATCACCAGCATTGCGGTGCGCAGGGCGACGAGTGAGGAGGCCACGGCTACTACGAGCAGGCCTTGGAGGATCCGTCCCACGTCCCGCCCACTGCCCGGCACAGCTCTGGCGATGTGACCCTCGACATGTCGATGTTGTCGCCGGCTTCGGGCGCATTCGAGCTGAGCTGGGCGTAGACGATGATGGAAACGATGGCGGCGGCGGCGATGCCGACCACGATCAAGATCATTTGGACGATGGCTGATTGCATTGGTTTCTCCTGAATGTTGGGGACAGCCGATGGGCTTCAGAGCACGAAGATCACGGCGGCCATGACAGCGAGACCAGCGATAGCGGCCACCAGAGTGACCGTGGTTCCGATGGCCCGGCTGAGCTGGTCGATCGCCAGGCGCCGCTCGGACTCCAGAGTCCGAACCGAACGTGAGAGGGATTTGTCCAACAGGTCCGAGGAAGCCGCCCCGGCCCGCTCAGCAGCCACCACCGAGGCCAGCAGCGGCTCGGCGGGAGAACCGGCGATGGCCGCAGCCACCGCGGGCAGTGGGTCTCTCCCGGCGTCGAGGGCGGCCCCGATGGCGCCTTGGGCCACGGTGAAGGCCCGACCGGACACCGTCAGCGCCGAGTTCACCGCGGCGGCGTTTATCGGCTGGCCCGTCGCCGTCAACAACCGCAGCTTGCGCATCCACTCGAGCATTTTCTGATCCCTCTCGCTGCGGTAGGCGGCAACGGCAACCACCCGAATGGCCGCGGGCGCCAGTCGGGGCAACCAGGTGCCGAGAACGACTGCTGCCCCCAAACCTTCGGCCGGTCCGGACAGCGCCACGCCGGCCAGACCGCCGACCACTGCGCCTGCGGCGGCCAGCAGCCAGCCGGCGGTCGAGATGCGGTTGGGAAGCCATCCCATGGCCGCAGCCTGAGCGGCGGCCAGACCGCCGACTTTCGGGCGGGAAAGCAACAGCGCAGCCACCGCAGTCGATCCCGACAACCCAACCACGAGGATCATCGGCTCAACCGCCAGGCGGGGGAGAGCACTCGAGCGCAGAGGACCGCCGTCAGCACTGCCAGGAGCAAGAGCAGCTGCTGCCCGACCAATGAGGTCAACCAGCGGCCCACATCTCGAGCGGCGAAGCCGGTGATGGCCAGCATGCCGGCGGCCATTACCACGGTAACGGCTATCTGGGGCATGAGCGCGGCCGCGTAGCGGTGGAAATGGCGAGCGGTTTCGGCGGCCTCGGCGGCCTCGTCGGCCAAGACCTCAGCGATGCCCACCCATTGCGAGCCGCCCTCGAAGGCCTCGCGTAGCACCGTCGCCAGCATTTCGGCCACCGGCCGCCCGATGGTGGCGGCAAAACGATTGGCCGCCTCGATCAGGCCCCCGGTCCGACATTCGGAGGCCATCAGCCGGGCTGCGGCTCCGACTCGGCCAGCGGCCATCGGTGCGGCCTGGCGCACCGCCTCTATCACGGTGGGGGCCACCAGCGCCTGGTTGGACAGTCCGGCGGCCAACTGGGCCAGCTCTTCGGAATCCCGCAGGCAACGGAGCGACCGGAGCTGTATGGCCACCGTCCAAGCAGCCACGCCGGCCAGGATCATGGCGGCCAGGCCGGCGGTCGGCCCGACCAGCACCACGCCCGCCGTGAATCCAGCGGCGATCGCCGCCACCGCGGCCAGCGGCCCGCTTCGAGCGGTGCTCCGCGGGGCGACCGCCATCCGACCCCGCAACAGCACCGGCGGGCGCCCCGCCGAAGCCGGCCACCAGATCACCGCCATGAGGGCGAGTCCTGCGGCCACGACCACAGCTGCCGGCCCCGTCATCGGCCGCTTTTCGCAGAAGAACAGATGGCACAGAGAAGCGTCATTGCACAACCATCGCCGGGGGATCAGGTGGCACCGCCGGGGGATCAGGTGGCACCGCCGGGCCGTTGGCGGCCCGGTGCTGACCGTCGGCCGAGACCAGCTCTATCCCCACCGACCGGTACAGCTTCTCGACTTGTCCTTGCGGCCGGCTGGCCGCAGTGGCCCACCGCCGGCCGGGGCGAAGCGACCACAGGCACTGGGTTTCAATGGTGTCGTGGCGGTCGTCGTAGCTGACGATCTGCGAGACGTCGGAGATTACCCGCTCACCGAGCTCGTTGCGTCCCATCCAGACCAGGAGGTGCACCGCGATGGCGATCTGCTGGCGGGCAAACCGGGGATCGGCGCCCTCGCTGCACGCGTACGACAGCAGTTTGGCCAGCACTCCGGGGCCGGGTTGGCTGTGCAGGGTGACGAGGCAGCCGTTGAGGCCGCTGCTCATGGCGTCGAGCAGGGCGAGCGTGCCCTCGCCCCTGGTCTCGCCGATCACCAGTTTGGAGGAGTTGGCCCGCTTGGCGTCGCGGATGTGGTCGCTCATGGCCAGCTTTCCCACACCGTCGTTGTTGGCATCCCGGGTGAGGCGTTCATAGCTGTTGGGATGGATGCCGTATTGGGCCAGGCGGAGCTCGGGGGTGTCCTCGATGGTGTCGATTCTCTCCGCGCCGTCGACAGTGGCCAAAAGGGCCTGGCACAGGGTGGTCTTGCCCCCGCCCATCGCGGCGGCAATCACGAGATTGGCCCTGACCGGCCCGGACACCGCCCCGATCAGGATTTTCTGAAGCACCGGTGCGGCGACGTTGAGGTCGTCGAGGGTGGCTTTTCCGGCCATGTTGGATCGCAGCACCATGGTGGGCGGGTGGCACATGAACGCCTCGGCGTGGAGCCGCCACCGGTCGCCGAGGCGGATGTCCAAGCGGCTGTCGAGCACGTCGAAGCGTTGGGGCTGCCCTCCGGAGAAGCTGGCGAGATGGCGGGCCGTCTCAATCAGCTCCTCATCGGATGCGAACGGTGAGTCTCGACGCTCCCGCTGGCCCTCGGCGCGGTGGACGATCATGCATTCCCCGCCCCGAATCTGGAACTCCTCGACCCCGGTCTCGTTCAGCAGATCGGCCAATCGAGTCTGGGCGGCCTGCGACGCCGCCCAGAGATGGGTCTCGCGGTCGAGCGGGTCAAGCCGGCGAGGCGCGACCGCAGTCCATGCCAGCCGCCGCCCGACCCGGTGCAGTCGGCGCAGGTCGCGGCGAGTCGGCTCGCAGCCGACCCACAGGCTCACCACTCGCTGGCGGCGGAATCTGTCGAGGTCGGGCTGCTCGTCGGATACCACCACCGAGACAATGGGCGTCGTGCGGCGCGATCCGGTGTCCAAGCGGAGGATGTGGCGCGCATCAGACCTTTCGGTCGCGGTGATCCAAAGCACCGCCGCAGCTGAGGCCACCGCTGATTCCAGGCGTACCTCCGCTTCATCGTCTCGCATCGACAGCACCGTGGGATGTCCGGCAGCCGATGCCTGGTCTACCTCAGCGGGAGAAAAGGCGAGCACGGTGCCCGGCGCCGCCCCGGATATGCCCTCCAGCACAGCGTCCATCACCGGCTCGACGACTTCAGCGCTGAGCCACCGTTCGGCCACTGCCAGCAGCATCAGTCCTCATCTCCCTGTAAGCCCTGATCCCCTTGTCGGCACAGGGGCCAGCCACCGGGCGGCGACTCCCATATCCACCACTGCTCGTCGGACAGCACGGCGGCCAATTCGGGGGTGGCCTCCACCGTCACGCGCGCTGATGGGTCCTCGCCGGCCACTGCCGCCAAGGTCACCAGGGCTGCCGCGCAGCCACCGGGAGCCAGCGAGAAGACGGCCCGGCTGCCGGCGACCGGGCCTGGATCGGGCCACAGCTCGGTGCTGGCGGTGAACCGCATCAGGGCGGTGGCGCGGCTGCTGTCACCGGGTCGGGAGCGGCGGAGCATCTGCGGAGAGATCATCGTGCCTGCCGGCACGTCGACGGTCGCCACCGCATCGGCTAGCTTCTCGGGGCCGACGAAGAGCGCGGCCAAGTCGGCGGGCACGTTCACGATGGCATGGAGGCCGGGGGGATGCCCCTGAGCCCAGCGCTGCGACGCAGCCACCACCGGCACCGGGGCCTCCGGGCTGTCGCGGCGCGAGAGCGCGAAGACCGCAGCCAGGGTGCCGACCAGCACTACCGCCGCAGCCAGCAGACGCCACCTGAAGCTCACCGGCCACGAGGCAGGCGACCACAGCTCAGAGTTCGGCCGGCTCACCACAGCGCCACCTGCTCGCCGATATAGCCGATGGGCTCGCGAAACCAGGACAGGTCGGCGGCTGCGACCTCCCTATGGCGGTCTCCTTCTTCAGATTCATACCTGACGACGAGCCGCCACTCCCAGAAACCGCGGCGGGGGATCGACCATCGGCATGCCCCGTAGCGGCTCTCCCATGTAGGCAGAAGAGAGAGCACCGCTTCAGCCGGCTCGGTCCAAGGCGGCAGCTCGCTCGGCCGGCACCAGATGATGGCGGGGTCGCGGCGGGGAAAAGCCGTCCGATACCACGCCTGGCGCGCGGGCCCCAGCCGTTCCCACAACGCAGCGGCTTGGCGCGCCGCGGCTGCGGCCGCCGAGGGACGAGACGAGCGCAGTCTCTCGAGATCAGCCTGGTCGTAGGGGAGCAACTCTCGAAGCGACACGCCAACCGTTGTTGCCGTCCACCGGCAGGCGTCCTGTCCAACGTCCACCAAATCGAGGTTTGACGCCGGCTTCAGCGCAGTCCAGTGGCGGGCGGGGCCGTCCGATGCCGAGGCCGCAGTCAAAAACACCGTGCCGCCGGGAACCTCGGGGTGGTAATGGCCGGTGAAGTTCTTGCCATAGGGAACGACCGACTCCCACCGCAGATAGCCCATCTTCTGGTCCCGTTCCGTCTTGTTCCAAAGAGCGGCGCATTTCTTGGGCGCCGCAGCCTGCGGGGTTGGCGCCGGCTGGGGGACAGGCGATGGTCTCGGCGCGACCGGGCCCACCGTGGGACGCGGCTGGGGGACAGGCGATGGTCTCGGCGCGACCGGGCCCACCGTGGGACGCGGCTGGGGGACAGGCGATGGTCTCGGCGCGACCGGATCCACCGTGGGACGCGGCTGGGGGACAGGCGATGGT
>JAPYOC010000191.1 GCA_028278955.1 Candidatus Poriferisocius aerobius
CTCGTCCTCGGAGGCGTTGGCCTCGGCGTCGTGGCTTTCCGCGGCCTCGCGGCGCTCCCAAACCGGGCGGAAGCTCTCATGGGTCAAAATGTCGGCGCCGGTCTCTTCTCGAAGCCGCTCGGCGCCGCCGAAGTGGTCGAAGTGGGAGTGGGTGATGATGGCGGTGTGTACGTGGCCCACCTTGTAGCCCGCTCGGCCCAGCCGGTCCACCAGGGCGTCCCAGGAGTCGGGGCCGGGCAGGCCGGGGTCCACCACGGCGATCCCCCGCTCGTCTTCCATCACATAACAGTTCACATGGCCCAGCCCGGGCAGGTTCACCGGCAGCATGGTGCGAAGCACCCCGGGCGCCACCTCGGTTATTTCAGCCGTGGCTTGCTCTTGCTCCTGTTTGCGGGGACGCTCGCTCATCGGTCCGGCTGTGTGGGCGCCACAAGACCTGCGGGGGCGGGAATCGAGAAAAACGTGTCCCGGTAGTGGCGCAACTCGCTCAGGCTCTCCCGGATGTCGTCGAGGGCCCGATGGCCCTGGGCTTTTTGGGGTGCCCGGTGAAAGGCCGCCGGGTTCCAGCGCCGGGCCAGTTCCTTGACGGTGGAGACGTCGATGGAGCGATAGTGCAGGTAGTTCTCCACGCTGGGGAGCTGAGCGGCCAAAAAGCGGCGGTCGACTCCGATGGAGTTGCCGCACAGGGGCACGGTGCGGGGCTTTTCGATGTGCTCTTCGAGGAACGCCAAAGTCCTCTCGCCCGCGACTTGGAGGCTGAGCGTGGATGCTTTGACCTGCTCCAGCAGCCCGCTTTTAGTGTGCATCTCCACCACCAGGTCTTGCATTGCGGCCAGGGCCTCGGGAGGGGCGGCAACGACCAGCTCCGGGCCTTCTGCCACCAGCTCCAAGTTGTCGTCGGTGATGAGGGTGGCGATCTCCACGATCACATCGGTGGCGGGGTCCAGCCCCGTCATCTCCAAATCCATCCAGGCCAGCATGCTGGCCTGACCATAGAGCGTGATGGGAGACGAACCCACACCAGCGGGTATTCGGCTCGGAGCATCCCCGCAGGCCGGGTAGTGTCAACGCGGTGTTGCAGATACCCATCGTGCGCAGCCGCCCCGACCTGCCGTTTCCCCGCTATGCCACCGAGGGCGACGCTGGCGCCGACCTTGTGGCCAGCGAAGACGTCGAGTTGGCTCCAGGCGGCGGTCGGGGTCTTGTGCCCACCGGCACGTTCATCGCCATTCCCGAGGGGCATGCCGGGTTTGTGCAGCCCCGAAGCGGACTGGCGCTGCGCCACGGGGTCACCTGCCTGAACACGCCGGGGTTGATCGACTCCGGCTATCGGGGCGAGTTGAAAGTGCTGTTGGTAAACACTGATCCGACCGAGCCGTTCACCGTGCGCCGGGGCGACCGGATCGCCCAACTCGTGCTGCAAAAGGTGGAGCAGGCGAATTTCGTCGAGGTTGAGGAGCTGCCTCCCACCTCTCGGGGGGCGGGAGGGTTCGGCTCTACCGGCGTTTAGGAGGCGATGACCGACTTCTGGAGCCAAAGGCGATGCCCGTCGGGGTCGAGCTTCCACGAGTCCACCAGCGGGCCTGCCGCAGACTCGAACCGGTCTGTCCGTTCAGGGGATATGGGTCTGCTCCCCTGCTGGTTGACTTGGGCTTCAACGGCCACGATTCCCGCCTTGCTCTGGTAATCGAACGCCATCGACCCCTCGGGCAGTTCCGGGTCTAGCAGCAACAGCACAGTCTCGCGGATGGCTCGGTTGAGGTCGGCAACGTGTTCGGGGAGAAACCCCTGATGGATGGCGGCGTGCTCGGCGGCGATCTCTGCCATGCGGCCGAACTCCAGCGCCGCTGGGAGCCTGATCCGCACATCGCCGTTCACGGCCTTCAGCCTGCCACGCGAGCCAATTCCATGTCCCGACGGTACCAACCGGGGGCCGACCGGGCAGCATAACTCCGCCCGGGCCGGGCGGATAGCCTGGCTCGATGCTTCGAGTCGGCCTCATCGGCTGCGGGTCTATCGGATCGGTGGTCGCCCGCGAGCTATCGCAAGGGGCAGTGGACGGGGTTGAGCTGACTGCGGTCTTCGATCTCGTTGTCGATCACCCGCTGAGAGTGCAGGATATGGATTCGCTGCTGTCCTGCTCTGATTTGGTGGTGGAGGCGGCTGGCCATGAGGCGCTGCGCAACTACGGCATGGCGGTGCGGGAAGCAGGCGCTGACCTGCTGGTGGTGAGCATTGGGGCTTTGGCCGATGAGGATCTCGAGGCCGACCTGAAAAAGGCTGAGGGCGGGCGCCTGCTCCTGTGCACCGGCGCCATCGGAGGGTTCGACATCTTGCGGGCGGCCATGCTCTTGGGCCCGCTGGACGAGGTGGCCATCACCAGCACCAAGCCGGCCGCGGCGCTGAGCCGCCCCTGGATGGACGGGGCGGTGCGGGAAGCCTTGGCCCGTGGCTCGGCGCCGGTCACAGTGTTCGACGGCCCGGCCCGGCAAGCCTGCGCCCTGTTTCCGGAATCGGCCAACGTGACCGCCACCCTGTCGCTGGCCACCGTCGGGTTCGACCGGGTACGAGTGCAGATGGCGGGCGATCCGGCGGCTGTCCGGGTACGCCATGTAGTGACCGCCTCGGGGAGGGCAGGGGCCTATGAGCTGTCGTTCGAGAACGCCGCTTCCCCGGGCAACCCTCGCACCAGCGCGGTAGCCGCCTACTCCGTCTTGCGGGCCATCGGCGACAGGCGCGCTCCCTCGGTGTCGTTCCTCTAAGGTCGGCATTGTCTCCTTGAGAGAAGGGTTCTTGAGGGCAGGGTCCTTGATGGAATCGGCGGGCCTCGGTATTTTGGCATTTTGTGAGCTGCGTGTCCGATTGCGAGCACAAAGGCGATAGGAGATTTCATGGTTGATCTGCCAGACCAGTTTGTTTTCAACACCTTTGCTTTCCTGGTCTGGGGTGCCTTGGTGATGTGGATGTGCGCGGGGTTCACAATGTTGGAGTCCGGCGCAGTCCGCACCAAGAACGCCTCCATGATCTGCCTCAAGAACATCGGCATCTACTCAATCGCCGGGCTGGCCTATTTCATCATCGGCTATAACATCATGTACGTCGATGTCGGTGATCTGATCGGCTCCTTCGATTTCCTCTACGGGCCGTCGGGCGCTGAGAAGGCGCTGCTTGACGGAGATGTAGGTGCGATCGCTGGCGTGGTGGACAACGGGTACGCGGTGATGTCCGACTGGTTCTTCCAGATGGTTTTCGTGGCCACCGCCGCATCCATCGTGTCGGGGGCCATCGCCGAGCGCATCAAGCTGGGTGCGTTCTTCGTCTTCACCCTTGTCTTGACTGCGTTCATCTACCCCATCGTGGGTTCCTGGACCTGGGGTGGCGGTTGGCTCGCCCAAGAGGGCTTCCAGGACTTCGCCGGTTCCACCATCGTCCACGGCACCGGAGGATGGGCGGCGCTGGCCGGCGTGCTGGTGGTGGGGCCCCGGTTGGGCAAGTTCAAAGCAGACGGCGGCGTGAGGGCGACCCCACCCTCCAATGTTTTGGTGGTGACGCTAGGGGTGTTCATACTGTGGTTCGGCTGGTTCGGATTCAACGGCGGTTCCCAGCTGGCCCTGGGAACCCCGACCGACGCGGTGGCCATGACCATCGTGCTGGTGAACACGAATCTGGCCGCGGCGGCCGGGGTGCTCACCGCCTTGACCGTCTCCCGGTCGGTCCTGGGGAGGATCGACCTCTTCGCCGGCTTGAACGGCGCCATCGCCGGGCTTGTCGCCGTCACCGCGGGCCCCACCATGGTGGATCACTGGTGGGCGATGGTCATCGGCGCCATCGGCGGGCTGCTCTGCACCCTCGGCATCAAAGCGCTGGAGATGGCCAAGATCGACGATGTGGTCGGAGCTGTTCCCGCCCACCTCATCGCCGGTATCTGGGGCACTCTGGCCGTGACCATCGCCGCGGGTGGGCGATTCCACATCCAGCTTCTGGGCGTCGTCGCCATCGGGGCCTTCGTGTTCGCCGCATCGCTGGTGGTGTGGAAGGTTCTGGACGCCATCATGGGCCTGCGGGTATCGGCTGATGTCGAGCGCATGGGCCAAGACGTCGGCGAACTCGGGATCGAGGCGTACCCCGAGTTCGTGTTGATGCCCGAGCCCAGCGACTTGGACTGATTCCGCTCAGATCAGGCAGGCGACCGTCGGGCCAGTCCGGGGGAACGGCCGGATCTGGGGCCAGCAAGACGGCCAGGCTAGTCTGGAGAAGATCAGGTGCAGGGCTCGGCGGGCGCCACGGCCGGGAGCCGGCCCGCCCGCATGGAGGTCACCGATGTGCCGTCGGTCTCCCAGATCACCCGGTAGTCTGCATCGGCCTCGTCAACCGGCACGAACTGGATGGAGTTGCCGCTGCCGTCGGCCTTGGGGGAGACCAGCAGCCGCTCTCCGAACAGCTCGTAGAGCTGGGCCTCGGTGCTGCCCACGCTGGCCCCCGACAGGGTGGAGATGCCCGGATTGGTGATGTCCACCCGCTCGATGCTGCTGTTGTACACCGTGACCACCAGGCCCTCGGGCCCATTGGCCGGGGCCAGCAGGTAGCAGCGGGGGGTGCTGTCCTCGCCGCCGCCAGTCCATACGGTGGGAATCGCCTCAGCCGCGACATCGGGATCCATGCCGAAGTAGAGGGATCCCAGCCCCACGGTGCTGAGCTTGTCGGAGCTGCTGAAAGCCGGATTGCTGAGATCAACCGGCTGGGGCCGGTCCAGCGGCTCGGTGGTCGAAATAGGGATGGCGGTGGGCTCGGCCTCGGATTCGGGGGTGGACACGAGATCTGGGGCCGGTTCGGGCGCCTCAACCTCGGGTGCTTCGACGACGGTGTCGTCTTGGGGTTCCGGGGTGGACACTGGGGCCATCCCTTGGGTGGACGCGGTGGCCACCGGTTCAGGCTCCTCGCCGGATTCATCATCGTCGTTTCCGCAGGCGGCGAAGAGCAAGGCCAATACAGCCAACAAAGAAATCAAGCGTGCCATGGCCCAGAGGGTACTAGGAACAAGACTGCGTCGGGTAGGCCGCCTGGGACTCGAACCCAGCACCTTGAGATTAAAAGTCTCCTGCTCTACCTGATGAGCTAGCGGCCCGCCCACACTGTATCGCCCAGAACCGGGAGCGCGGTCGGTAAAATGCCCGGCGGTGGAATCCTGGGAAGCCCTGCTCGAAGATGTGGAGAGCGAGGTGATCGATGTGGAGTCGGTGCTCGGCGACCTCGGCGACCTCGACGCTCTGCGCCTGCGGATACAAGCAGCCGAGGCCGACGGCAGCATCGCCCAGCGCCCCGTTCTCCAGCGCTGCGCCGAGCTGATTCGCAGCCGGGGCAACTAGGGGGGTACCCGGATGTCCACTCCGTGGAGGGGATGGACCCGTTCGCCCGCCGCCATGCGGCCGTTGGCCATGGTCACCCACCGGCCGCTCATGTTGGCGATCCGGTCCGGCGGGCAGCCCAAATGGCCTTCCAGCGAGCGGATCACCCCTCCGTGGGTGACCACCGCCGCGGTCTGGTCGCCCACCAGCTCTGCCAGCCGTTGGAGACCGGTCACGACCCGGCCGAGCAGGGCGTCGTCTTGCTCCCAGCCCGGCGGCCGGCGGCCGTCCTCCAGGAATCCGGGGAACCGCTGCTCGATTTGGGCTCGAGTCAACCCCGATAACTCGCCCACATCCCGCTCGACGAGCTCAGGCACTGGGATCGGCGGGTCCAAGCCCATGACCTCGGCCATGATCTCTGCGCTGGCCCGGGATCGTTGCAGAGTGGAGGCGGCCACCATGTCGACGGGATCAAGCCGGGCGGCGGCGGCGGCCTGCTGGCGGCCGAGTTCCGACAGCGGGGGATCGCCTTGGCCTTGCCAGCGCCCCAGGGCATTCCACTCCGACTGCCCGTGTCTGATCAGCAGGAGGCGGGCCACTGCGCCCAAGATACTGGCCCGCCCCGCGGCAACGGTGGTTGCGCCCTGAGATTCCCGTACACTCTCACCCATGGCCATGCTGCGCCTGTTCGCCCATGTCAAGGAGGTGGCGGGCACCGGAAGTGACGAAGTGCCCGGTTCTACCGTGGATCAAGTGCTCGCTGCTGCGGTAGACCGCTACGGTGCGGCGTTCGCCGACCAGCTCCAGATCTGCCGGGTGTGGCTCAATGGCGAGCCGGCGACTGGATCGGCGCCGGTCGCCGACGGCGATGAGGTGGCGGTGCTGCCGCCGGTCTCCGGGGGCTAGCGTCTCATGGCTGTGACTCAGAACGTGGCCATCTTGTCGCTGCACACGTCACCGCTGACACAGCCGGGCGTGGGCGACAGCGGTGGCATGAACGTCTACGTGCGGGAGATGGCCGCCGCACTGGCCCACGGGGGCAGCGAGTGCCGGGTGTACGTGCGCCGAGACCAGGCGGGGTTGCCCGACGAAGTGGCCATCGAGCCCGGTGTAACCGTGGTGCATGTAGACGCCGGTCCCGTCGAATTGAGCAAGGAGGGCCTCCCGGTGGTGGTGGACGAGTTCGCCGACGGCGTGCTGGCTCATTTCCGCCAGCACGGGCGTCCCGACGTCATCCACGCCAACTACTGGCTGTCGGGGGTGGCCGGCCATCGGGCCAAGCATGCGGTGGAGGCGCCCTTGGCCGTGACCTTTCACACCCTGGCCCGGGTGAAGGCGGCCGCCGGCGACCCCGAGTCGGAGCAGCGGGCCCAGGCCGAGTCGGAGGTGATCGGCTGTGCCGACATCGTCATTGCCTCCTGCGAGCCCGAGGCCCGCCAGCTTCAGAGCTTCTACGGTGCGCCGCCGGAGCGGATTGAGCTGGCGCCGCCGGGGGTGGAGCAAGCCCTGTTCTCTCCCGGCGACCGGGACGGTGCCCGGGCCGCCCTCGGCTTGGGCCGCGGTCCGGTACTGCTGTTCGTGGGCCGGATTCAGCCGCTGAAGCGACCGCTGGTCGCCGTGGAGACGCTGGCCTGCTTGGCGCGCCACAATGCTCGCCTGCTGATAGTGGGAGGCCCCAGCGGTGCCGACGGCGAAGCGGAGTATCGGCGTCTGCAAGATCGCATCCAGTCGCTGGGGCTGGGGAACCAGGTGACGCTGGTGCCGCCCCGTCCTCACCACTGGCTGTCCACGTACTATCGGGCTGCGGATGTGGTTCTCGTTCCCAGCCGCAGCGAGTCTTTCGGGTTGGTAGCCCTTGAGGCCGCGGCCAGCGGCACCCCGGTGGTGGCCGCTCCGGTGGGTGGCTTGCGCTCGGTGGTAGACCATGGCCGCACCGGGTTCCTGGTGGACGACGCCACCCCGGAGGGTTTTGCCGCTGAGGCCGCCGCGCTAATCGACAATCCGCTTCTCGCCGCCGAGATGGCCATGAACGCGGCCGACCGGGCTCGATCATTCTCATGGACGGCGATGGGCCGCTCGCTGCAAGCCGCCTACCGCAAGGCCCAGTCCCGCGTGCTCATCAGCTGCTCATGATCTGATCGGTGGCTTGTGGTGAGGCTCGCGCCAGGAGGTGAGGCCTCCCCGCTGTCGGTTGAGGAGCTGGCGGCGGTGGAGGCAGACATCGATGCCTGGTTGGGCGATCAACTCGAAACCAACCCAACCGTGCTCACCGTGAGCCGAGGCGAGCCCGGCCAACGACGTTGGTATGTGCGGATGACCGGGGAGGAGAAGACGGTGTCGACCGTGTGGTTCACGCTTGGCCAGCGCCAGTTGCACTGCGAGTGCTATTTCATGCCCGCACCGGAGGAGAACGAGGGCTGGCTGTACGAGTACCTGCTGCGCCGCAACCGCGAGATGACCGGCCTGCGGTTCGCCATCGGCGTGGAGGATGCCGTGTTCTTGGTAGCTGAACTGCCCGCCCGCACCGTGACCGAGGCGGGGATCGACCGGCTCTTGGGATCGTTCTACGCCTACTCGGAGCGGTGGTTCCGGTCTTGCATGCGAATCGGCTATCAGACTCGGTTCACGGCCTAGTCATTTTTAGATATATTTCAGCAATTTTCATTGTTTATTGTGTTTTCAAGTGTATGATTATCAGTGTGATGCTTCTGGCTGGCGGGGAGGATCGGGGAAGTCCTGCCCGCCGGCCGGAGCATTTGCCCGGTGAAGCGGGCTCCGGCCTGCTATAGCAGTGAGGTGGCACTTCGACTGCAGCTCATCGGCGGGGGGCGCATGGGAGAGGCCTTGCTCGGCGGCTTGCTGGCCAGCGGTTGGGCGGCACCGAGCCAACTGGCTGTGGTGGAGAAGATGCCGGGCCGGCGGGAAGCACTGGCTGGCCGCTTCAGCGGTGTGTCGATAACCGACAACGTCCTTGAACCGGCTGACGCAGTGTTGGCGGTCAAGCCGGATGATTTCGCCTCCGCCGCCGAGAGCCTCAAATCTGTAGGGGTTGGCCGGGTTCTCAGCATCGCGGCCGGGGTGACCACAGCCTCTCTCGAGGCGGCGCTCCATCCTGGTGTCCGGGTGATCCGGGCCATGCCCAACACCCCAGCGTTGGTGGGCGCGGGCGCAGCGGCAATCGCCCCGGGCCGGTTTGCCGACGAGGGCGATTTGGAGTGGGCCACCGGCGTGCTCGAGGCGGTGGGAACGGTCGTGGTGTGCGAGGAGCCGATGCTCGACGCGGTCACGGGGTTGTCCGGTTCGGGGCCCGCGTACGTGTTCTGGTTGGCGGAGACCCTGATGGCCGCCGGAGAAGAGGTCGGCCTTCCCGCCGATATGGCCGACGCCCTCACCCGCCAGACCCTTTTGGGAGCGGCCCGGCTGCTGGCTGAGTCGGGGGAGCATCCCGCCGCCTTGCGGGTCGCGGTCACCTCTCCGGGGGGCACCACTGCCCAGGGCATCGCCGAGCTAGAAGCCCGCCATGCGGCCGCAGCATTCTCGGCTGCGGTTGCCGCGGCCACCCAGCGCAGCCGGGAGCTGGGTGGTGGCTGACAAGGCAGGAGGCGGATTGGGCAGGCATTTCCCATCTCTGTCCGAGCGGGGTGGCACACCACTAGCAGCGCCGCGTAGGGTGAGTGGCCCACAGCGGAGTGAGGGGTGTAGGGGTATGGCAAAGCCAGAAGGCCGGGAGAAACTCATGACCGTGGCAGAGGTCGCCGCCCTCATGAGAGTATCAACGATGACGGTCTATCGGCTGATAAAAGTCCAAGACCTCGCCGCAGTGAGGATCGGCAAGTCGTACCGATTGCGCGAGGGCGACGTGGACCGCTATTTGGCCAGTCGCTATACCCAGGCAGGTTGACGCTGCTGTTGGCTCTTGGGCCCGACAAGGTGTCGGCCAAGCCATGACGCTGCGCTACGACACCATCTCGTTCCTCTCTGATTACGGGTTGAGCGATGAGTTCGTCGGAGTGGTGAAGTCGGTTATCCGCTCGATCGCTCCCGAGGTTGCGGTGGTGGACATCACCCACGACGTCGCCCCCCATGATGTCCGGGCCGGGGGCCTGGCCCTGGCCCGCAGCGCGCAATACCTCATGCCCGGCGTGGTTCTGGCGGTGGTCGACCCCGGTGTGGGCGGTGACCGGCGGGCAGTGGCGGTGGAGGTGGGCGATGGCACATCGGTGCTGGTTGGGCCGGACAACGGCTTGCTGGCCCCGGCTGTGGCCATGGTCGGAGGGGCCTCTCGAGCGGTCGAGCTCACCGCCGAGCAGTATCACCTTGTTTCTGCCGGCCCCACGTTCGCGGGCCGCGATGTGTTCGCCCCCGCCGCGGCCCACCTGTGTTTGGGCGCTGGCCTCGACGAACTGGGGACGCCGATGCCGGTAGAGGCCCTGACGCCGGCCATGGTGCCGGTGAGCCGGACCGACGGAGAGAAGATCCATGCCGAGGTGCTGTGGATCGACCGCTTCGGCAACTTGCAGCTCAACCTGGGCCCCGGTGAGATAGGGCCATTGGGGGATGCGCTGCGGCTCACTGCCAGCGACATCGGCCGCAGCACCCGCCGCGTCAGCAGTTACAGCGAACTGGGCTCGGGCGAATTAGGAGTGCTGGTAGACTCCTACGGCTTGGTGGCCATCGCCGTCAACCGGGGATCGGCCGCTCAGGATTTGAGTTGTCTGGAGGGAGACTCCATCACCCTCGAGCCCGGCGGTCCTGCTCCGGCCATCCCGGTCCAGCTGGAGCCCAAGCCATCCAATGACCAAATGAGCTGACATGAGACCAGGAACAACCATCGCCATCGCCGTGTTGTTGTTGGCCATCCTCATCGCCGCGGCAATCCAACTGTTCGTGCTTGCCCGGTAGCCGGCCGTGCCCCTCGAGGAGTTCCTCTACCCGGTGAACCTTCGGGTTCGCGGCCATCGCTGCCTGGTGGTGGGGGGAGGGCGGGTGGCGTTGGCCAAGGCCGATGGCCTGCTGGAAGCCGGGGCGGCGGTGGAGGTGATCGCCCCAGAGGTGGTTCCCGAATTATGCGATCGGCCCGGCGTCACCGTCCATCGCCGCGAGTACCGCACCGGCGATGTGGGGGGTTACCGCTTGGCGGTGGCGGCCACCGGCTGTCAAGAAGTGAACGCCGAGGTCTACCGCGACGGCGAGGCGGCCGGGGTGTGGGTAAACAGCGCAGATGATCCCGACCACTGCTCGTTCACGCTGCCCAGCAGGCTGCGGCGAGGGCCGCTGATGGTCACCTGCTCCACCGCAGGTCGCAGCCCGGCGCTGTCGCGCTGGCTTCGCCAGCGCTTGGAAGCAGAGATCGGCCCCGAATACGAGACCCTGCTGGGCTTGCTCACCGAGGCCAGAGAACGGATTCGGGCTGCGGGGGTGCAGACCGAGGGCCTGGCTTGGCAAGAGGCACTGGATTCGGGAATGCTGGACTTGATCCGTTCCGGTGAAACCGGACAAGCGCAAGCAACGATCGACCGCCTGGTCGACAACACCCTTATGTAGGCGAGAGTCTGGCAAAACGTGTCTGTACTGGCGATAGGCCTCAACCACCGAACAGCGCCGCTCGGCCTTCTTGAGCGGATGACCATCGATGAGTCCAGGCTGGCCAAGGCGCTCACCGACCTCATCGGGCGCGATCACCTCTCCGAGGCGGTCGTTCTGTCCACCTGCAACCGCATCGAGGTCTACGTGTTCGCCGAGACATTCCACGGGGCGTTCCAGAACGTTCGGGATTTTCTGTCCGAGACCGCCTACGTCCCCCCCGAACAGTTCAGCGATGCGCTCTACGCCCACTACGAGACCGATGCCGTGTCGCATCTGTTCTCGGTGACCTGCGGCTTGGATTCCGCCGTGCTCGGGGAGAACGAGATACAAGGGCAGGTTAAGAGCGCGTGGGAGAGCGCCCGACTGGAGGGCACTTGCGGGACGTCTTTGAACAACCTCTTCCGCCACGCTGCGGAGGTGGGCAAGCGAGCCCGCTCCGAAACCGGCATTTCCCGTCACATCACCTCGGTCTCCCAAGCGGCAGTGGCCCTCGCCGCCGAGCGTTTGGACGGGCTGGCTGGCTGCCGGCTGATGGTGCTGGGTGCTGGGGACATGGGCGAGGGCATGGCCACCAGCCTGGCCAAGAGCGAGGCTGCCGAGGTCGTTGTGGCCAATCGCACGAAGGGCCGGGCGGCGGAGTTGGCCCGGCGCGTCGGAGGCCGAGCGGTGGGCCTCGACGGGGTAGCGGCCGAGTTGTCGGTTGTCGATGTTTTGCTGACCTCCACCGGCGCGTCTTCGCTGATCCTGGAGCATTGCGACATGGCTGAGATCATGGAGAAGCGGGGCAACCTCCCGCTGCTGATCGTGGACGTGGCCGTGCCCCGCGACGTGGATCCCGCCGCAGGCGACCTCGACGGGGTAACCCTGCTGGACATGGACGATCTGCGGGCCTTCGCCGATCGCGGCTTGCGGGAGCGCCGGGCCGAATTGGACCGGGTGCGGGGCATCATCGACGACGAGCTGAACCGCTACCAGGACTACAGGTCGGCTCGGGAGGCGGCACCCTTGGTTGCCTCCTTCCGCGCTCGGGCCGAGATTCTCCGCCAGGAGGAGGTGGACCGCCATGCGGGGGGACTGTCCTCCGCCGAGCGGAGGGCGGTGGAGGCGGCCACTCGAGGTCTGGTGGGCCGGCTCCTTCACGAGCCCACGGTCCGACTGAAGGGCGCGGCCGGATCGCCGCGGGGTGATCGCCTGGCCGAAGCGCTCCGGGATCTGTTCGATCTCTAGTGGCGGGCCTCGCAGAAAGAGCGCTGGGTATCGCGACGGCAGCGGCGTCGCTTGAAGGGCGCGGCGGCGAAGCCATACCCCCTGCGTACGGCGAGGAGTCGCAACGCTGCGAGTGGTGTCGCTGCCGAGCAGGACACGCGTGATTATTTCTGCTGTTTCCGCGGCACACCAATAGCCCAATGCTGCGCGCCGCCACCCGGGGCAGCGCCTTAGCCCGCTGGCAGACCGCCCACATCGCCGAGCTGCTGGGTGCTGCCGTCGGAGTCCAGCCGGTGCTGGTGGCCACCACCGGAGACCGCCGAGGCGCCGAGCCCATTTCAGCCATCGGCGGTAAGGGGGTTTTCGTCAAAGAAGTACAGGCCGCAGTGCTCGAAGGGCGGGCTGATGTGGCCGTCCACTCGGCCAAGGACCTGCCCGCGGCCACCCCTGCGGGGCTGGTGATCGCCTCGGTGCCCCGCCGGGCTGATCCCCGGGACGCGCTGGTCGGCTGTCGCTTGTCCGAACTCCGTCCCGGTGCGGTGGTGGGCACCGGATCAGCCCGCCGCCGAGTCCAGCTGCGGGGGGTTCGCCCCGATCTGGCGTTCGCCGAGCTGCGGGGCAACATCGGCACCCGGCTGGCCAGAGCCGCCGACTACGACGCGGTGGTTATCGCCCAAGCTGCCCTGGACCGCCTTGGCGAGCATCCGCCGGTGGCCGAGGTTTTGGGCTGCGAGGTCATGGTGCCCCAAGTGGGCCAGGGCGCCTTGGCGGTGGAGTGTCGGGAAGACGACCGCCGGGCACGCGCCTTGCTGGCCGCCATCGAAGACTCCGCCACCCGGCGGGCGGTAGACGCCGAGCGGGCTTTCTTGGCCACGCTGGGCGGCGACTGCACGCTGCCGACCGGCGCCCACGCCCGTGTGCGCGGTCCCACGGTTGCCATGCGGGCGGTGCTGGCTGACAGCCCCGGCGGACGGTGCCGCACTGCGGCGGGCGAAGGCGAAGACGGAGAGGCTCTGGGCCGGGATTTGGCCCGTCGGCTGCTCGCCGAGGTGGTTCGGTGACCGTCTACCTGGTTGGCGCAGGGCCGGGCGATCCCGGGCTTTTGACTCTGAGAGGGGCTGAGGTGCTGGCTGGGGCCGATGTGGTGGTGTACGACCGGCTCTCGGTGACCTCGTTGCTCGACTTGGCTCCGCCCGAAGCCGAGCGCGTCTCGGTGGGCAAACAGCCCGACGGGCCTCGCACCTCGCAAGACGACATCAACGCCTTGCTGGTGGCCCGGGGCCGGACTGGGCAGCAGGTGGTGCGACTGAAGGGCGGCGACCCCTTCGTGTTCGCCCGCGGCGGCGAGGAGGCCGCTGCGTTGGCCGCCGCCGGTGTTGTCTTCGAGATCGTTCCCGGCATCACCTCGGCGGTGGCAGTTCCCGCCTACGCCGGGATACCGGTGACCATGCGGTACTCCTCAACTTCGTTCACCGTGGTGACCGGCCACGAAGACCCGGCCAAGGGGGAGGGGTCGCTGAACTGGGAGGCGGTCGCTGCGCTGGGCGGCACGGTGGTGGTGCTGATGGGCGCGGCCCGCTGCCGCACCATCTGCGACCGGCTGATCGGGGCGGGCATGGCCCCCGGCACCCCGGCCGCCGCCGTGCAGTGGGGCACCCGTCCTCATCAGCGCACGCTGCGGGCCACTCTGGCCACTCTGGCCGACTCAGAGCTCCAGCCGCCCGCCACCATCGTGATCGGCGAGGTGGCAGCGGCTGATCTGGCCTGGTTTGAGAACCGGCCCTTGTTCGGCCGTCGCATCGTGGTGACCCGGGCCCAGCCCCAAGCGGCCGCGATGGCCGCTCATCTCCGCCGCCGGGGCGCGGAGGCCATCGAGTTGCCGGCCATTGCCTTTGAGCCTCCCGAAGACGTCGAGCGCTTGGTTCGGGCCGCGGCCGAGGCCGGCCGCTACGACTGGGCGGTGTTCACCTCGCCCACCGGGGTCCACCGGTTTTTCCAGCACTTGCGGGATACCCGCAGCTTGGGAAGCGTTCGGGTGGCCGCTATCGGGCCGGCCACCTCGGCTGCGCTGGCCGAATACAACCTGGTGGCCGACCTAGTGCCCCAGCGATATGTGGCCGAGGCCCTGCTGGAGGCTCTGTGCGACGAGGCACGGCCCCGAGGGCCGGGACGGGTGCTCATACCCCGAGCCGAGGCGGCCCGAGACGTGCTGCCCGACGGGCTCGCCGCCGCCGGTTGGGACGTGGATGTGATTCCCGCCTACCGGACGGTGGCTCCCGCCCCCGATCCCGCGGCCGCCGCGCTGCTCGCCGATACTGAGGCCATCGCCTTCACTTCCTCGTCCACCGTGACCAACTTCGTGGACGCCTACGGCGTCGGAGCGGTGCCCGCCATAGTGGCCTCCATCGGCCCCGTCACCACCGCCACCGCCCGAGACCGGGGCTTAGACGTGACGCTAGAGGCCTCCGAGCACACCGTCGAGGGCCTGATCGCCGCCCTCGAAGACTTCTTCCCCCGATAAAGCATCAAGCAACGGGATCATCCCTTTGATATCACGGTCTTGACCGTACTGGCCTGAGATCTTCTCGGCAGCGAAGCTGTCAATCTCGATTCGGAGCAACTAACCCTCGGTTTCCATTTCGTAGCGCTCGGCGACTGCTCTGGCCAGTCGTGCGCTGGTCGGAGTCTCAACCTGCTCGTAGGGGAGGAAAGCGGCTGCCGGAGGGATCGTGTCTCCAAGCTCGGTGAGCTGCCAGCCGGGCTCTGAGTGGGACAACTCGCTGACGCGGGCCGCTGTCATGTCCGCCAGACGGCTGAGCACATGCTCGATGGTCTCAAGCTCGTGTTCGGCGAAGACCTCCAGATCCGCCTCCCGCAATGGCACCAGCCGGTGCTGCTGGCGACCGAGGAAGTCTTCTGAGACCAATTCGGCATCGCCGGACTCGATCAGCTTCTCACGCACGGGAAGCATTTGACGGGGCGCGGGACCGTGCTTGAGCTTTTGGAACTCGCATCCCGAGATCGCCTGGGCGTGGCGCCTCATGTGCGTGAACTCGGCGAAGAACAAAACCTTGTTGAGCTTCGTAGCTCCACCAGAGGGCTGGTCCTGAAGCCTGCGGGCGACATGGAGCACCATCTCGATGAACTTTTCCTCGATGAACTTTTCCTCGATGAACTTTTCCTTGTGGTAGGCGATTTCCATATTCCAATCGTACCTATGGGCTGCGACGGTTCCTGCGATGGCCGCCCGCCACCGCTGATTCGGGATGTCTGCCGCGGCGGTAGGATCGTGCCTATGGCTACCAACCGGGGGTTGTTCGAGCGGGCGCAGCGGGTGATCCCGGGCGGGGTCAACTCCCCGGTGCGCTCGTTCCGGTCGGTGGGGGGCACGCCGTACTTTGTGGCTCGGGCGCAGGGGCCCTACGTGTGGGACGTGGAGGGGCGCCGCTACATCGACTACGTGCAGAGCTACGGTCCCGGCATTTTGGGCCATGCCCATCCGGCGGTAACCGAGGCAGTGGCAGAGGCTGCGGCCAGCGGCACCAGCTACGGGGCGCCCACCGAGCGCGAGGTGCTGTTGGCCGAGGCGCTGTGCGACCGGGTTTCCGGCATGGCCTGGACCCGGCTCACCTCCAGCGGCACCGAGGCGGCCATGGCCGTGGTCCGGCTGGCCCGGGGCGCCACCGGCCGCAACAAGATCATCAAGTTCGCCGGCTGCTACCACGGCCACAGCGACGGGCTGCTGGCCGCCGGGGGGAGCGGGGTGGCCAACCAAGGTCTGGCCGACTCGGCCGGCGTCACGCCGGGAGCGGTGGCCGACACCGTGGTGGCGCCCTACAACCAGGTTCCCGCGGTGGACGAGGAGGTGGCCGCGGTGGTGGTGGAGCCGGTGGCGGCCAACATGGGGGTGGTAGCCCCGGTCCCCGGCTTTCTGGAGGGGCTGCGAGCCGCCTGCGACCATGCCGGTGCCCTGTTGGTGTTCGACGAGGTCATCACCGGCTTCCGCCTGGCCCCGGGCGGGGCGACCGAGTGGTTCAGTGTGGTGCCCGACCTGTGGTGCTTCGGCAAGGTGGTGGGCGGCGGACTGCCCATCGGCGTGTTCGGCGGGCGGGCCGAGCTGAAAGACCACCTCGCCCCGCTGGGCGGCGTCTACCAGGCCGGCACCCTGTCGGGGAACCCGTTGGCCACTGCGGCCGGTTTGGCCACCCTGGAGCAGCTCACCCCTGACGCCTACCGCACCCTGGCCGACACCGCAGCCCGACTGGCCGACGGCATGGCCGAGGCCGCAGCGGCGGCGGGAGCAGCCTGTGCCGTGCCCCGGGTGGGACCGCTGCTGGGGGTGTTCTTCTGCGATCAGACACCGGCTGATTTCGACCAGGCCAAAGCCGCGGCGGAAAACGGTGCCTATCCCCAGGTGTTCCATGCCCTTCTGGAATCCGGTGTGGCGTTCGCTCCTGGCCCCTATGAAGCGCTGTTCCCTAGCCTGGCCCACACCGACGATCACATCGACACCACGGTGAAGGCATTCGCCGCGGCCTTGGAGAAGAAGCCGACCGCCGGCTAAGACGGGGAGGTCGCCCTGGAAACCCTCGCCGCCGTCTTGAAGATGTGCTCGGCCGGGCCGGGGTTGTCGGGATCCATGAGGTTGGCCATGATCCGCAAGGCCCAATCCATGGCCGGGCGCGACTGCATGCCCATCCAGGTGAGTCCTCGCAGCAGCGCCGGCCTGCCGATCAGCCGGGCGAACATCCGGGCCACCCGGAAGTACGTCCCGTAGTTTTCCTCCAACATGCTCGGATACCGCCTGATCACCCCGCCGTCGCCGGTGGAGATGGCCTCGGCCACCAGGTCGGCGGCCATCTTCCCGGTCTCGTAGGCGTAGTCGATGCCCTCGCCGTTGAACGGGTTCACCGACCCGGCCGCGTCGCCCACCACCAGATGGTTCGGTCCCACCTTGGGGTTCACCGACCCGGCCATGGGCAGCCGCCCCCCCACCGGTTCCATGAGCGGCTGGTCGGGGTCGATCTGCCAATAGGAGGGAAGGGTGGCGGCGAACTCTCGCATCAAGTGCGAGGTGTTCACCGAGGTGTAGTCGCGAAACGTGGACAACAGCCCGACGCCCACGTTCACGCATCCGTCCCCCAGTGGGAAGATCCAGCCGTACCCCGGCAGCGAGTGGCCGCTGCGATCCCGCATGTCCAGAGCGCTCTCGATCCACGGCGTGTCGTGCAGCGGGCTCTCGAAGTAGGTGCGGATGGCCATGCCCTGCGGGTAATCCCGGTCGCGAGCCGCTCCCAGCGCCCGTCCGAACCGGGAGTTGGCCCCGTCGGCCACGGCCACGTAGCGGGCCTGGATCTGGCTGGTTTCTCCGGTGGCCTTGTACACCACCTCGGCCCCGTCGAGCAGGCCGTCGGCCAGCGTCGGCCGGGTGGCCTCGGCGCCTAGGAGCAGCTCGGCCCCGGCGGCCACCGCACGGTCGGCCACCATCTGGTCGAGTTCCCGCCGCCGCACCACATAGCCGTAGTCGGGGAAAACCGGATGCTGGGGCCAGGCCAGCTCCATGGTGCGCTTGTGGGCCACCGCCCGCAGACCGCGGTAGCGGTGATAGCGGGCCACCTCTTCTCCGAGCCCCATGTCGTCGAGCGCCTTCACCGCCCGGGGGGTCAGCCCGTCGCCGCAGGTCTTGTCGCGGGGGAACTGCTTGCGCTCCACCACCACCACGTCGAGGCCATGGCGGGCAGCCCAGTAGGCGGTGGCTGCCCCCGCAGGACCCCCGCCCACCACCAGCAGGTCGCGGCGCGTGCTCATGGCCGAGTTTCGCAGCTTCTCACGCCGGTGGCCTGGCTTGTGGAGGGGATCAGCCCGCTCCGATACCGGCCTCGTCCAGCAGGCTGCTCAGCGTGCTGGGGAAGGTCTGCCCGATGTCGAGTTTCAAGCTCTCGGGAACAACCTCTTCGGCCTCGAACAGCTCTTCGAGGTCATGCAGGTCGGCCTCGCTGGCGCCGCCTAGATCGACCCGCTCGTAGTAGACGACGGCCAATATCTCCCGGGCGGAGAGCTTGTCGCCGTTGGGCGGCATGCCCCCCTGCGACACGGCTCCGTTATCGCCGTAGGGAGTGCCGAGTTCGGC
>JAPYOC010000192.1 GCA_028278955.1 Candidatus Poriferisocius aerobius
GCCGAGGTTGGCGAGGTCGCGCTCGAGGAACGTTGAGATGTAATCGTCGCGCCAGCGGTTCGACGCCTCGTCGGTCGGAGCCACAAACGACTCGGGCAGTCCGCCCCGCAGCCAGAGGTCGTCGAGACGGGGCGCGCCGACATCAAAGAGCCGCAAGCCCCCCAACTCAACGAAGGTGACCCGGCCGGCCAAAGATTCCGATCCCAATCCGGCCAGATCGGGCGACGCGCTGCCGAGCACCACAAAGCGGCCCGGCCGGCGGTTCTCGTCTACAAGCACCCGAAGCGTCGGGAACAACTCGGGCATGCGCTGGGCCTCGTCGATCACAATCGTCTCACCGGTGTCGCGCAGTGCCAGCGTCGGCTCGGCCAGCCGGGCAAGGTCGCGGTGGTCCTCTAGATCGAAGAACGCCGCTGGCGAGGATGCGATGGTCTGGCGGGCCAGGGTGCTTTTCCCCGCTTGCCGAGGTCCGGTGAGCAGGGTCACCGGAGCGTGGGATATCGCCTCGCGCAACCTCTGGGCATCCAGCGTCCGGTTGATCAGCGGCATCGAACCATTTTACCCTTGACAATCCACCGTGCAATACGAGATTTTCAAGGATAATGATTGCGTCAGCGCTGGGCGGCCAGCCAGGGGAGGAGTTGGCGGATGTCGGAGAGTTCCACCCATCTCTCGTGGGGGGAGATGGTGGCGTGCTCCAAGTCCCAGGTGAGGTGGTAGGGGATGTGGACGCCCCGACCGCCGAGGGCGACCACTGGCTCGATATCGGAGCGCAGCGAGTTGCCCACCATCACGAAGCGGTCAACGGCGATGTCGTGGCGCTGGAACAGACGGGCATAGGTGGCCTCGTCCTTCTCGGCCACGATCTCCACCGCGTCGAAGCGGTCGGCCAGCCCGGAGGCGGCGATCTTGGTCTCCTGGTTCCACAGGTCGCCCTTGGTGATGAGCACCAGCCGATACCGGCGCTCCAACTCCTCGATGGTGTCGGCCACCCCGTCGAGCAATTCCACCGGGTGGGCGTGCATCTCCTTGGCCCAGCCCACGATGGCATGGATCTCCTGGGCGGTGATCTGGCCCTCGGTGACAACGCGAGGGGCCCGTAGGCGGGCTTGACCACCTTGTTGATGATCTCCAGCCGATCGTCGAAGGGGATGAACGCGCTCTTCATGGCGTTGATGGTCAGCCACTGGATGTCGGCCCAGCTGAAGCCGAACTCGTCCACTAGCTGCATCACCTCTTGGGTCATCGAGGTGGCGCTCATCAGGCGGTTGTCGGTGTTGACCGTCACTCGGAACCGCAGGTCGCTCAGCACTTTGATGGGGTGCTCGGCGATGGACGGCGCCGCCCCGGTGTGGACGTTGGACGTGGGACACAGCTCCAGGGGGATGCGCCGGTCCCGCACGAAGGCGGCCAGGCGGCCCAGCCGAGGGGTGCCGTCGGAGTCGAAGGCGATGTCGTCGGTGATGCGCACGCCGTGGCCCAGGCGCTCGGTGCCGCAGTACTGCACGGCCTCCCAGATGGACGGCGGACCGTAGGCCTCCCCGGCGTGGATGGTGAAGTGGAAGTTCTCCCGCTGAATCAGGTGGAAGGCGTCGAGGTGGCGGGTGGGCGGGTTGCCGGCCTCGGCCCCGGCGATGTCGAAGCCCACCACGCCCCGGTCGCGATGGCGGATGGCCAACTCGGCGATCTCCAGAGAACGGGCTGCGGTGCGCACGGCGGTCAGCAGCGTGCCGATCCGGATGCTGCGGTTGGCGCTGCCCGACGCGAAACCGGCCACCACCGCCTCCACCACCTCGTCCAGGCTGAGGCCGGCCTCGGTGTGCAGCTCGGGGGCGAACCTCACCTCGGCGTAGACCACTCCGTCGTCGTCGAGGTCCTCGGCGCACTCGACCGCCACCCGCTCCAAGGCGTCGCGGGTCTGCATGACGCCCACGGTGTGGGCGAACGTCTCCAGGTACAGGGCGAGGTCGAGGCGGCTGGCTCCTCGCACCATCCACCGGGCCAAGTCATCGGCGTCGGTGGTCGGGAGGTTGCCGTAGCCGTTCTCCGCCGCCAGCTCCACCACGGTCTGCGGGCGCAGACCACCGTCCAAGTGGTCGTGCAACAAGACCTTTGGTGCGGCTCTTACCTCATCGACTGCGGGGTGGATCACTGGCCCAAGCCTACGGAATCCGGGAGGCGATCAGACGGCGAGGCCCAGCAGCGGCAGCGGCAAGGGTCAGCGCCGACGACAGGGCCTGGTGGGCCGCGGGCAAAAGGGAGGGGTCGTCGGTGTGGAGCTCGGCGACCACCTCGCCGGCGGCCACCCGGTCGCCGGCCAGGCGGCGCAGCCGCACTCCGGCCGCCGCTGACACGGCGTCCTCTTTGTGGGCCCGTCCCGCGCCCAGCCGCCAGGCGGCCACGCCCACGGCCAGGGCGTCGATTCGGCTGATCACCCCGTCGGACGGTGCGGTCCAGTGGTCTACCACCGGGGCGGTGGGCAGCGAAGCGGCGGGGTCGCCGCCCTGGGCGGCCACCATGGCCCGCCACACGTCCATGGCCCGGCCCCCGCTCAGCACCTCGGCCGGGTCGGCGTCGAGACCGGCCAGGGCCGCCATCTCCCGGGCCAGGGCCAGGGTCACCTCCACCAAGTCGGCGGGCCCGCCCCCGGCCAATGTCTCGACCGCCTCAGCCACTTCGAGGGCGTTGCCCGCGGCCAGGCCCAGCGGCTGGTCCATGTCGGTCAGCAGCGCCACGGTGTCCACACCGTGGGCAGCGCCCAACCCCACCATGGTGCGGGCCAGCTCCTCGCCGTCGGCCGGATCGGGCAGAAACGCCCCTGAGCCGAACTTCACGTCCAGCACCAGTCCGGCCGTGCCCTCGGCGATCTTCTTGGACATGATCGAGCTGGCGATCAGCGGGATCGACGCCACCGTTCCGGTCACGTCTCGTAGGGCGTAGAGCACCCGGTCGGCCGGGGCCAGATCGGCGGTGGCCGCGGCGATCACCGCGCCCACATCTTGGAGTTGGGCCAGAAACTGGTCGTGGCTGAGGGCAGCCTGCCAGCCGCTGATGGCTTCCATCTTGTCGAGCGTGCCCCCGGTGTGGCCCAAGCCCCGCCCGGACAGCTGGGGCACAGCCGCGCCGCAGGCCGCCATCAGCGGGCACAGCACTAGCGAAACTTTGTCGCCCACCCCGCCGGTGGAGTGCTTGTCGACCATGGGCCGACTAAGGCTCGACAAGTCCAGCCGCCGGCCGCTGTCGATCATGGCCGCGGTCCAGGTGGCCAGCTCTCGAGGTGCCATTCCCCGCCACACGATGGCCATGAGCAGCGCAGCAGCCTGTTCTGAGGCGACGGCGCCCGAGGTGACCCCGTCGATGAACCATTTGATCTGCTCGCCGCTCAGCTCGCCGCCGTCGCGCTTGGCCCCGATGAGATCGACCGCGTTCACGGCAAGTCGTCGGGGCCGAAGGCACCGGGGATCAGGTCGCCCAAGGTGTGGGTCTCGTTCACCAGGCAGTGGGCCCCGCCCGCCTCGTAGAGCAGCTGGCGGCAGCGTCCGCACGGAGTGAGCGGGTTGCCGTCGCCATCGGTCACCGCCACCGCCACCAGCCGTCCGCCCCCGGTGCGGTGCAGGTCGCCCACCAGGCTGCATTCGGCGCACAGCGTGAGCCCGTAGGAAGCGTTCTCCACGTTGCAGCCGCTGACAGTCCGCCCGTTGTCAACCAGCCCGGCGGCACCCACCGAGAGCTGGGAATACGGGGCGTAGGCAGCCTTGGCTGCTTGTCGGGCCGCGGCCCAAAGCTCATCCCAGCTGATCGGCCGCTCAGAGCTCATCTGCTCTTTTGGAACGGCATTCCCGCGGCGGCGGGCCCCACCGATCTGCCCACGGCTCCCGCCACCACAACCAGGGTGACCACAAACGGCAAGGACTGGAAGAACTCGCTGGGAATCTCAAAGCCGCTGACCTCTACGCCCAGAAACTGCAGGCGCGTGCCCAGCGCCCGGGAGAATCCGAACAGCAGCGCCCCGCCAAAGGCCCCCCAGGGTGTCCACTTGCCGAAGATCAGGGCGGCGAGGGCGATGAACCCCGCCGCGTTGGTCATGTTGTCTTCAAAACCGCCTTGTGACTCCATCGAGAACCAAGCTCCGGCCAGCCCGGCAATCAGGCCTCCCAAGATCACCGACTGATAGCGGATGCGCAGCACGTTGATGCCCAGGGTCTCGGCGGCGTGGGGGTTCTCGCCGCATGAGCGCACCCGCAGTCCCCAAGGAGTGCGGAACATCACCAGCCAGGTGCCGAACACCACCAGATACATCATCCAATAGATGGGCCCGCCTCTGAAGAGCTGGTCGCCTACCACTGGGATGGACGACAGCAGCGGCAAGCCCACGTCTGAGGTGCTGACCCCGCTGGTGTTGCCGGTTCTGAAGATGACTTCGGAGCGCAAGAAGCCGGTCAGCCCGAGGGCGAAGAGGTTGATGACCACGCCAGACACGATCTGGTTCACGCCGAAGCGGATGGACAGCACAGCGTGCAGGGAGGCCACCAAACCGCCGGCCATTACCGAGATGAGGATGGAGAACCACAGCCAGCCGGTGGAGCTGGCCGCGCCGAGCAGGGCATAAGTCATGTAGCCGACTCCGGCGCTGGCCAGCATGGTTCCCTCGATGCCGATGTTGATGATGCCTGCCCGCTCGCTCCACAGCCCCGTGGTGGCGCCAAGGGCCAAGGGGGTGGCCAGCACGAAAGACTGGCTGAACAGATTAACCACGTTTGTGCCGGGATTGTCTGACAAAGCCAAGCTGAGCACCAGCGCCAAGGGCACAAGGCTGAGCGCGCTCAGCACTCGGGCCAGCCCCGCCCATCGGCGGGCCGCGTGCGGGCTGAAACCCAGTACTGCGGTCACCAGGTACAGCACGCTGATGGCGATGATCCAGGTGGGTGGGTGGAAGCCGATGCCGGCCGGGTTGGGCGGGCGTTCCAGGTTGAAGCGGCGGGTGGTGCTGTCGATGGCCGGGGCTGCGCCGGCGATGAGCGCCACCCCTAGGAGGCCGAACAGCAGGCTCGTTATCGTGCCGCGATCCAGTCGCACCCGTTGAGGCGAATGGGTCAAAGACGAGGCGTGTTCCAAGGCGGTCATGCCGCGCCCTCAACAGAGGTGGCTCGGAAGGGGCTTTGACCTTGCTCGTGCACCCTGAACAGGTAGCGCACGACGGCATCGGCGGCTACGAACAGCAGCACCAAGGCTTGAATGATGCGCACCACGTCGATGGACATGTCGGCTTCTTGCTGCATGAGCGGCGCCCCCGACAGCATCGACCCCCACAGAAGGGCGGCGGCGATGACCGCAACCGGCTTGGTGCGAGCCAGAAGGGCGATGGCGATGCCGTCAAAGCCCATCAAGAAAAAAGTGCCCGGTTGGAAGTGCCCGTTGGTTCCAGATATCTCAGATGCGGCTGCGAGTCCGGCACATGCTCCCGCCGCGGCCATGGCCAGCACGATCACCCGGTTCACGTTCATGCCCGAGTAATGGGCGGCGTGGGGGTTCAAGCCCACGGTTGCGATCTCGAAGCCGAAGTTCGTGCGGTTGAGCATGAAGGCAACCACAAAGCACAAGCCCAGCAGGGCGAACAGGCCGGTGTGGAGGACGGGTTGGCTGTCCACCAGTTCGGGCAGCACCGCAGTGTCGGAGATGGGATCGGTGCGAGGAACCGTGCTCTCGGTGTCGCGCAGCACAACCGGATCGCGCGATCCCACCATCCAGCGGGCTGCGAACAACACTACCGAGTTCAACATGATGGTGCTGATCACCTCATGCGCCCCCGTTTTGGTGCGCAGCACGCCGGGAATCCCGCCCCACACTGCACCGCCCATCGTGCCGGCGATGATGATAAGCGGAATGGCGATGCCGCCGGGGAGGTCCGACATCCATGACAGGGCGCCCACATAGGCCGCGGTCAGGCCGCCGGCCAGAAGCTGTCCTTCGGCGCCGATGTTGAACAGGCCGGCACGAAACGGCAAGGCCAATGCCAGGGCCGATCCGATGAAGGGCACTGAGCGGGCAAGCGACCCGGCCAGCCTTTCGCCGTCGCCGACCATGCCCCTCAACAAGGCCCAGTAAGCCGTGAGGGGATTGACGCCGATCAGGGAGATCAGCACGCCGCCGATCAGCAAAGACAGCAAGATGGCGTAGAGCGACACATAGAGGGGTTGCAGTCGCCAGGCTTCGGTCAGGAATCGGTGGAGGTGCCCCGAGGCCCGGGTGATGCTGGAGTCGGCGTCGCCGGGTCGGCTCACTGCTGTTCCCGGTCGGTGGCAGACGACGAGCCGGTGGCCATCAACAGGCCCAGCTCCTCGCGGGTGGCATCGGCTGCGTCCACCGTGGCGGCGAGGCGGCCCCGGTACATCACGCCGATGCGGTCGGAAAGCGCCATGATCTCGTCGAGCTCCGCAGACACCAGCAGCACCGCTGCCCCGCGGTCGCGCAGTTCGATGATTTGGCGGTGGATGAATTCTATGGAGCCCACGTCTAGACCCCGGGTGGGTTGCGCCACTACCAAGATTCGCAGGTCGCCGGTGAGTTCTCGGGCGACAACCACCTTTTGTTGGTTGCCGCCCGACAGGGTGCTGAGCGCTGCTGATGCCCCTGTTGCCCGCACGTCGAACTGTTCCATGAGCGCCGCGGCCTCGGTATCGATGGCTGAGGTGTTGCGAACGCCGCGCCTGGAGAACTTGGTTTGGCTGTAGCGGTTGAGCACCAGGTTGTCGGCGATGGAGTACTGGGCCACCACGCCGTGCTTGGAGCGGTTCTCGGGTATGTGCGCCACCCCCAACTCGTTGACCCGGCGCGGATTCCAGTCGGTGGTGTCCCGGCCGAGCATCTCCACCCGGCCGCCGGTGGCCGGACGCATTCCGCAGACAGCCTCCACCAGCTCTCTTTGGCCATTGCCCTCCACCCCGGCAATGCCGAAAATCTCGCCGCTCCGCACCTCCATGTCCAAGCCGGTCACCGTCTCTAGGCCGCGGTCATCTTGGACTCGCAAACCCCTTGTCTGCATGGCGGCCGCGCCTGGTTGGGCGGTGGTTTTTTCCACTTGGAACACCACATCGCGCCCGACCATCAAGTTCGCCAGCGACTGCTGGGTGGTGCCTTCAGCCGTAGTGCTGCCCACTACCCTGCCGGCTCGCAGCACCGTGATTCGGTCGGCTACTGCCAGCACTTCGCGCAGCTTGTGGGTGATGAAGATGATGGACTTGCCTTGTTGGGTGAGGCTTTGGACGACGCCGAAAAAGTCGTCTACCTCGCCGGGGGTCAACACGGCGGTGGGCTCATCGAGGATCAAGATGTCGGCATCCCTGAAAAGTGCCTTCACCAACTCGACTCTCTGCTGTTCGCCCACCGACAGGTCGCCCACCGTGGCGTCGGGGTCTACAGCGAGCCCGTAGCGTTCGGCCAGGGCATGGATTTGGCGACGGGCGGCGGCCAAATCCAAAAGGGCGCCTTTGGTGACCTCGTTGCCCAAGATGATGTTCTCCGCCACCGTGAACACGGGGATGAGCTGGAAGTGCTGGTGCACCATGCCGATCCCCCGGGCGATGGCATCGCCCGAGTCTTCAAAATGGGCGTCTTGGCCCCGCACCCGGATCGTGCCGCGGTCGGGTCGGTACAGCCCGAACACCATGTTGACCAGGGTGCTCTTGCCTGCGCCGTTTTCGCCCAGCAGACAGTGGATTTCGCCCTCGTTGAGGGTGAGGCTCACGTCTTCGTTGGCCACTACCCCCGGGAAGGTTTTGGTTACGTTGTCAACCTCGAGGACGGAGTTGGCCACTCTAGTGGTGTGTCGCAGAAATAGCGCCGGGTATCGCGACGGCAGCGGCGCTGCTGGCAAGGCGCGGCGACGAAGCCATACCCCCTGCGTACGGCGAGGAGCCGCAACGCCGCGAGCGGCGTCGCTGGCGAGCAGGACACGCGCGATTATTTCTGGTCGCCGCCTCGGCGCTCACATCGGCATCGTGGAACGGGGCATAGGTTATGCCCAAGTTGTCCACGGTCAACGTGTAGGCGCCGCCGGAAAACGTGCCCTGCACGGCTTCGGCAATATTGCGGAACACCGACAAGTCGACCCGCTTGATTGCCGAGCTGGCCAGGTTCTCAGAACCGGGGGCGTCGCCGCCGTCAAAAGTGGTGTAGTACTCGTCTTGGTCCACGCCAATGGCATACGCCCCAGCCTCGGCCGCGGCCTTTATCCCGCCCGAGCCGGTTGGGCCGCCGGCGCCGAACACAACATCGGCGCCTTCGCCGATGAACTGCTGGGCATCGGATGCCCCCTTGGCCGGATCTCCGAAGCTCTCGTTGTACACCTTCAAAACCTGGATGTCGGGGTTGATGTACTTGGCGCCGGCCTCGTATCCGTTCAAGAATTTCACCACCGGGGGTATCTCCACCCCGCCGACCACTCCGACCACTCCGGTCTCGCTCAGGGAGGCTGCAAGGGCGCCGGCGATGAAGCCGCCCTCGTGCTCGTTGAACAGCACGCCCACATAGTTGGGCGGGTATTCAGGTTGGAATTGGTCCACGCCTATGTAGTTGATATCGGGGTTCTCAAGGGCTGCTTCAAGCGTGTCGGTGCCGATGAGGAAGCCCACTGTGATGAGCACATCGGGGTCCTCGCTCGCCGAGGTGCTCAGGTTGGCGGTATAGTCGGCTTCTGAGGCGGTTTCGATGACACCCGTGCTGTCAATGCCGAAGCATTCAGCAGCGGCGAGCAGGCCCTCGTAGGCGAACTCGTTGAACGTGCCGTCGTCCACCTTGCCGATGTCGGTGACCATGTTCGCCCGGAACCCGTCGGGGGCTTGGATGCCGCCCCATGCCTCGCATTCCTCCTCTAGGGATATCAAGGCTTCGGACATCGTCCCTGATGCATCAGGCGTCGCCGCTTCGGTTGCCGTGGGTGCCTGCTGGGTGTCCACCGCCTGCACGCTGGCGGGGGAGTCGTCGTCGTTTCCGCAGCCCGCCGCCACTAGGACCGCGCCGAGCAGCAGAGCTAGAATGGAGAGGAACCTGTTTTGCATTTCAACCCTTCCGCGAGATGTCGATTGGCAAGAATGGGGATGGTACCCCAACAAGGCGGCATCAAGCAGTATCAACCGGGGTGCGCTCAGCGGACCACTAGCAGCCGAGGAGGCTGCCGCGGTCTGAGCGGCTCAGCGGCTGCAGGTTGGGCTGGTGCCCGGCCACCGGATGCGGGAGCGGTTGTCGGCCACCAATCGGTACAACCGGCGGGCGAGCGGGCTGACCGGCCTCAGGGTGAGCACGCGGCCCAGCACAGGCCAAGGGGCGGACATGGCTCTCAGGGCTTTGGCGATGCATCGGTGCTCGTCGGAGTGGGTTCCGTCGGGGTCGATCCACCAGGCTGAGCGGGCTACATCCTCGTCGGTGAGGCCGAGGGCGTCGAGGTCGGCCTGCTGGGAGGAGACAATCCGGTAGCCGTCGCTCAGTCGGCGCTCAGCCCAGCGGACGGTGGCGGTGCAGAAGCCGCAGTCGCCGTCATAGACCAAGAGGCCCGAGGGTGAGGGCGGAGAGTGGGGGCTGGGCTCAGCTGTTTCGCCCGGCATTGGGCTTTTGCCCGTGGTTGGCCTTCTTGCGTCTCGCTCGGGCCTTGCGTTTTTGGGTTCTTTTCGACATTCGGACCTCCGAGTGTTCGAGCGATTCTACCGGCTGCCGCTAGCGTGAACGACCCGTGGAGCGCTTCGGGTTCGTCGGCTTGCCCAACTCGGGCAAGTCCTCCCTCTACAACGCCCTGATCGGGTCGGACGTGCTGGCCGCCCCCTACGCGTTCGCCACCACCACCTCCAACGTGGGGGTGGCCAAGGTGGTCGATCCCCGGCTCGACGCCCTGGCCGGGCTTAGCGGCGCCCGCACGGTGACCCCGGCCAGCGTGCAGTTCACCGACATCGGGGGCCTGGTGGAG
>JAPYOC010000193.1 GCA_028278955.1 Candidatus Poriferisocius aerobius
GGGGTGAGGCGGCGGGTCATGGTTTGGATGGCTTGGGGGTTGTTGTCGATGAGGAGGTAGTTGCGGTTGTATTTGGCGGCGGCTTCGCCGAGGGTGCCGCTGCCGGCGAAGAAGTCGAGTAGCAGGTCACCGGGTTTTGAGTGGACTTTCACGATGCGCTCGAGGACGCCGAGGGGTTTTTGGGTGGCGTAGCCGGTCTTCTCTTTGCCGTTGGGGCTCACGATGGTGTGCCACCACACGTCCGTTGGGGTTTTGCCCCGGGCGGCTTTCTCTTCGCCGACCAGGCCGGGGGCCATGTAGGGGATTCGGTCGATCTCGTCGAAGTTGAAGGTGTAGTCAGCAGGGTTTTTGGCGTACCACAGGATGCTGTCGTGCTTGGCCGACCATTTCTTCTTGGAGCGGGCGCCGTAGTCGTAGGCCCAGATGATCTCGTTCATGAAAGAGCCCCGGCCGAAGATCTGATCGATCAGCACCTTGCAGTAGTGGACCTCGCGGTAGTCGATGTGGCAGAAGAAGCTGCCGGTGTCGGCCAGCACCCGGCGGGCCTGCTCGAATCGGGGGGCGAGGAAGGCCATGTAGTCGTCGAAGGCGTCGTCGTAGCCCGACTTGCCCAGGCGGATGGTCTGGTAGCGGCGGCCGCCGAACCCGGTGCGGTCGCCGCCGGCCTCGTCGCGCACGGTCTTGAGCCGCTCGCGCTCTTGGCGCTTGCCCGTGTTGAACGGCGGGTCGACGTAGATGAGATCGACACTGCCATCGCCCAAATCCCGCAACACCGGCAAATTGTCGCCGAAAACAATCTTCCCCACGCATGGCCAATCTAGTGCTTCTCTTGCGAGCCCGCGTTCCACAGAGGAGCAGCTGATGCCGGGCATTCGGACCCCGTCGGCATAATCCAAGTTGTGGCCCTATTTTTAGGTACACCATGCTGCTATGGTCTCGACTATGGCTACTACCTCATCAAACCGCGACGTCCGTGAGGTCACCACCCGGCAGTTTCGCGACAATCTCTTCACGCTGCTTCGAGAGGTGCGGGAATCGGGTAGCGAGGTGGTAGTCACCAACAGGGGCAAACCCTACGCCCGGGTGGTGCGCGAGGTGATCAATTCTGGAGGCATAGTGGGATGCGACAAGGGCATTTTGCGCATCGTGGGTGACTTGCCCGAATCAGGCATTCCCGCAGAGCAGTTCTACTCGGACAGCGAGCCTAAGCGTGTGATCGATGGAGAGACTGATTGGTGCTGACTTTGATGGATACCGATGTGCTCATTCGGCTTCGAGCCGACGATCTGCTTATCGGGGTCAAAGCCAAGGAGCAGCTAGCTGAGAGATTCGAAGCCGGGCAGCTAGCGGTAACGGCTGCGTCTTTCAACGAGGTTTCACGCCTGGTCGAAAAGGGTGTCATAGAGTTGGACATGCCAGTACGGGACTGGTGTCGCCGATGCACGGATGGGGGCATCCGGCTGTTGCCGCTTTCGGTGGAAATCGCAGTGGCAGCGCCGCAACTCACGCGGCAAGGATTTCACGGTGACCCGTTTGACCAGATCATCGTTGCAACGGCGTTGGATCGCAGGTGCCCGCTTGTCACGACCGACAGATCGATAATCGCGTGGGCAGAGCAATCGACCGGGCTGGAGGTTCTGAATGCTCGCAAGTAGCGACGGAGCGCCCCACACTTGTGAAGGGACAGCAGAGGCACAGTTTCAGGTTTGCGCCGACACCATGGCGGAGGATCAAGCCGGCTATCGGGTGACCGGCTAGCCGGCGGCGGCGGTGCCGGCGGCGTGGGCGGCTACCAGCGATGGGCCGATGGTGCCGCCCGCACCGGGATAGGCGGCGCCGAGGGGGCTGGCGGCGGCGTTGCCTGCCGCGTAGAGCCCCTCGACGAGGCCGCCGTCTTGGTGGCGGACTTGGCCGTGGACGTCGGTTCGGGGTCCGCCTTTGGTGCCCAGGCAGCCGGGGTGGAGGCGGACGGCGTAGAACGGCGGTTCTTCGACCGGCCCGAGGGTGGGGTGGGGGGCGGTTGGATCGCCGACGAAGCGGTCGTAGAGTGAGCGGCCTCGGCCGAAGTCGGGGTCGTCGCCGGCGGCGGCCAATCGGTTGAACCGGGCAACTGACGCGGCGAGTTCACCGGCATCGACTCCGACTGCCTCAGCGAGGTCGGCCAGGCTGTCGGCCCGGTACAGCCATTGGGGGTCAGGGTCGTCTCGTCGCAGCGGGCCCAGGTGGTAGCGGCGGCGGTAGGCGGCGTCGAACACCAGCAAAGCGGTCGCTGCCGGGTACTGGAATCCAGTGGGGTCGAAGGCGTGCATGGCCCGACCCACGTCGTTGTAGTTGCGAGCCTCGTTGGCGAAGCGCCGTCCCCGGGAGTCCACCATCAGCGACCGGGGCCGGGCCCGCTCGGTGAGCACCAGCCGGTGGAACGGCGCCTCGTCGACGGCCTCGCCGAGCACGGTCACAGCCGGACACCACCACGCCTCGGCCATGTTGCCCAACTCGGCGCCAGCGGCCAGCGCCAAGCGCAGCGCGGTGCCGTCCATGCCGGGGGCGCCGACCGGGCCGGTCATCGGCCCTCGCAGGAACGTCTGCACCAGAGCGGGATCGCGCTCGAACCCGCCGGAGGCCAGGATCACCCGTCCCGACAGCACATCGGAGCCGATGCGGGCACCGGTCACCGTGGCTGCGGACTGGGCCAAACCGTCGACTCCCACGCCGGTGAGGATCACCACCCCGGCCGCTTCAGCGGCTTCCACCAGAGAGGCGATCATCGACCGGCCCATGGTGATCACCCCGCGCCTCGACCGGGCCGCGACCTCGCCTCGGTCGAAGCCGCCTCCAGCCAGCTCCCGGTAAGTTATGGGGGCGGTCACGTTGGGGGCGGTGCGAACGCGCTGGTCGAGCTGTGCCGCCACCTCGCGGGGCTGGGGCTCCAGGGGGCGATGCCCAGGCTTGCCGCCGGGCAGCTCGGGGTGGTAATCGGGATAGGGAACCGTCTGCCATGACAACCCGGTGGTCGCCTCCAGCCAGTCGGCCACCGTTGGAGCTTGCTCGGCGAAGTAGTCCAGCAATTCGTCGTCCACGTCGCCCAGCCGCAGCGCCCGCAAATACTGACGGGCCTCAGCGGGGGAGTCGCCCACCCTTTCGGCAGCCATCAGCCGGTTGGCCGGCATCCAGGCCAAGCCCCCTGACAGGGCCGTGGTCCCGCCCAGCACCGCAGCCCGTTCCACCACGGTCACCTCAGCGCCTGCCTGGGCCGCCGCCAGCGCCGCCGTCAACCCGGCTGCCCCCGATCCGACGACGACTACCGATGGCATGATGTACGCACGTCAGCCTCGGGGGGTCCAGCGGAACCACCGGGTGATGATGAGAGCACCGGCCGCGCCCCACGCCGCCATGACCAGCCAGTTGGCCGCCGGCCACACGGACTCGTTCGAGAGCGGATCGAAACCCCGTTGCAGGGCCACCGCCAGATGCCTGATGGGGAATATGTCGCCGATGAGGGTGATCGCCCGGGGCGTGTCGTCGGTGGCAGGCACATAGACGTCGGAGACGAAATAGAGCGGCAAGACGATCAAGTTCAGGAACGGTGGGCCGGACGTCTCGTTGAGGACCAGGTTGGTGAACGCCAGCCCAAGGGCACAGAACACCGCGCCACCAATGATCAAGGTCGCAATGAGGCTGGGGACCGTCTTCCATACCAGCGACACGTCGTACACCGCCCAGCCGATCATTGCCGTCAGCACCGCCATCAGAGCGATCGCGGCATAAGCGGTGGCAACCTGTGCCCCCATGAACACCCACGGGCGTATTGGGGTGCCCCGCACTCTCTTGAGGATGCCCGTCTCGCGGCGAAAGACGGTGACGGTGGCCAAATTCACGAAACAGGCCTGCACTACCGACAAGGCGATGATGCCCGGCACAAAGCGGCTGGCGAGCTTGGGGCCGACCGAGGTGACCAGATCGTTGCCGAAGAGCGCGGTGAGCACGAACAAGAAGACGAGTGGCAAGACGACGGTGAAAAAGCTGGCCAACGGGTTGCGCCACAACAACATCAAATCAAAGCGAGTCTGCTTTGCCAGTTGGCGGACACCCCGGCTGCTCATGCTGTCGACTCCTCAGAGCGGTCGGCCTCGCCGGTCAACGCCAGGTAGGCGTCTTCCAGCGTGGGGGGCTGCACCTCGAGCGACTCAATCTTGCGGCCTGACCGTCCGGCAGCCTCCAGCAGCGCGCCGACGGTGTCGGTGACCTCGCCGGTCTCGATGACCAACCTGGCCGGGCCCGAGCTTTGGCCGATGCCCGGCTCTCGGCGCTCTGCGGCTTTTTGGGGCTCGAACGCGGCGGCTCGAAGCCCCTCGGGCAGCTCAGCCGAGGACAACTCGTGGGCGCTCCACGAGATACGAGTCCGCAATGATGCGGCCCGGGCCAAATCTGTGGCGGTGCCCTGGGCGATGATCCGCCCCGCGGCGATCACCGATATGCGGTCGGCCAGATTCCGGGCCTCGTCCATGTAGTGGGTGGTGAGCAGCACCGTCACCCCCAGGCTGCGCAGGCCGTCGATCATGGCCCACGCCTCCCGGCGGGCGGTGGAGTCGAAGCCGGTGGTGGGCTCGTCGAGGAACAACAGCTCGGGATTCCCCACCAGGGCCAAGGCCAAGTCGAGTCGGCGGCGCTGTCCTCCCGACAACCGCCCCACCCGCTGATCGCGGTGCTCGCCCAACCCGACCAGTTCGAGCACCTCGGGCACGGGGCGAGGCGCGGCGAAGTACGCGGCCCACATGGACACCGTCTCGGCGATGGTCAGGTACGCCTCAGGCTGGGACTCCTGCAACACGATCCCGATTCGCTCCCGCCAATCCAGCCCGGCCGTGGCCGGGTCTTGGCCGAGGACAGACACCTCTCCAGCCGTCCGGGTTCGGAAGCTCTCCAGGATCTCCACGGTGGTGGTCTTGCCCGCGCCGTTCGGCCCCAAAAAGGCCAGGATCTCGCCCTCTTTGACCTGGAGGTCCACCCCGGCGACGGCTTGGTTCGCACCGTAGGACTTGCACAAGCCGGTGACTTCGATTGCCGAGGCGCGCATCGCAGTCACCGGTGGCCGTGCAGCAGAGCGCAGGCCCTGCTGCACCGGCCGGCAGCGGCCATCAGCGCCCCAGAATGGCCGCGAGGGCAGCCGTGTCGAACCACTGGGAGAGGCGTCGGATGCGGCCGTCCTCTAGGTCGAAGATGTCGATCGCGTCGAAAGACACCTCGGTTCCATCGGCCGTGGAACCGGCGAACGCGATCTCTGCCACTACGGTGCTGCCAGCGTGCAGGAATCGGGTAGGGCTGTCGTGGTGGACCGGGAACCGCTCGAAGATCTTCTGGAACATGGCGATGGCCTTGTCGGATCCGGCTCGGGGCCGCGACCCAGACGGGATCAAGTCGAGATCGGGGTGCAGCACCGAAGCCATCAGCTCCCAGTCCTCGGCGTTGAGGGCAGAGAAGTAGCTCTCGACGGTCTCGAGGGGGTCGGGGAGCGGCTTTTTAGCACTCATCCCTCAGACCTCAGGATGTCTTTCACCTTGCGCATGGCTTTGAACGACCATCCGGCCAGCTCGGGGTCGCCGAAGGCGGTGACGTTCCACATGATCAGGTGGCGCAGACCGACATTGCAGTAGGTGCGGACCTCTTCGGCGATCTGCTCGGGGGTGCCGCAGAAGCAGTAGTAGTCCACCACCTTGGGGGGGATGCCGTCGATGATGGCCTCGGCCTGCGCCCGGGGCACCGAGGCGGGGATCAGGTCGTGGAACCCCTCGGGCGGCTCCACGCCGAGCTGGCGGAAGATCTGGGGAGGCAGCATCACCATGATGGCCCGCAGCAGCGGGGCTTCCTGCATGCGGCGCAGCGTGGCCTCGTCGGGGGCGGCCAGCACGTAGGCCAGCAGGCCGGGGGTCACAGCATCGGCGCTCCGGCCCGCCTCTGCCGACGCCTGGCGGATCGCAGCCAGCGAGTCGGCGTACACGTCGGGGGCCAGCTTGGTGGGCAGCCAGCCGTCGGCCAGCCTCCCGGTGATCCGAAGCATCCGGGGGCCGTGGGCGGCGGTCCAGATGGGCGGGGGAGCGTCGCCGTAGGGCGACAGGCCCAGCACGGCGGCTTCGAGCTGGTGGAACTTGCCCTCGTAGTCGATGGGCCCATCGGCGCCCCACAGCGCCCGGATGATCTCGATGCCCTCCTCCAAGCGGCCGACGGGGTGGTCGAAGTCCATGCCGTAGGGGGTCACGTTCATGCGCTCGCCCGAGCCCAGGCCCAAGATGGCCCGACCCCGGGTCAGGTGGTCGAGGGTGAGGGCCATGTTGGCCACCATGGCCGGGTGGCGGCGTATGAGGTCGGTGACCACCGCCCCCACCTTGATGGTCTCGGTCTGGGCGCCGACCGCGCCCATCATCAGCAGCGGGTCGAAGTACACGTGGCCGCTGGGCTGCACCGCGGCCAGCGGGCTCATGTCCGGGGTCCAGATGGAGTCGGGGTGCCAGCCCATCAGATGGCACGGCCACCACAGGGCGTCGTAGCCGTCGGCCTCGGCCTTGCGGCCCAGCTCCACCGCCCGATGGGCCGGGGGCATGATCTGGCCCGGGACGCCGATCTCGAGGTCTCTCACCGGCTGGCTCCGAGTGGCCCAGGCGCCGTGTCGCTGCGCACAGCTCGGTGGCTCATCCCCCGAACTCCCGGCGGCGCATGTTGTCGGGATCGATGACCTCGCGGATCAACCGCACCTGCTCCACCGTGGGGACCGCAGTGGCGGGAATCGGCCCGGCAGGGGCGGGCAGCTCGAAGCCGGTGGCCTCCTGCACCTGCTCAAAGGTCACACCCGGGTGCAGCGACGCCACCTGCATGTGGCGGGTGTAGGGGTGGAAGTCCAGCACGCACAGGTTGGTGACCACCAGCTCGGGTCCGCCCTCCAGGCCCGCCTCGACCCGCTCGGCGCCGCCTCCGAGGTAGCCGGCGCAGGAGATGAAGTCCACCTGCTCCACCAGCGAGCGGGGGTTGTGGTTGGGGTTCCAGTAGTAGAGCGCCTTGCCGATGGAGCCCATGTCGCCCAGCCCGGCGGTGCCCGGCAGGCGCACCCGGGGAGTGTGGTAGTCGGCGCCGATCACCGAGTTGTTGCCGTTGCCGTAGCGGTCGAGCTGGGCTGCGCCCACGCAGAACTTGGTGAGCCACCGGCCGTTGAGGGCGAAGGTCCAGAAGTCGCCGTACTGCTCCACGTACATGATGGAATCGCGCCACAGCGGGGCCTCCAGGGTGGAGGCCGGCACCCGGTCGGGCCGGGGCTCCAGTCCCACCGCTCCGGCCAGCCACACCAGGTCGGGGGCGTGGGTGAGCCGGGCCAGCCAGAAGGCGCTGACCGGAACGAACGAGGCCATGCCGTTGCAGGCCTGATCGCCGTCGGCGAAGCAGGCGGCCAGGCGTGCGATCATCAGCTCATCGATGGTCCAGTCGTCCGCCGGTGTGCTGTTGCGCCAGTCGCTCATCCTGTTGCCTCCGAGGTCTGGGCGCCGGGTGTTTTGCGTCCAAAGAGCGGGTTCACGCCTGCTCCCAGGCTTTCAGGGCGGTCTGGCGCTCGGCGCCGCCCACTGCCTCCAAGTAAGCAGCATGGCCGGCGGGGCCGGTCACGTAGTTGGCCATGAACCGGTCCATGGCCTCGTCGTCGCGGGCGGCGCCGATCCACTCCATGTGCAGGGCGGTGTCGTAGCCGTAGCGGGGGTAGAACGAGGTGGGGTGGGCGCCGAAGGGCGCTTCGACCACTGCGTCCACCATGAAGCCGGGCAGCACGGTGCGGTCGGGGTTGGCCCGCAGCACCTCGGAGTCCACGATCTCCTCGGCGGTGACGATCACGGTGGTGGCGGCCTTGGGCATGATCCCGAGATCGGGCCACAGCGCAGTCGGCTCGCAGCCGATGTTGCCGAACCGGTCGGCTTTGTGGGCGTGGACCAGGGCCACGTCAGGCACCAGCGCCTTGCACGCCACCACGGAGGGTCCGCCGAACGGATCCTCCAGCATCACCAGGTTGTCGTTCACGTCGATCAGATCGGTGCCGATCAGCCCTCGGGTGGGCAGGAACGGCAGATTGCGGGCCCCTGCCCCCAGCCGGGCGTTGAGGGCTGTCTCCGACAGCTCTTCGACCCGGATCGCGCCGGCCTCCACCGCCTTGCGGTAACGCTGGCACAAGCCGAACTGCTCCATCGACACCGCGGCGCCGGTGAGTCGGGTCATGGCCCCCGCGGCGGCGAGCCAGTCCACTGGGATCCCGCCCACCAAGCACACCACCCCCAGGTCTTGTCGGCCCTGGCGGATCAGCTCCCGCACCAGGGCCATGGGCGCAGCCTGGGTGGCCATGTTCTGAATGGCCACGGTGTCGCCGTCGCGTACCAGCGCGGCCGCTGCTTCCAGCGTGCTCAGCTTCTCGGCGCTCACAGCAGCTCTACCATCTCTCGTCCTCCGTGGAGCTCGATCACCTGTCCGGTTGCATAGTCGGAGTCGGGCGACGCCAGCCAAGCGACGGCGCCGGCCACGTCCTCTGGAGTTCCGGCTCGGCCGATGGGGATCTGGGCCTCGATGCGCTCGATGACTGCCTCGGGGATGCCCAAGCCGGTGTTGTCGTCGCGGGCGCCGGTCAGCCGGGTGCCGGCGATGTAGCCCGGCGCCACTGCGTTGACGTTGATGCGGTGTCGGGCCCACTCCCGGGCCAGCGATTTGGTGAGCGCGATCACCCCTCCTTTGGCCGCCGAGTAGTTGGCGTTCCCCGCGATGCCGTAGATGCCGTTGATGGAGGCCATGTTCACCACCTTGCGATGGTGGACCGGAGGGTTGTCCCGACTGCCCCGCAGCAGCGGCAAGGCGGCTCGACACAGGTTGAACGTGCCCTTGAGGGCGACGTCGCAGACGAGGTTCCACTGCTCGTCGGTCATGGTGTGGGCCATGGCGTCGGCGGTGATGCCGGCGTTGTTGACCAGGATGTCCAAGCGGCCGAAAGAGTTTCGAGCGGCCTCCAGCATCGCGGCTACGTCGTCGAGATCGACCACCGAACCGGGAGCGGCCACTGCCCAGGCCCCCGCGGCGGCGATGGCCGTTGCCGCCTCGTGGGCCATGTCGCCGTCCACGTCGTTCACCGCCACCGCGGCCCCGTCACGGGCCAGCCGAGCGGCTACCGCCAGCCCGATGCCCCGACCCGCGCCGGTGACGACCGCCACCCGGCTGTTCAACGGCTTGGCCACTAGAAGCTTCTGGGGAGACCGAAGGTCTCTGCGATGCTGTTGCGCGCCATCTCGTTGGTGATGGGCCCGATGCGGTAGAGGCGGCTGTCGCGCCAGTAGCGCTGGGGATGGGTCTCGAGGGCATAGCCCATGCCGCCTAGCACCTGCATGGCGGTGTCGGAGCACTTCCCGGCGTATTCGGAGGCCACCACCTTGGCCATGTTGGCCTCTCGGCCGCAGTCCTCGCCCGATTCCGACTTCCACGCTGCGTAGTAGGTCATCAGCTCGGCCTGCTTTTGCATCATGGCCATGTCGGCCAGGTTCTGGTGCCACACCTGGAACGAGCCGATCTTCTTGCCGAAGGCCTCCCGCTCCGCGAGGTAGCTGAGGGTCTCCTCGATGCAGCCGTCGATGATGCCGGTGCACAGGGCGGCCACCATGATCCGCTCGTTGTTGAGGGTGGAAAGCATTTGGTAGAAGCCCTGACCAGGCTGGCCCACCACATATTCGTCGGGCACGAACACGTCGTCGAGGAACACCTCGCACGATCCCACCGATTTCATGCCCACCTTGGGGATCTGGCGGCACTCCAAACCCTCGGCGGGGTTCTTCACCAGGAACAGGGTGACCCCCCGGGCCGGCTTGTCTTGGACGTCCTCGGTGCGGGCCATCAAGAACAGGTAGTCGGAGACGTGGGCCGCGGTCGACCAGATCTTCTGGCCGGTGATGCTCCAGCCGCCGTCCACCTTGGTGCCCCGGGTGCGCATCGCCCCCATGAGGTCGGTGCCGCCCGACGGCTCGGTGACGGCGATGGCCACCCGCAGCCCGCCCTCGGCCAGCTGGGGGATCAGCTCCTCGCGGGCAACCTCGGAGGCGAACTTGTCGATCGACTTTGCGCAGAACGAGGAGATGCCGAATATCCAGGTGAGCCCGGCCAGCGAGCGGGCCAGCTCCCGGGTGAGGATCATCTGGGTGACCACATCGCCGCCCTGGCCGCCCAGCTCGGGGGGCAGGCCGATGGCGTGGAACCCGGCCTCGGACATCTTGTCCCACAGCTCGAACGGGTACTCGAACTCCTGGGCCTCGTAGTCTCGGGCCGCGTCTTTGGGGCATTCCTTGTCGACCCAGTTGCGGACCGTCTCCTGAAACATCTGCTGCTCGTCGGTGAGGGTGAACTTCATGCGGTTGTCTGCTCCTTGTTGCCGGTGTTCAGTGTTATCGGTGTTCAGTAGCGCCAGCCGTCGCCGAACGCAGAGATGCGCCGGGCCAAGATGTCCTCCACACAGGTGAGGGCGGCCCGGGCCGCCCGGTCGGTGCCGATGCCCCTGCTGCGGAAGGTCTCGCTGGCGAAGTACAGGCCGTCCACGGTGGGGGCCCGCCAATGGGGTCGGAACTTGCCCACCAGCATGGGCTTTTGCACCACGCCGAAGGCCGGGTCGAAAGCCAGCAGCCGTCTTTTCCACACATGCTCGGCCAGGCCGGGGTACATCACATACAGGCCCTGTTCGAGGCGGTCGTACATGTCCTCTATGTAGCGGCGGTCTCGGCCCCGCGAGCCGGGGACGATGCCGCCGGTGCAGTACAGGTGAAGCCCGTCGGGAATGCCGTTGGGGTCCATGGCCGCCTGGTCGTACATGTAGCCCGGCGTGGGGCTGTGGGGGGTGGCCAGCCAGGTGGCCAGCTCCCGGGAGTCGAACATGGTCACCGGCTCCTCGGTGGCGAAGTAGAGGTTGAGCATGGTCACCCGGTACTGGTCTTGAGCCAGGTAGCGGATCTGGCTGGTGTACCACCCGGGCAGCTCCCACTCGGGCACCACGTTGAACACGTTCCACACCGGGAGCGTGGAGATGACCGCGTCGCACTCGATCACCTCGCCGACGTCGAAGTCGTTGGGCACCTTGGGCTCATGGGGGATGGACACTCCTGCCACCGCCCCGTTCTCGATCAGCACCCGGCCGGCCGGGGTCTGCATCCGCAGCTCGCCGCCGTGCTCGGTGAAGCCGTCGGCCAGGTCTTGCCACATGCCGTCCCAGCCCTGGCCGGGCCAGCAGGAGTAGGCGGCCATGTGCCTCTCCTCGTAGTGCATCTTGCGCACCCACAGGTTGTCGCTGGCCGAGTGGTCGTACCATTCGTCGGTCATGCACTCCAGCACGGCGATGAACTCGTAGAGGTCGTACACCCCCTGATCAGAGGTGTGCTGGGCCAGCCATTCCCGCATGGGGCGGTCGTCCCATTCCTCCAGCTCGTCCCACGTGCTGTCGGTGATGGCCTTGATGACCTTCTTCACCTCGGCCTTGTCGGGGTAGCGGTCGCGGATCGACCCCCAGGTTTGGGTCTCGTTGTCCCAGATGGGCATGTCGTGGGACACCTCGCCGTGGATCAGCTCTTTGCCCACGTGCTCGAACACCTTGGTCAGCCCCGATCCGGGGTCTTCGATGAGATGCCCGCCCAAGTTCACTTTGAAACCGTCGTCGTCTGCGGCCAGCGCCCGGCCCCCCAGGAAGGGCGAGCGCTCCAAGAGGGTGACCGATTTGCCCTCGGCGGCCAGAAGGGCGCCGGCGCTCAGCCCGGCCGCTCCGGCGCCGATGACGACTACATCGCACTTGGTCATTGGTGAGGCCTCTCGACAGCGCTTCGCTCGCCCACGGGTTCAAGGGCGCGGCCTTGATGGAACCACCGCCAGCGGTTGCGGTCAAGCTCTCGGGCCGCCCCGTCGGTGCCGAGGCTCATCCGGACATGCTTCGAATCGCGTCCACCGTGGCCTGTGGCCCGACCTCGTCGCCGAAGCGGGCGCCGGTGAGCAGCACGACGGGGAGGTCCACGCCGGCCGCCCGGTAGGCCCCGATCCGCTCGGCCAGCATCTCGGGCCCGAGGGCGCATTGGGCCAGCACGGCCTCGTCTGGCACCAGCGACAGAGCCGCGGCCCGGTCGCCTCTCTGCCAGGCTTCGGCCGCGGCGGGCAGGTTGTCGAAGGTGCCGGTGAATGCCGGCTGATGGGTGGGGACCATGGCGTAGGCCAGCACGTGGCGGCGCATCCGCTCCAGGGCCTGTCCGGGATCGGGGCCGGCGTAGGCCCAAAACGACAGCACGGTGGCCACGTCGTCGGGGTTGCGTCCGGCGCCGGCGGCCGCAGCATCGACGATCTCGCGTTTGGGCGCCACCTCCGAGGGAGGGCACCACGTCATGAACACACCGTCGGCGACCTCGCCGGCCAGGGCCAGCATTCGGCGGTTGATGGCGCCCAGCCAGATGGGCACTTCAACCGGGGGCAGGTCGAGCCGGAATCCCTCGGACCGGAACCGGGGGCCGTCGTGGTTCAGCTTCTCCCCGGCCAGCGCCGCCCCGAGCAGGCCGACGAACTCCCGCACGGTGGCCAGGGGCCGTTCGAAGTCGCCGCCGTGCCAGCGCCCCACCACAATCGGGCTGCTGGCCCCGATGCCGGCCACCACCCGGCCGGGGGCCAGCGATGCCAGCGTGGCGAAACCCATGGCGGTGAGGGCGGGGGAACGGGTGTAGGCGGCCACAATGCCCGAGCCCAGCCGGATGCGCTCGGTGCGGGCGGCCATGGCGCCGAGGGTGGCGAACGCCTCGGGGCCGGCCACCTCGCCCACCAGTGCGGTGTCGATGCCGACGCGCTCGGCTTCGACTACGAGGTCGGCGAGCCATCCGACGGGAAGCCCGTCTTCCACCGGCATGGTGATGGCCACCGGTGAGTCGGTCATGTCGCCTCTGCCCCCGCGGATTGGCTAGCCGGCGAAACGACTGTGGAGTTCGTCGGCGAGGGGCTGGTTCTCGGCGTTGTCGGGGTGGGGGAGCCACTCCTGGCCCACCGACAGGTACCGGGTGGCCAACTCGATCAGCGGCCCGTGGGCCTTGTCGGGGGGGATGAAGTTCCACTTCAGCCACGGCTGGCTGTCGGGATTGCTGGGCTCATCCATAACCAGGGGGATGTCGGCTTCCCGCACGCCGTCGATCATGGTGTCGAAGTCGTCGGAGCAGAAGGCGATGTGGTGTACGTACTCGCCCCGCTTGGCCAGCACCTTGTCGGGCCAGTGTCCTGGCTCGGCCGGCGACCAGAGCTGGATGGACACGCCGGTGGGGTCGGGGTTCTGAAACGTGACCCACTCCATGGGGGTGCCGTCCATGTCGTCGGCCCCCGCCCCCCGGGTGACCTTTATGGTGTGGCCCGGCGCCAGCACGTCGAGTATCTGGCGCCAGTCCTGTTCGGCCTGGGCCAGGTCTTTCACCAGAAGCGAGATGTGGTCGATGTGGATGCCCATGTTGTCGGCGGTCTCCTCGGGTGTCTGTGTCGGTGGTCTCGTGCCGCTAAGCAGCCAGGTTCTCGATGATGGTGGCGTTGGCCAGCCCGCCGCCCTCGCACATGGTCTGGAGCCCGTAGCGGCCGCCGGCGCGCTCCAACTCGTTGAGCAGGGTGGCCATGATCCGAGCCCCGCTGGCCCCCAGGGGGTGGCCCAGGGCGATGGCCCCGCCGTTCACGTTCACCTTGTCCATGTCCACCCCGGTGTCCTTGGCCCAGGCCAGCACCACCGAGGCGAAGGCCTCGTTGCACTCCAGCAGGTCGATGTCGTCCAGTCCCATGCCGGCCCGCTCCAGCACCTTGGCGGTGGCGGGTATGGGGCCGGTGAGGATCAGGACCGGGTCGCTGCCCACCACGGCCATGGCGTGGACCCGGGCCCGCGGGGTGAGACCGTGCTCGGCCACCGCTTTCTCCGAGGCGATGAGCAGCGCGGCCGATCCGTCGGTGATCTGGCTGGAGTTGGCCGCGGTCAGCGGCCCGTGCTCGGAGAAGGGGCGCAGCTTGGCCATCTTCTCCATGGAGGCGTCGGGCCGGATCCCCTCGTCTCGGCCGCAGTCGCCCACGGCCAGAACCTCGCGGTCGAACCGGCCCTCTTCCCAGGCCCGGGTTGCGTTCTGGTGGCTGCGCAGGGCCAGGGCGTTCATGTCCTCCAGGGTCACGCCCCACCGCTTGGCGATCATATTGCCGCCCCGGAACTGGTGGACCTCCTCGTCGCCGAAACGCTCGGCCCAGCCGTCCCCGTCGAAGGGATAGCGCATGCCCAGATCGGGGCCCACGTCGCCCTGGCTGTTGAGGGTGATGAGGCTCATCACCTCCACGCCGCCCGCCACCACCAGATCCTGGGTGCCCGACAAGATCCCCTGGGCGGCGAAGTGGACGGCCTGCTGCGACGATCCGCACTGCCGGTCGATGGTCACTGCGGGGACGTGCTCGGGCAGCCCGGCCGACAGCCAGGCGTTGCGGGCCACGTTGAACGCCTGGGCGCCGATCTGGCCCACACAGCCCATGATGCAGTCGTCCACCGCGGCGGGGTCCACGCCGGTGCGCTCGATCAATCCGCCCAGTATGTCGGCGCCGAGGTCGACCGGATGCAGGTGGCTCAGCCCGCCGCCGAAGCGGCCCATGGGGGAGCGAACTGCGTCGATGATGTAGGCGTCGGCCATATCGGTGCTTTCTGGTTGTTGCTGATTCTTGCTGTACTGACAGTGCTGTATGGAAGGGGCTTCGCCCGCCGGCCGGGGCCCTCAGCCCACAGCCCGCTCGGCGGCGGCCACAGTGTTGGACATCAGCATGGTACGGGTCATCGGCCCCACCCCGCCGATTCGGGGCGAAAGCCAGCCCGCTACCTCGGCCACGGCGTCGTCAACGTCGGACACCAGCTTGCCGTCGGCGAAGCTCACCCCGGCGGCCACCACCGCGGCGCCGGGCTTGATCAGATCGGGTTGCACCATGCGGGGCGCCCCGGCCGCCGCGATGAGGATGTCGGCGGTACTGGTATAGCGGGAGATGTCGCCCGCCCCGGTGTGGACCACGGTGACGGCGGCGTTGGCGTTGGGCCGCTTCAGCGACAGCAGGTTGGCCAGCGGGCGGCCGATGGTGAGGCCCCGGCCGATGATCACCACATGCTGTCCGGCGATGGGGATATCGTAGCGCTCCAGCAGCAGTTGGATGCCCCGAGGGGTGCAGGCCAGCGGCGCGTCCACGCCCTGCACCAGCCGCCCCAGGTTGACCGGGTGCAGACCGTCGGCGTCCTTGTCGGGCAGCACCCGCAGAAGGGCGGCCTCGTAGTCGAGGTGGCCGGGGAACGGGTACTGCATGATGTAGGCGTCCACCGCCGGATCGGCGTTGAAGTCGTCCACCACGGCATCGACCTCGTCTTGGGTCGCGTCCGCGGGCAGGTGGACTTCCCGAGAGCCCATGCCCAGCTCCTCGCTGTCTCGGTGCTTCATGGCCACGTAGTTGGCCGACGGCCCGTCGTCGCCCACCAACAGCGTGCCCAGTCCTGGGGTCTTGCCCATCTCAGACAGTGTGGCGATCCGCTCTCGCAGTCCTTCTTTGATCTCGGCTGACAGCATTTCGCCGTCGAGTTTTGTAGCAGTCATCGCTTCTGATTCTCTCGCAAACGCCGGGTTCGCACAACGATCGGCCGGGCGTTAGACGCCTACATGACGCGGCCGAGGCCGGAAAGTCGGCCGGGATCGAGCGCCGGGGCAGCCAGGTTGCGCTGATTGAGCGAAACCGGCTGCACGGGCTCTTGGCGGACTCCTGGCAGTTGGGCAGACCAGAAGCAGTGGCCGAGGAGGACGGTTGGTCGGTGTTCTTGCCAGGCACGCCAATTGCCGCCCTGCCGAGGGCTTCAGGTGAAGATGGCGCTGACGGGGCAGGTGAAGCCGTGGAGGACCTCGTAGCCGTTGAGGGAGTCGCTCTCATGCAGGGTCGCGGCGGCTGTGCCGGGGCGGTACACGTCGATGGTCCGGGTGTCGGGGTGGACGATCCAAACCAGCGGGGCACCGTATTCGAGCCACATCTGCGCCCGGTCGCGGGCCCAGCGGCGGCTGTCGCGGGGCGAGATGATCTCTACCACCAGGTCGGGAACGACTTCGGCGTAGCCGTCGATCTCCGCGTCCAGCGGGATCTTCTCTGCGGAGGTGAAGGCCACATCGGGCTCGCGTACGGTGTCGGGGTCGCGCTCCAGCCACACGCCCGAATCGGAGGCCACCACCGCGCCCAGCTTCCTGGGCCTGGCAAAGGCGCCCAGCTCCATGACAACGTTGACCGCGATCTTGCCGTGTCGGTGTCCTGCGGCCATGGTCTCGTGAAGCACTCCCCGCACCAGCTCGCCCCGCACGCCTTGATCGCTCAACCGCAGCAAGTCGTCGGCGGTCAACAGCTCTGTCCCGGTCGAATTGATATCAATAGCAGTCATATTATTCAAACAACTTTCAGCCTATCCTATTGATCCCTGTGGTAGCAAATGCCTCCCGTGGCATAGTGAGCCCAAGTGCCGCGCCTGCATGCTACGCCACCTCACACGTAGTTCCAGCCGAAGCGGCCTTTGATGCAGAGGTTGCCCCGGGTGACGTCGTGGTCGTCGGGAGAGGTACACTTGACGATAAGGTTGTCCTGCACATGCAATTCCAAATTGCAGCCCACGCCGCAGTAGGAGCACACGGTCTGGGTAACGGTCTGGTCTTCGGGGCGCCAGTCGCCCGCCTCGCGCCGGTCGTACTCGGTCTTGAACTGGAGGGCGTTGGTGGGGCACACGGCCACGCAGTTGCCGCAGTACACGCAGGCCGAGTCGGGCAGGGTGGCGTCGAACTCGGTGGAGATGCGGGCGCCGAAGCCCCGGCCGGCCACCGAGATGGCGTAGGTGTGCTGGGCGTCGTCGCCGCAGGCCTCCACGCAGCGGTAGCACAGCACGCACTTGTCGTAGTCGCGGATGTAGAGGCTGTCCTGCACCCGCACCGGCTCGTCCATGGTGGCGCCGCCGGGGACGTAGCGGTCGGGTTCGGCGCCGTAATGCTCGGCCCACTGGCGCAGCTCGTCAGCCTGGGACACATCGACCCCGGTGGCCAGGAACTCCAGCACCATCTTGCGGCTGTGGCGCACCCGCTCGCTGTCGGTGTGGACGACCATGCCCCCTTCAGCCGCCCGGGAACAGGAAGGGATCAGTGCCCGGCTGCCGTCGAGCTCCACCACGCACGCCCGGCACACGTTCACCGGGGTGAGGGTGGGGCCGTAGCAGATGGTGGGGGTCTGCACTCCGGCGGCGTTGCAGGCATCCAGAATGGTGGCGCCCTCGGGCACGGCCACCTCGTGGCCGTCCACCCGGATGGCGACGGCGGTCTCGGTGCCAGCAGGGCTCACGGGCTCTTTCCTATCAGGCCCAGCGCCAAAGCGGAGCGCACGGCGGAGGCCGCAGTGTGGCCCAGCCCGCAGATGGAGGCGTCGGCCATGGCCCGGGCCATGTCGTCGATGAGCTCGGCCCGCTCAGGGGCCAACGGCCGACCGGAGGCTTGCAGCTCAACCAGCACCTCGTGCTGGCGTTGGGTGCCCACCCGGCAGGGCACGCACTGGCCGCACGACTCGTCTCGGAAGAACTCGGCGATCCGCGCCACGGTGGCCTCCATGTCCGCAGTGTCGTCGAACACGGTGACCACGCCCGACCCCAGGGTGGCGCCGGCCTCGCGGGCGTCCTCCAGGGTGAGAGCCATGTTGAGCGCGTCGGGGCCGACGAACACCCCGGCCGCTCCCCCCAGCAGCACCGCGGCCAGCGATCCCACCGGCCCCCCGGCCAACTCGAGCAACTCGCCCAGCGTGGTGCCGAACGCCACCTCGTAGAGGCCGGGCACTCCCACCTGGCCCGACAGGCAGAACAGCCGGGTGCCGGGGGAGCGCTCGGTGCCCACTGAGCGGTAGGCGTCGGGGCCGTCGGCCACGATGTCGAGTGCGTTGAGGAGCGTTTCGGGGTTGTTGACGGCGGTGGGCTGGGAG
>JAPYOC010000194.1 GCA_028278955.1 Candidatus Poriferisocius aerobius
CACCGGAACGCTGATCGCCCCCCAGCCCACCGGCGAAGACCTCCCCCGCCGACTGGCCGGCATCCGGGCCCACAACCGCTGGCTGGCGGACTTCTGCGCCGACTACCCCGAGCGCCGGGCTGGCGTCGGCCAGATATTCTTGAACGACATCGACGAGGCCGTGGCCGATGTGACCTGGATCGCCGAGCACAACCTGCGGGGCGGAGCGCTGATCCCCAGCATCGCCCCCAACTCCGATCTGCCCCCGCTGTTCCACCCCCGCTACGACCCGGTGTGGGCCGCCTGCGAGGAGCACGACGTGGTGATGACCCTGCACTCCGGCGGCACCGGGATGCCCGACTACGGCGACTCCCCGGCGGCCGGGCCGATGTTCGTGATCGAGACCCCGTTCTTCTCCAACCGCTCCATGTGGCACCTCATCATGGGCGGCGTGTTCGAGCGGTTCCCCCGCCTCAAGGCGGTGTTCACCGAGCAGGGCTTCGCCTGGGTGCCCGACACCCTCCGCCGCCTCGACGGGCTCCACGCCCAGATGTCGACGACCGGGCGCACTGGCGAGCTGGGCTTCTCCGCCGACTCGGTGCTGCCCGAGAAGCCCAGCTTCTACTTCGAGCGCAACATATGGATCGGCATCAGCTTTCCCGGCCCCAACGAGATGAGCGTGCTCGACAAGGTGGGCGACCACAAGGTGATGTGGGGGTCGGACTACCCCCATGTGGAGGGCACCTACCCCTATACCCGCGAGGGCATCCGCTACGCTCTCCACGACCGGGACGAAGAGTCGATGCGCCGCATCCTGGCCGGCAATGCCGCCGAGGTGTACAACTTCGACCTCGACGCCCTCGCCCCGCTGGCCGCTGAGCACGGCCCCACCGTGGCCGAGATCACCGAGCCCCTCGCCGATATCCCCAAAGACGCCACCTCCCCCGCCTTCTGGGGCAAGTAGGCTGGAGCGAGCCGAGCGCCTTCCGCCTCAGTCCGCCATCAGAAAGAGCTTTGCCGTGGTGAAGGACATCCGCGATGTGGGCCCCGACCAGCATTGGGATGCCTTCGAGGAGTTGTGGACCGGGCTCATGTCGTACCGGTATCTCAACAAGACCACCCCGTCGCTAGACACCGGGTTCGCCGACGGCGAGTTGGAGTCGATGCCGCTGCGCCACGACATGCGCAACGCCCACGGCGGGATCATGGCCGCCCCGCTGGCCATCGGCTGCCCCGAACCGAGTTGGAACGACGACCAGGTGGTGCCCGCACCGGTGGTGTCATTCACCCAGATTCTCGACGACGCCCGAGGGGTGGACCGGATCGAGGTGATCCGCGAGGTGATCAACTTCGGCCGCCAGATGGGGTTCACCCGATCCAAAGTGGTCGACGCCGCCGACCACTCCCGGGTCATCGCCACCTCAGCGGGCATGGGGGTGAGCCTGGGGGATGTGCCCGATGGCTACGAGACGGTGGACAATCCGCCCATCCCGGTGGAGGACTCCCCCGACATGCCCCGCCTGCACGAGGTGTTCGGCGCCAAGAAGGGCCCCGACGGCTGGTACCGGCTCCCCGTGCTGGCCGAGGAGTTCTCCGCCCCCCACGCCGCCCTGCACCTCGGCCCCATCCACATCGTGTTCGACATCACCGCCCACGAACTGGCCACCCAGGCCGCCGGCACTGACCGCATCCAGGTGGAGAACTGGTATGTGATGTTCGTGAAACCGGGACTGATCGGCCCGTTCCGCGGCGAGGGCGAGGTGGTTGCCGGCCGCAGCGGGCGCATCAGCGTCAACCTCACCTTGTTCGACGAGGGCCGCGGCAACCGCACCATCACCACCGGATCAGCCGTCTTCCGCGTGGTCTGAGCCCGCGGCCCCAGTTGGAGAGCCGCCCTTCGGCCAGCCCGGTACCGTGGGGAGAGGCCCGGGTGGCGGAATAGGCAGACGCAGGGGGCTTAAACCCCCCAGCCCCCCAGGGGGCGTGTGGGTTCGACTCCCACCCCGGGCACCACAAGGCGGGTGGATTGGCGCTTAGCTGGTAATGGCGCCGCCGGCCAAGGGGATGGTTTGGGCCGTCATCCAGGAAGCCTCCTCAGAGGCGAGGTAGGCGCACAGGGCGGCGGCGTCTTCGGGGGTGCCCAGCCGCCGGGTCGGGATGGCCCTGGCCAGTTGCTCGGTGATGTCGCCCCCGGCGGTGTTGGACATCAAACCCAGGGCGATGGAGTTCACTGTCACGCCGGTCGGGGCGACCTCCAGTGCCACCGAGCGCAGCAGACCGGCCGCGCCGCCCTTGCCGGCCGAGTAGGCCGCCACGCCGATGTTCACGCCCACGGTGCCGGCCCCCGAGACGACGCCGATGATGCGCCCCCAGCCCTGCTCGATCATGCCGGGCAGCACCGCGTGGGTGCAGTTCATGACCCCTTCGAGGTTGACCGCCAAGGGCCCGACCCAATCGGACGGCTCAGTTTGGGCGAAGGGCTTCACCGCCATGGCCTCAGCCCCGGCGTTACCGGCGTTGTTCACCAGGATGTCGATAGCTCGGCCAGCGATGGCCTCCCGCACCGCGTCACCGTCGGTGACGTCGAAGGGCAGCGGCTCAGCAGAGCCATCGGCGGCCGCAATCTCATCCGCCACGATGGCAGCCCGGCTGGCCGCAACGTCGTTCACCACAACGTGGGCACCCTGAGACGCCAGCGTGCGGGCCACGCCCGCGCCCACATTTTGGCCCGCGCCGGTGACGAGCGCCGTCTTGTTGCTGAGGTCGAACATGGGTGGTGCTCCTTTCCGTTCCCGCCGGGCTGGTTGCGCTTATCTACGACCGCCCGGAAGTCTTTCCGCCGATATCTCCTCGAATCGCATGACCAGGGCATCGAGCGCCTCAGCGGAGGTCGTCGCCCCTCCCGGCGGCGCAGGCAGCGGTACCGGACCGTGCTCGCGGCTGGGCAGCAAGACCGTAGCGTGCCCCGGGCACGTGACCTCCCCCCGCTGGTTCTCCCCCCAGAGATCGAGGTCCACCGCCGGAGCGCCTTCGTCGTTCAGGTATTTGCGGGCCACCGCGCCCCGCATCCAGTGGGTGTCGCCCACGTAGTTGAACCGGCGGAACTGCACGTCAAGGGCGGCCAGCCAGGCGTCGTCGCCCATCCAGTCGGTGCACAGGTGTACCAGCCAGGTCTCCCGCATCCGCCCGTAGTCGTAGATCGCCGGGTTGCCGGCCCGCCGGGCCCACTCAGGATCCCAGTGGACCCGCTGTCGGACGTCGGGGATGTTGAGGTCGTCGGGGCGGAAGAACCCCGGCACCCGTCGGCGCTGCTGCACGCCGAGCCGCAGCGCCTTGACCCCGTACAGGCCCATGCCCATGCCGGTGTGCCACACCACTATGTCGGTCACCCGCATGGGCCCCTTGACCAGCGTCGGCAGCTCGTCGCCCTCCTCCACCTCCTCCCACCAGCGGGGCTCGGCCCCTCTCCGCCGATCGGATTCGGCGCTCACCGCCTCGGCGATCTCGGCGATCTGCTCGTCGGTGTAAGGCTCGATGTCAATGCCCGCGTACTTGCCTCCGCCCTCGTCGGCCTCGCGCTCCACCGCGCCCCGGTCGGTGCGGATCATCAGCCGGTATTGGGCCGACAGCACCGCGCCCTCGGCGGCGAACACCTCGGCGGACCACTCGTGGACGGCGCGGGCGGCGAACTCGCTCTCCTTGTCGTACACGCCGACGAGGGCGTTCCGCCGGGTGACCCGCATCCCGGGACGAAGTGGTGCCCACCACTGGCGGTAGCTGCCCGAATAGTAGGCGTGGGCTCCCTTGAGCGGGTCGCCTTTGAGGAGCGCCCTGGTGTCGGGGTCGAGCGCTGAGACCTCGTTCTCCCCGATGAGGGTGTCGCCCCCGTTCATAGCGGGCGGCGCGATCGGCCCTCCCCACACCGTGGCGGCACCGTAGTCGGGATCGCACCACAGCGGGTTGTCGTCGCCATACGACTCCGCCACCTGGCGAAACGCATCGGCATTGGGCTCGCGATACCAGGGAGGCTGGGGATGCGGCTGGGCGACGCCGATGCGAGCCCGCAACCGGGCGATGGCCTCGTCGGTGATCGCCCCTTCGTCGGACACGCTGGGGACTGTACCCAAAGGACTTCTCGACCGCGCACAAACACCGCCCCACGAGCGGCGCTGGTGAACAGGTCAGAGCGCACAGGAAGCCGGCATCTGGAAGACTGGTTAAGCACGACTGACAGCCTCGTCAACAAGCCAGAAGAGTCAAATGGAGAGAAAGGTCCAGTAGGTGAATACGAGCAAACGCGTGATCCTGTTCCTAGCGCTCGCGGTTGTGGCCGCGCTTTTCGGTGCTGCCTGTGGCGGCGACAATGGCGACGGTGGTGGTGCCGCCAGCGTCGGACAGCCGACACAAGCCTTCGAAAGCACCGAGACCCCACGCGAGGCTGCAAGCCCGGAAGCACCGACTGCTACCGAGGCGCCGGAGCCCACCCCGGATGCCCAAAGCGAAGTCGCCCTCGCGCCAACGGAGGCGCCAGAGCCCACGGCTTCGCCAACAC